>NZ_LR877185.1:2907485-3218979 GCF_903995135.1 Pseudoalteromonas sp. 3J6 | reverse complement strand
AACAGGTGGGAGCTATTCAGTCTTATCTTTAAACCTGTCTCTTATACACATCTAGATGTGTATAAGAGACACCTAGGACACCGCCCTTTCACGGCGGTAACAGGGGTTCGAATCCCCTTGGGGACGCCACTTACTTTTTCTAAAGTAGGTATGTGTTATTAAGATAAAAAACTTTCTGTTCAAGCACTTCTTACGTTCGTCTATAAAATACCTCTCTAAATTAAATATTTAGGTTTATCAAAGCCTAGAGTCACGATATTCACTCAAGTATTGTTCAACCTCAAAAGACTTAATTAAAAGTATCTGTGTTTTTTATTCAGGGCTTATAAATATTCTACTTGTTAATCTACATAAAACTTCCAAAAAATGAGGAGGATTTATGGCAAGTGGATGGGCGCGAGATGGCGCAATTCAAGATCAAATAGATGCAAGTGTTAATGATGCAGTGCAATACGCAAGAAGTAACCTAATTTCAGGAGCGAGCGCTGAGCTTTGTGATGAGTGTGACGAGAGAATACCACAAGCAAGAAGGTTAGCATTACCAGGCGTGCGCTACTGTATTTCATGCCAAGCGGAATTAGAAGGGCTACCAAGTAATGCTAACGCGTTTAATCGCCGTGGCAGTAAAGATAGTCAATTACGATAAAGGTGCTCAAGGCACCTTTTTTTATGGGTAAAATACTACCCGTGATTATTTATGATTTTTTCTGAATAAGTTCAATTGCATATCCATCAGGGTCTTTAACAAATGCAATTTCCGTTTTGCCACCTTTTACTGGACCTGGTTCACGACTAACGTTACCGCCAGCTGCTTTGATATCCCCACAGGCCTTATAAATATCATCAAATTCAATCGCTATATGGCCATAGGCATTACCTAAATCGTAGCTGTCAATATCCCAGTTATAGGTCAGTTCAAGTACTGTTGTATCAGTTTCATCACCGTAGCCGACGAAGGCAAGGGTATAGCGATACTCTTCATTATCTGCACGACGTAACTCTTTCATACCTAGCACATTAGTGTAAAAGGCAATTGATTTATCTAGATCAGCAACCCGTAACATAGTATGTAGTAAACGCATTTAAATTTACCTCAATTTATTCTTTGAAATCTGTAAAGTACGATTATAAGCAATTCCTAATCATAAAACTGTATTACGCGATATTTTTACTTCTCAACTTTACCTTTAAGGACATATATTTCGCCATCAAAACTGCCCTGAATCGTTAACCCTTGTCCTGCAAGCTCCTTCAGATAGTCTATATGCTCTTGTGTAATATGTTGCCCCGGAACCAAAAGCGGAATTCCTGGCGGGTAGGGCGTAACTAAACCGGCGCAAATGCGGTTGTTACTTTTGCTAATAGGTACCGATTCGCGCTCGCCATAAAAAGCTTCGCTTGGAATACAGGCTAAGTCTATAGCTGGTAAATTCTCCGGTAAGCGAGAACGTCGCGTCGATGTGGCTAGTTTTACCTTGCCACTATCGAGTTTTTTTAACGCATTGTATAAGCGAATGATCTTCGAGCGCGTGCCGCCAAGAGTCAGTAACACCAAAATAGTACTGTGGGTGTATTTTTCTATTTCTAAGCCAATTTCATCCAGCAGATACTTATGAATATCTTTTAATGAATAGGGTAATTCGCTAATGTCGATAAGAATTTTTAGCGGGTCGTGGCCCATGTTATCATCACTAAAGTGCGGGAATATTTCCGTAAACTCTTGTTTACCAAGCACTTTAATCTGCTTTAGTGATGCCATCTGTTGCTTAAATTCGTCTACATGATTTAACAAGGCATTGAGTAACTTATAGCCTTCCATCTCCAATTGTTTTTGGCACACATCAAGAGAAGCGATAAGCTGATATTTCGGCGATGTACTGGCATAAATACTGTAAATCTCGCGAAAGAAGTCAGCATCAAAATCAGGATCGTTTACATGGATATACGATGCCTGAGAAAACGCCGATACCACTTTATGCGCTGAATGAGTAACATAATCAGCGCCAGCATGAATCGCAGAATAATACCGTAAACTTGGATGAAATAGCGAGTAAGCAAACCACGCTTCGTCGATAAACACCTTAATACCATGTTGATGAGCAAACTCGACTACCTGTTTAAGGTCACTCAGTAGGCCATCGTAAGTACACCCTGTTAGTACCAGCAATTTCGCATCGCTGTTCTGCTCAATTGTTTGTTTGATATCAGCCAATGACGGTGGCGCAAAAATCCCATATTTAGGGTTTAAAATACTCGACAAATAAATGGGTAAACTGGCTGATTGCAAAATGCCATAGTGCACAGATTTATGGCAATTACGGTCAATAATCACTTTATCGCCTTTGCGAAGCAGTGTCTGCAAGATGATTTTATTTGAAGTGGATGACCCATTAGTGACGAAGTAAGTGTGCTTCACCTCAAACGTAGCAGCAGCTGACTCTTGGGCACGGCCAATGGTATTGGTGCTATCTGATAATGAGCCTAACGAATCGACTGACACCGACAAGTCACCCACAAACACATTACGGCCATAAAACTGATAAAAATCTTTAATATAAGGAGAATTTCTAAAGCTAGAACCGCCACTATGTCCTGGAGTGTGCCATGAATCGTTCGACTCGCCAACATAGCGACGGTACGCTGTCCAAAAAGGCGTTTCTGAGCGGTCATCGAAGTCATTGATCATATAACCTAAAATTGCTTCAGGGTCTGAGATTACTTCATCTTTAAAGAAGAATGACTCAATCTCCTCCGACTCATTAACAATTTCTAGCCCCTCTGTGTCGTCACCAATAACATACACAGGTAATTCAAGACGGATCCCCTTTAGATGCTCGATAAAACGACTATAAGTGCGTTCACCAACCTTATTTTGCACATCCCAACTAAGTACAACGGCCTGAATATCACCATCTTCCTTTACACACTCCAGTGCTTGTTCAAGTTCAAGGTACTCAATAATATCGATATGAATATCGTTTCGCTCAAAATTAGGGATAACTTTTGACAGATTCGTCGAAAGTTCTTTTAAGGTGCTAGGGTCTTGCTCAATTAACAATATACGAAGTAAGGGTAACATAGAGGGTCCGCACTATAATTTTATTTATGCTCAGTAGCATAACTAAAGGAATGATACTTGTGAAATTAATACTTTGGAAATGTTCCAATAATTACGGCAAATCACGAATAAACAGATTTTATTTGAATTGATTTACAAGGTATGAAAAATAAAAGGTGCCAAAGTTAGACACCTACTTTGAATAAACAAAAAAGTAACACTGGAATACGAATTAATAATTGAGCTTATTCTTATAAGCCTGATAATTGAGGTTTATTATTAACAATCGTGCTAAATGAACGTTTTTTATTTACGGATCTATTCTACTTTATCTTTAAACTCTTTAGGCACTACTTTTTCGAGCTTCTCTTCTACTTCAACAAGGTTCTTCCCCATAGCAAACTTATCAAGGTTTGAGTCGGCCAGCCGAAAGATAATAAAAGTAGATGCAAAAGGTAATACCTATAGGATGCTTTTATTAACTTCCTGACTGTTACTATCGATATAGCATTATTTACCCTAATTAAACAGCTAACAGTCAGCTAACAGTCTCAATAGTTTTAGTTTTTTAAAACAATGTTTTGGCCTACTAAGTGCATTTTTTAAAAATCAATTCTAAAGGCCCGTGTTTAAAATACTTGAGCCAAAACACACTGAAAATTATGCTAATTATGCAAAAAACCAATGCGGAAAATATTGACAAGTCTATGGTTTGATTAACGAGTAAGCCAGTTGCCTCAAGAATTCCCATGCCAATAATGACATGTGCTACATACAGAGTTAACGTTAACTGCCCAGTTTTGCTTAGCCACTCAATTAACCGGTTGGTAGGAAATACACTTGCTAGTTTTAGAGAAACCAGCAAAACAAGAACGGCAGAGCTTGCAGCTGAAAACATATATTGTGGCAACGGCGGTATTATTGACGTGGTTAACAAAAACTCAATTTCATCTTTTGACATGCCAATAGACGGGTCATCTCCTGCCCACATTCTCAGCATATAGAAGCTTGCTTCTACAATAAGTAAAATACTTAAAGACCATGTAAACAAAGACTTCCTTACATTAGTATTGGATAAATCTTGTTTACCCAACCATATGCCAAATAGCAAGAAACCACACCATGGTAAAACTGGGTGATAACCATTAAAGAAAAGGTGTCTAATCACTCCTTCAGTTGTCCAAAAACCAGAATAACTAAGCTCAAGCCAATCCCATCCTTTTTCGTAATCAAAGAATAGCCACATTAATGGAAATGCAAAAACAAAACCGATAGATGCACTGAGCAGTTTCTTGCTGCTAAGAGTAAATAATAATGCAGCTATCAAAAAATAGAATGCATAGAATTTCAAGATGTCGGCTTCCCAAATAGGTGTAAAAGCCAAGCCAATCAAAAGTAGTAAAACAGACCTTTTTATCAAAGAGGTTCTTACTTGCTTGATGTGTTCAAGTGATCCACTGGTAACACATTTTTTAGTTAAATATGCAATACCTATACCCGCTAATATAACAAACAAAGCCGAAGCCCGACCTTCGAATAGAGCCGCAAACTCTATTAATTGTGGTGTGCCAATATCGGCGTTCATGGCTAACTTAAAGTTGACAATAACCATACCAAAGAGCGCTAACGCTCTTGCAAAGTCAATACCGATTAGTCTATTCACTCTCTTGCTCCACAGAATTCATTTTTAACTTTTGAGACATTGCTGTATCATAATGGAACTTAATAGATGATACAAGGCTGTCTCATAAAATGGATGCAAGAACAAATAATTCGAGAAAAAAAATTATTCAATCGGGGTTAAAACTGTTTATTCAAAATGAGGATTCAACGCTAGTTGACGTGGCTAAAAGGGCTGAAGTTGGTAGAGCAACGGTGTACCGCCAATTTAAGCATAAGGAAGCGCTTCAAGAAGAGATTGCGTTATATTGTTTAGACCGCTTTGACGAAGTAAATATGTCCGTTGAAAATAAAGCTAAAGACTCATTGGATGCTATTAGGCTTGTATTCGAAAATACTTTGCCGTTATACGAGGAATTCGCTTTTTTGCAAAAGTTCGAGAAGATGTTTCAGAAAAGTGAAAAGCTTCAAGTTCGTATGCAACAGCAAGATAACGAGATACGAGAATTGATAAAACTTGCGAAAGATGAGGGGTTATTAAGTAAGCACTTCTGTGTTGATTGGATTTTTTATTTTTTTGAAGGTTTATTGTTCGCAGGTTACAAGATGAGTCATCTAGATAATTACAGTTCAGGTAAGGCAGCACATTTAGCTTTTTTATCGTTCAAGAGTGGGGTTGCTTCATAACCCCCTGCAAGAATATAGATGTAACATTAATTTACTGAAGACAGTTACTACGCCAGCATAACCCCTGAGCCATTCAACGAGCACACTTAGCTGCTAAAAGAAGTGAGTGAATCGTTATAAGTTTACTAGGCACATCTTGTGGTTAATTTATTTAAAAGATCAGTTTGCTACCTATCAGTTCTTTTTTTGGGGGGAAATCGACACAACTTAAGCCAGCTATGTCGCAACTTGACACTGGGTAAGCCAAAGCTAACGTCCGCTTTCGTACCTTAACAGGTGGGAGCTATTCAGTCTTATCTTTAAACTCACATAAATCTTCAATAATACAGCTGCCACATTTGGGCTTTCGTGCAGTACACACGTAGCGGCCATGTAAAATGAGCCAGTGATGTACATCGACTTTAAATTCTTTGGGGGATCACTTTTTCGAGCTTTTGCTCAACCGCTACAACGTCTTTACCCATAGCAAGCTTAGTACGGTTTGATACACGGAATATGTGCGTGTCTACGGCAATGGTCGGCCAGCCAAAATATAATGAACGTAGAACGAAAATACTTACTTTTTCAAGACTGCTTTGAGCGAAAACCTGTCATTGATATTGAATAATATAAAAGTCAATTGGGTGATCAAACTCTGCTTTGCGCATATATTCACGAAAATGAGCGACGCGCGCATATTGTTCTATTTAACTTTACTTTAAAGTTTGAGAAAACTTAGAGATAGTAATACTTCGCGTTATTTGCTAAAACTATTTAATGTAGAAAAATGAGCGTGGAGTCGGCAGAAATATATGTGATGAGCGCACTAATATTAAATTATCATTAGGTTTGAGACCGAAGCTAGAATGAGCGTGGATAATAAAGTACTAGAAAATAAGCAGTTCATATGGGAAATGCTAAAATCAGGTAAATGGACTAAAGAGCATCTTCTGTCGCTTAAATTTAAAGCTAATGACCAAAATTGGAATGTAGCTTTAAGAGCAGCTCAAAAATGGGCGTATTCCAACGTCATTCAAAAATCCTTGAAAAATAACAAAGAAAAAATTAAGAAAAAAAGGAAGCAGGATCCTGAAAGAGAAACACATGAAAAACACATCGCAGACGAAAAAATTATTGAATACGAAAAGAAAGAAAAGAAGTTTCTAATTAGCCAAATAAAGGCCCACAAGAATTTTAAGAAAAATATGGCTTTAAGATTGCCTAATTTAGAGCTTTACGAGCTAGAAAACTTGAACCGCATGCTAATCGCGAGCACCGAAAGTATTGAGCCTGGCGGGACCCGATATAACAACATGCAACATCGCTTTGAAAGCGTAAAAGACTCAACAAAATGGCATTCTCGGGCTGGTAAATTTAGGCGAAAGTGATGAGGTTTTATTCTAACGTCAGCATCGGCTTGCAGGCTGGCCGCGCTGCTTAATGTTTTACTATCGTCCGCTTTAAATTCTCAGGCATACTTCGGCAATGAGCGATGAGCAGACGCCCAGAAAAACTCGTTTTTGGACAGAAACGAGTTGCCACCAACTTCTTAAAGGTTTAATATATTTTTACTCTTTAGCGTTGGGATGATTCCTTGAATTAACCTAGTCGGGCGATTAGCCAGACTCTAACTTATTGAGCACATTTAGGGTTGCGTTATAAAGTTTTATAACGATCCTTCGTGCCTCAGGAGCGCTATAAAACTTTATAACGCTTCCTCTAGTAAAGAGTGTAAAAGAAGCGAACATTTAGTTCGCTTCTTTGTTTTCAAGAGAATGGATTTTGTCAGCAGAGTACGAAAAGGCCTTACAAGAACAGTTTGGCAGGTTAAACAAAGACAACTTTAAAGTTCAATTCGCAATCAAAACCCTATTTGTTTGTGGCGGGATAGTACACCCTGTAGACAAACAACTTCCTCCTGGTAGTTTTCGAGATAGACTAATGCGGTATACCGCAGAAAAAGGCATTGAGTTTCACGACTACATTGTTTTAGCCGAAGAGTTCAAAGATTACTACGCAGATGGTAACTATCGGGATTTACTAACTTTTGAAGATGATATAGCCAGTTTATCAACATTAGTTATTATATTTCTTGAAAGCGCTGGCTCGTTAGTTGAGTTAGGGCTTTATTGTTCTAGGCCTGCATTTTTTAAAAAACTTCTAGTTGTTGTTCCGAAGGATGAACTAGAAACAGAGGATTCATTCATCTATTTGGGTCCATTAAAATTTATCGAAAGCAAAGTTGAAAATTCATTTTGCACATATCCTTTCCCTTCACTAAATGATGACGTTCAAGAAAATGAACCTGAATATGACAATTATTACTTAGAAGATCTTTGTCATAATGTTGAAGAAAAAATTAAAAACACTCATAAAACAGAAAATTTTAAAGAAAAAATTTCTGGCCATATTTCGTATTTAATTGCGGAAATTATTCGACTGTCTTTTCCCATTATGCTGGGTGAAATAGAAAAAGTATTAAAACACTTAGGAATTGAAGTACAGCAAGGCACTCTCCAACGAATCTTATATCTACTTAGAAAAATGAGGTTTATTGACAAAGAAAGAGAAAGCACCAATACATATTATTACCCTATTCATCGCGATAAAAAATTAGTAAATTTTGGCCGAACAACGGATAACAAAATAATAGATGACTCTACATTAACAATGGCATTACGTCTAACATATGTCACCGACGATTCTCAACTTGCAAGAAGAAGATTGAATGTACTGCAAAACGTCGTTCCCAAAATGGAAGAAGGTAACTAATGGATATAATGCTATTGTTAAAAACAATGCTAGTTATTAGTGAGTCAGAAATTCTAAAGTTTTCTGCAACAGCTCCACATAGGTATAAGAAATACCGCATCCCTAAGCGAAACGGTAATGGGAAAAGAAGAATAGCGCATCCTTCAAAAGAGTTAAAATTTATTCAACGACTTATTGTCAATAAATTAGAAAGCATATTACCTGTGCATGACTCAGCAAAAGCATATAAAAAAGGGGTTAGTATTAAAGATAATGCGCTTGCGCATAAAAATACCCGATACATGCTAAAAATGGACTGTAAAGATTTTTTCCCAAGCATTGAGCCACAACTATTCTTTAAAGTAGCAAGCAGTTGCGGGATAAACTTTTCGAACCTAGATAAGGAATTGCTTTCAAATTTACTGTTTTACAAGTTAACTCGCAGAAGTAGACTGAAACTTAGTATTGGCGCACCCAGTTCGCCATTAGTTTCTAATTTTGTAATGTATTTTTTTGATGCTGCAATTTATGAATATTGCTCAGAATTAGGAGTAAATTATACCCGTTATGCAGATGACCTAACATTTTCAACAAATAGAAAAGAGGTTCTGTTTGAATTCCCAAAAGTTATTAGCGAGCAATTAAAAAAGCACTGTAATGGTTCAATCAAAGTTAACTCAATTAAAACTGTTTTTTCTTCAAAGGGACATAATCGGCACGTCACTGGAATTACAATAACCAATGACTCAAAACTTTCGCTAGGCCGCTCAAAAAAGCGCACGATATCGTCATTAATCCATAAGTACAGTTTGGGTATTTTAACTGACGAACAAAAAGATTGTTTACGAGGCCATATATCGTTCGCCAAATTTGTTGAACCAGCTTTCTTTATCCGAATGGAAAAAAAGTATGGTAAAGAAGTAATTCAATCAATATTTTCAGATTAGATTTATAATTTTTGTAGCTTGTTTTGGGGCTGAAACGAGTTAATCATGAATGTCCGCTCATGGCACAAAGCAGGCTTTAATTACTCTATTTTCTCTTTAAACTCACACAAGTCTTCAATAATACAGCTGCCACATTTTGGTTTACGGGCAACGCAGGTATAGCGCCCATGTAAAATGAGCCAGTGATGTACATCGACTTTAAATTCTTTGGGGATCACTTTTTCGAGTTTTTGCTCAACCGCAACCACGTCTTTACCCATAGCAAGTTTAGTACGGTTTGATACACGGAAAATATGCGTATCAACTGCAATTGTCGGCCAGCCAAAAGCAGTGTTCAGTACTACATTAGCAGTTTTACGGCCAACGCCAGGCAGGGCTTCTAGGGCTTCACGATTTTCTGGCACTTCACCGTTATGCTGATCTACCAATATTTGGCACATTTTATATACATTGGCTGCTTTGGAATTAAACAACCCAATGGTTTTTATGTAATCACGCAGCGTGTCGTGGCCAATATCTAAAATTGCTTGTGGTGTATTAGCAACCGGAAATAATTTACGAGTGGCTTTATTTACCCCAACATCGGTGGCTTGTGCTGAAAGCGTAACGGCAACTAATAACTCAAACGGGCTTGAATATTCAAGCTCCGTTTCAGGATGTGGATTGTCGTCGCGTAAGCGAGTGAGTATTTGGTGACGTTTTTCTTTATTCATGTAACTTAAAACGCATTAGCTTTATTAAGTTAATGCGTTTTCCCCTTAAGTTAAGCTAGTTACACGCGCTCTAGGGCCTTTTTCAGCTTCTGGCGGTGCGACTTGTTTTGATTTTATTTGTGCATCAATTACATTTTTAGCGGCAATCAGCAGACCAAGCCCTAAGAATGCGCCCGGTGGTAAAATGGCCAATAAAAACTGGCTATCAAAGCTAAATACTTCAATGCGCAATATAGCAGCCCAAGGCCCGAGTAATAAATCGGCACCATCAAATAATGTGCCTTGTCCAATCAGTTCTCGCATAGCGCCAAGTACAACCAGAACCAACATAAAGCCTAAGCCCATCATTAAGCCATCAAAGGCGGATAAGTGCACTGGATTTTTTGAGGCAAACGCTTCTGCACGGCCAATAATGGCGCAGTTGGTTACAATTAACGGAATGAAAATCCCTAAAGATTGGTAAAGGCCAAAAGTGTAAGCGTTCATTAACAGCTGCACAATTGTTACAAAACCGGCAATGATCATCACAAACACAGGTATTCTAATATCTTTAGGTACCCAGTTACGCACTATTGATACAGTAATATTAGAGCCTACTAATACCAATAAGGTTGCTAAGCCTAAACCTAGCGCATTAGTAATTGTAGAGGTAACAGCGAGTAAAGGGCATAAACCTAATAACTGTACCAAGGCGGGGTTATTTCCCCATAAGCCTTCTTTGTAAAGGGTTTTTAATTCGCTCATGGCGTTACCTCTGGGCATGCGTTTGCTGCTGTGAACAGAGCATCAAAGTTATCTTGTGCATAAAGTACCGCGTTTTTGACTGAGCCTACAACGGCACGAGGTGTAATTGTAGCGCCAGTAAACTGATCAAACTGACCGCCATCTTTTTTAACAGCCCAACGATCGTCGCTTTCGCTTTGTACTGTTTTTGCATTAAATGTGGTGATCCAGTCTGATTTTTTTATTTCAACTTTATCACCTAAACCTGGTGTTTCTTCATGTTTGGTTACCCTTACACCCGCAATGGTACCATCGCGATATACTGCACTTAGTAAGTTTATATCACCACTGTAGCCGCTAGGGGTGACATGACGAATGACTAATGCCACAGGTTCGTTATCTTTTCGGGCACGATAAATAACTTGGTTGTCGTATGGCCCTAGTAATGGATCAGATATAATTACACAATCTTGCGATAGCTCATTGCTGTATTTGGAATGCGGCAATACTTCTTGAAGCTGATTAGTTAATTGCAACTGCTCTTGCTCTGCAATTTTATCAGCGGTAAGTGTATTAATTGTGGCAACGAGTCCCGTTGTTAGTAACGCAAACCCACACAATATTGCGCCATTTTTTACCATTGAAGAAATAATCATTTTACTGCTCCATGGCCATAGGTTCTTGGTTGTGTATAGTAATCGATAAGCGGTACCGCTATGTTTATTAGCAACACCCCAAATGCAACTGCATCAGGAAAACCACCAAAGGTGCGAATTAAATACACGATTAAACCAATTGCTGCACCATAAATAAGGCGACCTCGATTGGTGGTTGCAGCTGATACAGGATCGGTGGCGATAAAAAAGGCCCCCAGCATAGTCGCACCACTAAACAAGTGAAACACTACACCCGGCTCAGTGCCTGGCGAGGCAATATAACCAATTGCTGCGCATAAGCTTAAGCTTGCAATAAAACTCACTGGTATATGCCAGTTAATTACTTTTGTTTTTAACAGGTAAAGGCCGCCGAGTAAGAAGGCTAAGTTAACCCATCCCCAACCTAGGCCAGTCCACTCATTAAATACGCTCTTTTGCATGCTCTCTGTCACCGTTAGTCCGTGAGCAATATCTGTTTTTAAGGTATCAAGTGGGGTAGCCATTGTGCTGCCGTCTATTCCTACTCGGAGCTGATCTAAGCTGTATCCTAACGTGGTAAAGTCGCTAAAGATTAAGCTTAACTGCTGGCTAAAAGTAATACCCGTATTAAGTAATTCTGTAACGGGTAACCAAGCAGTCATTTGCACAGGGAACGACACTAATAAAAGCACATAGGCTGCCATTGCAGGGTTAAATAAATTAAACCCTAAACCACCATATAGCTGTTTAACAATAACTATGGCAAACAAACACCCTATAACAATAATCCACCAAGGCGCTAAAGGCGGAATACTTATTGCCAATAACACACCGGTAAGCCATGCACTGCCATCGCTTAATGCAGGCCAAATAGGGCGCTTACGCATTAACATAACGGCTGCTTCAAATGCGCTTACACACACTAACGCTAATAATAATTGAATAAGGACACCGGTGCCAAAAAATACAACTTGTGCAATAACACCAGGAATACAAGCCGCAATCACAGTTAACATTAACCGTGTCACAGATTTGTGACTATGATTGTGGGGTGAACTGGCCATGGTTAGTTTCATGACTGATCATTTCCTTCTTTTTGTTGCTTTTTAGCTTTAGCGCGAGCAATAGCGGCGGCTACGGCGGCTTTCTTTTTTTCTTGAGCTGTTTGCTGTGAACCTTCTGAAGATTCATCGTTGCTTGGTGGCTCAGTGTTTTCACTTTGTTTTGCTAATTCATCAGCCTGCGCTGCTTTTTTGGCTTTAGCGCGGGCAATAGCGGCTGCCACGGCAGCTTTTTTATCATCGGCGGCGACAGGTGATTCACTTGCTATGTCATCGTTTGCTGTTTGCTCAGCAGCTTGCGCTGCTTTTTTGGCTTTAGCACGGGCAATGGCTGCAGCGACGGCAGCTTTTTTATCATCGGCAGCAACTGGAGATTCACTTGTTGTGCTATCGTTTGGTGTTTGCTCAGCAGCTTGCGCTGCCTTTTTAGCTTTAGCGCGGGCAATAGCGGCAGCGACGGCGGCTTTTTTATCATCGGCAGCGACGGGTGATTCATTTGCAGTGTCATCACTTGCTGCCTGCTCATTAGCTTGTGCTGCCTTTTTGGCTTTAGCACGAGCAATAGCGGCAGCGACGGCAGCTTTTTTATCATCGGCAGCGACGGGTGATTCACTTGCAGTGTCATCGCTTGCTGTTTGCTCATTAGCTTGTGCTGCCTTTTTGGCTTTAGCGCGGGCAATAGCGGCTGCAACTGCTGACTTTTTGTCATCTACAGCTTCGTCATCACCATTACTTTGTGCTTTTTGCTCTTTATAAAGGCGAGCTTGCTCTTTACGGGCAGCGCGTTCTTTTGCAACTTCACTGTTATCTGGCTCAAGTTCGCCACCTTGCTTTTTAGCTTTAGCACGCGCAATTGCCGCTGCTACAGCTGATTTATTGTCACCATCGCTGGTTTTATCTTTAACGCGGGCAAGGGCATCGGCTACTTTTTGCTGTTCTTCGGTTGATTTAGCTGCTGGCTTACGTTTGTGACGATTTTTTCGCTCAGCCTGCTCTTGCTCTAAACGCGCTTTACGTGCATCAAATCGTTCTTTAGCGCGATCAGATTTTATCTTCTCGGCAATTTGCTCTTTAATCTCAACTTTTGCAACGCGGTAGTACTGAACGAGTGGTATTTCACTTGGGCAAACATAGGCACACGCGCCACATTCAATACAATCAAATAAGTTATGTTCTTGGAGTTTGTCGTATTCTTTTGATTTAGCAAACCATTGTAATTGTTGTGGCAATAACGAGGCAGGGCAGGCATCGGCACAGGCACTGCAGCGAATACAGGCTTTTTCTGGGCCAGGCTCTGCTAATTCTTTGTGATCTGGGGCAAGTATGCAGTTTGTTGTTTTAACAACGCCAATACGAACCGTTGGTAAGGTAAAGCCCATCATAGGGCCGCCCATAACGACGCGCTGTTGCGGCACAGGTGAAAACCCTTGGCAATCAAGTAAGTGTTTTATCTCAGTACCTAATAGCGCCCATACATTACCTGGATTATGTATAGTATTGCCGGTAACGGTAACAACACGTTCAATTAACGGTTTACCTTCGTATACGGCTTGCTGTATCGCAAATAAAGTGCCGGTGTTATGTACTAAAATGCCGATATCAGCAGGAATGCCACCATTAGGAACTTCACGGTTAGTGAGTAGTTTGATCAGCTGTTTTTCACCGCCAGAGGGGTAAACCGTGGGCACGGTTTGTATTAAAATATGCTCGTTATGCTTCGCCGCTTCTGTCATGGCTGTGATAGCCTCGGGCTTATTATCTTCAATACCAATAATACACAGGGTAGGATTGAGCAGCTGTTGCATGAGCTCAATACCTTTGATTATTTCAGCGGCATGTTCGCGCATTAAAGTATCGTCAGCCGTGATGTAAGGTTCACACTCAACCGCGTTCACGATTAAAAATTCAATCGGCTGCTTAATATCTGCTTTAACGTAGGTTGGAAAACCTGCGCCTCCCATGCCAGAGATCCCCGCATTATGAATAATATCAACCAGTTCATCGTGTGATGCATTGGCTGGGTTTGCTAAAGGCGATAGTTCACACCAGGTATCGTTGCCATCGGGTTCAATAATAATGCTTAATTCAGGCAAGGCAGAAGGGTGCGCTGATGGCATAGGCGTTATATCAATAATAGTGCCTGAAGTCGGTGCGTGCACAGGTACCGACCAGTTAGCAGAAGGCTTAGTTAATGGTTGACCTTTTAATACGTGCTGGCTTTTTTCTACAATTAATTTACCGCTAGCGCCAATATGCTGCTTTAAAGGCAAAACGAGTTTTTCAGGCAAAGGAAGGCGCGCAATAGGCGCATTATTAGATAATGACTTTTGCTGAGGAGGGTGTACGCCGCCAGGAAATGCCCAAACGGTGCCTTTTTTTATTTGTTCAAGTAACTTTTCCACTCAAACCTCTAATCTATTTGGGTAACAGGAATAGCGTCTAGTTGCCATTTCCAAGTTTGTTTTGTTGGTGCAACAGGTAGCATGTCAATACAATCGACCGGACAAGGTTCAACGCATAAGTCGCAGCCTGTGCATTCGTCAATTAGAACAGTGTGCATTTGACGGGTTGCACCAACAATGGCATCAACAGGGCAGGCTTGAATACATTTGGTACAGCCAATACATTCGTCTTCGCGAATGTAAGCCACCGTTTTAACTGGCTCGGCTTGTTCGCCGCCGGCTAAGGGTTTAGCCTCAACACCCATCAAATCGGCCAATTTCTTAACTGTGGCATCACCACCGGGTGGGCACTTGTTTATCTCATCGCCATTGGCAATGGCTTCTGCATAAGGGCGACAACCAGGATAACCACATTGACCACATTGTGTTTGTGGCAAAATGGTATCGATTTGCTCCACTACAGGATTACCTTCAACTCGAAAACGTACGGCTGCAAATCCTAAAATTAATCCGAAAATTAACGCCAGTAAACCCAGCGCTATTAAAGCGTACAACAAGGTCATATTAAAACTTCACTAATCCAGTAAAACCCATAAAGGCCATTGACATTAAACCTGCCGTTATCATTGCGATTGAAGCACCTTTAAATGGAGTGGGGACATCTGCTGCGGCCAAACGTTCGCGCAATGCCGCAAATAAAACTAAAACTAATGAAAAACCCACTGCGGCACCAAACCCATAAACGGCAGATTGTAAAAAGGTGTGATCTTCTTTGATATTTAATAAAGCAACACCGAGTACTGCACAGTTAGTCGTTATTAAAGGTAAAAATATTCCCAGTAGACGGTATAACGTTGGACTGGTTTTTCTAACAACCATTTCAGTAAATTGAACAACCACTGCAATAACTAAAATAAAGCTCATTGTTTTCAGGTAGGTGATATCTAGTGGTAATAAAATATACTCGTTTACTAAATAACTGGTCACAGAGGCAAGCGTTAGCACAAAGGTAGTTGCTAAAGACATACCTATGGCGGTATCAAGTTTTCCTGATACACCCATAAACGGGCAAAGGCCTAAAAATTGTACTAATACAAAGTTGTTAACTAACACTGTTCCAATTAATAACAAGACGTATTCTGTCATGTGTGCCTCACGCTAATAAAATCCCATGTATTATCCTTTTTTCTACTGCGATTAACAACACGTTGAGTGATTATCAGTTAAATAAACAACGTAAAATAACGGGCTAATTCTAAAGGGCCAAAATCTAAGAGCTTTGCAATTAAAAAGCTGTCTGCATTTTAACGGCTGAACAATAGCAAAAGCACACTTTAAAACGTAAAAAAGAGCATAAATGCTCTTTTTTATCTGAGTTAGGATGGGTTAGATGTCTTTAGGCTTTTCAATGTAATAACCCTGAACGCCATCAAGGCATAATGTTTCTACAATATGTTTTTCTTCTTGGCTTTCAACGCCCTCTGCAAAAACACTGACGCCAATTCTATGGGCAAGGTCGACCATTAAACGCATAAAGTACTGATTGTTTTTATCGTCTTCCAAACCACGTGTATAGCTTGCATCCATTTTAATAAAATCTGGTTTTAAATCTCTGAAAAATTTAAATGAGGTGAGTCCCACACCAAAGCGTTCTACCGTTATTCTGGCACCTACTCGATGCACCATATCAATAAAGCGTTTGCTTGCTTTAATATTTTGTTGAAGACCAAATTCACTCACTTCAAAAATTAATTTAGAGGCAATATGGGTATCTTTGAGTAAGCGGCGCTCTAACCAAATCATGAATTGGTCGCTGTGCGCGCTAGATGGGGTAATATTTAAGCCAAAATACTTTTCAGATAAATTACTCGATTTTATTCTTTCCAAAGACGATTCTATTATTAACTTGTCAATTTCAATGGCCATATCGAGCTTTTCAGCCATTGCTAAAAATGAAGCGGTAGGCAAAGCTTGGTTTTCTTCTGTTTTGAAGCGGGCTTGAATTTCAGCATAGGCTTTAATGCTTTTGCCTAAAGGCATAATATTTTGGATCACTAAATGGACGCTTTTAGACTCAATTACTTCGTTAATCACTTTACGCCAGTTTTGGTTACCAAATCCTGCGCTCACATTATTAACTAGATCAGTATCACGTTGCACATGCCACGCATTAGCTTGCTTAGACTGCGCCATGCTCATTGCATTATCAACAATAGAGAGTAACTCACCCAAAGGTTTTGATTTTTCATACCCTACAATACCAGTGTTTGCAACCGAGCTAAGCTCTTGGTTTTGCATATATTGAGTAAAGCGAGATTGTAAGTTCTCACCAAATTTTTCGGCTTCTTTCAACGGGGTATTTGGTAAAATTGTTATAAAATCAGAGCTGTTAACTCTAAAAACTTGGCTGCCGGAATAGGTGCCACTGATGCTGACAATAATATCTGCAACGGCTTTAATGTATTCATCACCTTTTTGATAACCGCGGCTTTGATTTATAGACTGCAACTCACTACAGCGAACGAGTGCTAAAGAGCCAAATGTACTTACTTCGGTGTTTTCAATATTCTTTTCGTAGTAATCAACAAACATATTGCGATTACCTAACTCAGTCACACCGTCTTTGTAGGCCTCACGTTTTATTGTGTGTGCAGCATTTTTTATATTGTCATTCTTACTTTTTAAAAAGTGCGATAAACGATTAAAGCTAGGAATTAAACTTTTCCCTAACTTAGCTAACTCTGGCGAATCAATTTTAGTCGCAAAATCATCGCCTAGTTGATTTTGGTTTATATAAATATCAATGACATCAGCAACGTCCGTACATATATTGTCATTAATGTGCTTAACAATGGTTTTCATTAATGCAATAGGTATTAGAGCGAGTAGGGTGCTAATAATTAAAATTATAAAAAAAGCAGTTTGAAACTGCTCACTCAAATGAGTGATGTTTATTTTAAATTCAACTTTTATATCGGCGTTATCATTAGTGGCATACTGAGGGCGCACTGAGTTATTGTTTGACTGAATAAGGTCTGCAATAACAGGTAATTGCGCTGAATTGTTAACTGAAAATACTTCCGCACCTTGATAATCACGTAAAGTAAAATGTGAAAAGATTTCACTGCTTGCAAGTGTATTTTTTAAGTTATCAGCAGAGAGGTCAGTTGCAGATAGGTTTTTAATATATTGCTCGACGGTCGCCTGCGCATTTTTTTGAGCTTTACCGATGGCACTATCAAAGTTTTGGCTAATAAAATAACATCCAGCAGTCACAAGAATCAACCAAGCCATCAGTTGTATAAAAATAAGTTTTTTAAATGCTGCCATTGTTTAATCTTTATATGTCAAAGGGGAGGACACAACCTCATGATTATTAAAATAATTATAGCTTGATAGAGAAAGTTATCAAATAGTTAGTTTTTGTAATCAAAAAGTTTTTTATTTTAATAGGAAATGGTAGAGCAAATTTAAGGAGATGTCTATGGAAGTGTAGTAAATTGGCTCCCCCTCCCCGACTCGAACGGGGGACCTGCGGATTAACAGTCCGTCGCTCTAACCAACTGAGCTAAGGGGGAACTAAAATATACTTTTTATGACTTGGCTCCCCCTCCCCGACTCGAACGGGGGACCTGCGGATTAACAGTCCGTCGCTCTAACCAACTGAGCTAAGGGGGAACTACATCATAAACATAAACTTGGCTCCCCCTCCCCGACTCGAACGGGGGACCTGCGGATTAACAGTCCGTCGCTCTAACCAACTGAGCTAAGGGGGAATCGTTTATGGCTGAAAAACTTGGCTCCCCCTCCCCGACTCGAACGGGGGACCTGCGGATTAACAGTCCGTCGCTCTAACCAACTGAGCTAAGGGGGAAGCGTCTTGCCTTTCAACGGGGCGAAATATTAATGACCGCATAGCAAAGTGTCAACATATAAAAGATCATAAATTCAAAAAAGAGGTCTATTCGTTGTTTTTATGTGCAATCTGCGCGTTTTATAACACTATTTAAGTAAAGCGCAGTGATATTGTTTTACAAAAACAGCGTAATATTTGAATCAAGAGAGTAATTTTAGCTAATAAAACTTGCCGTAAAATTAAATAAAGCAGCTTTTAGTGATAAAAAACTGTTCTATTTCCTATATTTTTACAAAGTCTAAATAAACGTATTTAAAATAAATACCTCACTTTTATTTTTCTAACGTTAAAGTTTGTTGAACTGAATCTTAATCAAAGACGTATATCTATTTTAAATATTGATAAGAACCTAATAATTTTAGAACTGCTATGGAGTTGTATAAAAACAAAGCAATCAAAGGCTTGGCTATTTATTCAGCACGAGTGTGGATTTGCATTAAATAAACAAATAATCCCATATTGTAACTAACAGATCTTAATGGGTAATAGGGAATAGATAAGAATAGGTGGGAAAACGCGGGAGAAATAAGGGTTTAAAGCGAGTTTAACAAAAATTAAGTGCGAAAAGGAAAGAGCGAATAAAATGGGTAAAAAAAAAAGCCGTTTTAAAATTCGCGGGAGTAAATGGGTAACTAAAAAATAAGCTCAGCCTTAATAACCCTACCTAAAAGCCCTAGAGTCTTCAAAATATAGTGCGATTCAGTACTACCACCCTCAATATTAAATTCAGCATCTTTACGCTTTGCGTTATCAAACACCAGCCTAAGCTGTGTATCAGTTAACACTAGCTTAGCTGCGAAATAACAACCGGTCATTGGGTTTAGAAAGCCATACATAGCACCAGGTACTACGTTCTTGTTGCAGGTGTCAATGTATACGGTTGCATCCATAGGCACAGCAGTATGTGAAAGCTCACCAAGTTTTACTTGCAGTAATTCACTGCTAGTTTTGTACTTAAGTGGATTATCAGAAACTGTGTTATCGGTTGAATTTACTGCGCTTAAAGAACTAATAGCTTTTTTAGCAGCTTCTTCATTGGCTTTTGAATCATCCAGGCGTTTCTTAAGAATCTCAGTAAAAGGCACACCCACCACCTCTGCAAAATCAACCAAGTAATCAATTGGGGGATCTCTATGGCCCTCATAATTTGACTGAGTATGTCTATGCACTCCAATGCGCTTAGCAACAGTGCCTATGTCCAGGGATTTTTGTTCCCTTAACGATTTTAAATAGTCGTTGAATGCAGCCATTTATCAGCAAGTCTGTGTTCGGATGATTGATGTATATATATTTAAGCACACATGCGAGTGCATACAAAATAAAAAATTTACACAGTCTGTGTTATCAAGTGCGATCTTTCGCACTTTAAAGCGCGAACCGCGAACCCCCTAATAAAAATAAATAATATTAAATATCAATAGCTTAACCCTTTGTGTATACGTTTGTATAAAAAACAGTTTGAATGTATATAAATGTATGTATATGATTGTGTTTATGGATACAAATATATACAACAAAAGGTGGCTTAAATGGATAGCATAGAATGTCCAGGTTGGACAAAAGCAGATATAAAAGCTGCGCTAGAGGATGAGGGTTGGTCATGCCGCCAGTTGTCTTTTAGTCGCGGCTACACCTCAAATGCTGTGCAAACTGCATTACACAGACCCTACCCAGCTATAGAGCGAATTATTGCCGATGTAATCGGCGTAAGTGCCTGTGAAATATGGCCTGAGCGCTACGGTAAAGATGGCAAGCCAAATCGTAAGCTCGGACGTCGTAAGATGAACGGGGTGTAAATTATGGAACTCTACACAGCTAAACAACTTGCTGATTACTTACTATTTAGTAAGCGCAGCATTCAAATCAAAGCTAAAAACGAAAACTGGCCTTTTACAGAAGTACCTAGCCGTGGTGGCAAAGTGCGAAAATACGCGCTTTGCGATTTACCTGTACATGTTCGTATACAAGTTGAAGAGGCTATTATTAAATCAATGGATACACCAGCGTCTAAAAGCGGTGCATCTTACCTAGCTGTTAAAGAAAAAGTGAACAGCCTAGACAAAGGTTTAATTGATCACCAACGCCAATCAAACCTAAAAACCTTAGCTGGATTAGAAAAAATCGATCCAAAAGCAAGCGCCAAAGTGCAAATATTAAATGCAGCAGACGCATATATAAGTGCAAACAAACTAGGCAAAATTGTTGGCTTAAAACTTTTTAGCGAGCGCTATAACCAAGGTTTAATTGAAGACGTATTAGAGTGTAAATCTGTTATACCGTCAGTGTCGCGTAATTCATTAATACGCTGGCAAAAAACCGTAGCTGAAAAAGGCATAGCAGGGCTTGCTTTAAAGCCAAAGCGTACCGGCAAATCAATCATCGACTCAGACAAAGAGCTAAGCGATTTTTGCATTGCCATGATCTACGAATACCCACACGTAAAAGCCACCCAAATAAAAGAGGGCTTAATTGCTCGTTTTTATCAAGTAGGTAAATCGTTACCAGCAGAAACCACAATCCGCGATTGGCTAACACGTTGGAAGCGCGAAAACAGCGCACTTTATACCAAAATGGCAAACCCAGATGCTTGGAAAAACAAGTATATGAGCGCCATGGGTAAAATGGACGAAAACGTAAAACGTCTTAACCAATTATGGGAGTTCGATTCAACCCCATCAGACGTAATGCTAACCGATGGCCGTCACTCACTAATCGGAATTATCGACGTATTTAGCCGCCGTGCAAAAGTCGTAATTCACCCAACCAGTGACAGCACCGGTATCTGTTTAGTTATCCGTAAAGCAATACTCGATTGGGGCATACCCGAAATAGCCCGCACCGATAACGGTAAAGACTACACCTCAATACAAATCAAGAGTGTGTTTGACGCGCTCGACATAAAGCACGAAACAACACGCCCGTTTTCAGGTGAAGAAAAGCCCTACATAGAGCGCTTTTTCAAAACGTTCTCGCACGACATAGCCGAGCTATTAACCGGTTACATAGGTCACAACGTTTCAGAACGCCAAGCAATAGAAGCGCGCAAAACCTTTGCACAGCGCCTATTAGCAAAGCAGGGCGGTGATAAATCAGCTATCGAAATCAACATGACAGCGCAGCAGCTGCAAGAGTTCGTAGATAACTGGATAGACAATCGTTACCACCACAAGCCGCACAGCAACATAGGCAATAAAACACCATTCGATTTATTCGCAGCAAGTCGCGACCAAATCAAAGTGATCAAAGACGAGCGCCTGCTTGATGTCATGCTACAGCCAATACCGTCAAATCGTGGTTTACGCATAGTAGGTAAAGAGGGCATTAAACTAAGTGGCGGGTTCTATATTGCCCCAGAACTGGGCGCAATCATAGGCGATGAAGTGCTATGTAAATGGGACCCTAAAAATGTAGGTCGTATTTACGTATTTAACCGCATGAATAACGAGTTTATCTGTATCGCAGTAGACCACGAAATTCAATCAGCAGGCATGACACGTCAAGACGTAGCACACCATGCAAAACGCAGCCAATCAGCCGAAACATCACGCAAGCTTAAAGAGCTTAAAAAGACCGCTAAAAGCGTCAACGTTTCAGACATAGCAAACGAAGTGCTAGGGCATTACACAACCCAAAACAAAGCGCTTGCAACACTGCCTAAACAGTCGGTTGAACACACCAACGTCATAACGCAGTCAGCTATTAAAGCGCTCGATAGTAAGCCAGCAGTCGGCTTTAGCGACGAGCAATTAAGCGAATTTGAAAAACGCCGTAAGCAGTTAGAAATTGAAACCGCCATAGCAAACGTCAACCCAACGCCGCTATTCGACAACCCACAAAGCAAAGCCATGTTTCATAAAAAACAACGCCTAACAAATCAGTTAAGCGAAGTAGATGCAACCTGGTTAAACACATGGGAGCAAAACAATCGCGCATCATCAAAACGCCTAGACGATCTACTAAGCGACATGAACGCAGCACCCGCTGCACCAACTCAATTACATAAATAGTAAAAGGAAAAACCATGAAAACTAAAATAGCAATCGTAAGCAACGTAGTAGCAACACAAATGATGGTAGAAGCCCTAAACCAACGCGCGCATGGCGTACCAGGCATTGGCCTAATCTACGGCGATCCAGGTCTTGGCAAAACCACAGCAACAGCATGGTTGGTTAATCGTTGCGACGGCATCTACATACGTGCCACATCAGGCATGACATTAGCGCAGCTTTTACGCCAAATAGTTAAAGAGCTAAGCGGCCCAGACATTTACACCCGTGAAGCCATGCTTAACTACATCATAGAGCACATGGCAATACACAATCGCCCACTGTTTATAGATGAGGCTGACTACCTACTAAACGACAAAAACACACTCGAAATCGTGCGCGATATTCACGACCTAACTAACTGCCCAGTAGTACTTATTGGTATGGAATCAGTGCGCCGCAAATTACAGCGTCACCGTCAATTTTATAACCGTATATCAGAATGGTTAGAGTTTCAGCCAACCCAACGCGAAGACCTGCAAATTATCGTCAACGCAGTCATAGAGCCAACGCTCACAATACAAGACGACCTACTAAGCCAGCTGCTCAGCGACACCGACGGCGAAGTGCGTCGCATCATCACAGGGCTATCAAAAATAGAAGCCTTTGCACTGGCAAACGGCCTAACAAGTATCGACCTACAGCAGTGGGGTTCTAAAGAATTTTTCCTTAAAAAAGCGTAAGGAGAGATTCAGTGAGCCGCCCACAATTACAAGACGCATGGCAAGCAATGAGAATCCTAAAAACATTCTCATTGCAACAAGTGCGCGATGCCATAGAGCACACAACACTCGACAGCTTAAAAGCCTTTGCAAAACGCCTAATAGCAGCAAAGGCCATAGCTGAAAATGTTGATTACGAACACATCACCTACACCGTTTTAAACGCCCAATACAAGCCGTTTAAACAACCAAAAAACAGTGATGCAAAACAAGAAAACTCAGGGAGACAGCGCATGTGGCAATCAATGCGAATCCTAAATGAATTTGACGCAGGGCAAGTAGCAAGCACCGCCGACATATCGGTAGCCTCTGCGCGTTCATATATCTCAATTTTAAAAAAAGCAGGGTACATATTTGTTGTCAAATCAGCCCCGCGCACAGGATCAGTCATTGAGCGAGCAGGAGAGACAACCATATACCGCATGCTTAAAAATACCGGTCCAAAGCGCCCCGTTCCAAAAGCAACAGGCGTATTCGACCCAAACACAAACGAGCTAGTTGAGTTTAACGCCGTGCAACGTAAAACCGTAAAAATAGCCCCCGTAACACTGGGAGAAGCGCATGACTTCAACAGCTAACTGGTTACAGGTTTTAAAAGACGAAGTAGCAAAGCAAGGCATGCGGAGCGTTGCCGAAAAACTAGGCGTAAGTAAAGCCACAATAAGCCAAGTGGTAAACGACAAATACAAAGCCTCTACACACGTAATACAGCAGCGTGTAGAGGGCGTATTTATGGCATCAACGGTAATTTGTCCAATCCTAGACGAAATACCGTTAAACCAATGCCTAGAACATCAATCAAGAAAGTTCGCAGCCACCAACCATGTACGCGTCGCGCTATATAAAGCGTGTCGCAATGGTTGCCCAAACTCAAAAATATGCGGGAGCAAATAACCATGCAACTACGCAACGTACTCAAAGAGCTACAAAAACAAGGGCTGCAAATTATCAGCTCACATAAAGGCTTTAGCCGCCACGTAATCGAAGTGGCAGGCAAAGCCCCAGCACATTTACCCGTGCTAACCGAAACCAAAAACGGGCAAACCCGCCAAGTTCGCCCGGCAAAATTACACGGCCAAATAATCATTTTTATAGAGAGATAACCACCATGCCACAAGAGTTTTTAAAAAATCACAAAGGCCACCAGGTGCCACTTAAAGCGATACGCCCAGCCGACATAATTCGCCATGAATTTGTGCAATCAGCCATAGCCAAAGCCAAAGAGCAAAGCAAAGCTTTAGCCGCTTTTAAAAAAGAGCAAATGAGCGAGTTTGACGCATTCATAGGCTTACTAGCCCAAGAGTACGCAGTAGAACTGGGCGGCACAAAAGGCAACGTCACCTTACGCAGTTTTGATCACAAGCAAAAAGTAACCCTGCAAGTGCAAGAAAGTATCGAGCTGGGGCCAGAGCTAATAATAGCAAAAGACCTTATAGACGAATGCCTAAACGAATGGAGCGAGGGCGCAAACGAAAACCTAAAACTCATTATTGAGCAAACCTTTGCCACCGACAAAAAAGGCAAAGTTTCAGTGCAAAAAGTACTCGGCCTACGCCGCCTAAATATCACCGACGAAACCGGTAAATGGCAGCGTGCAATGGACATTATAGCCGACTCAATACTGGTAATGGACTCAACGCGCTTTATACGTTTTTACGAAACCATAGGCGAGCAAGAACACGCCATATCACTAGACATAGCCAAGCTGTAAGGGGCGCAATCATGGAAGTTACATCAACAATTCAAGTAAACGAACACAGCGACCTACAAGCAGTTTTAAACCTAGTGGCGCAAAGCAAAGAGCCAGTAAACATCAACTTTGTGTTTCAAAACATCAGCTTTGTAGTGCAAAGCCAGCTGGTAGGCATTAACCCGCCTCAGCAAAAAAGCGTAAGCCACACCAGCTAAACCATTAAAAAGCGCGCACGGACGCGGCTTTTTATCAAAGTGTTTTACCCAAAGCAAAAGCACTTTGATAAACAGCAAACAACAAAAGGAGGTCACATGGCCTATATCGTAAAACCAGAATTAGAGCTAAGACAGCTTGTTGCCCTAGTTAAGTTTTTAGAGTGCTCACACAAGTTATCAGTAGACACCAGCGTATTTACAGACCAAGAAGCCCAGCTAATAGGCCAAGGCTACTTAGCCCTACGCGCGCAGCTAGAAGAGTTTAAAAATGACTAAAGCAAAGCTAATACAGCTCATTCACATAGCAAAAGGGCAGTTAGGGCTAGACGACGACACCTACCGCGCCGCATTACTTGGCTCAGCGGGTAAAACGTCATGCAGTCAAATGAGCCTACCCGAGCTAAACAAAGTGTTAGAACACTTTAAAAAAGCAGGGTTTAAAGCCAAGGCTAAACGTCGTTTAAGCCCTAAATCATCACCAAAGCAACATGGCGAAATAAACAAAATACGCGCAATTTGGATCACCATGCACAAACAAAACATTGTGCATGATGGCTCAGAAACCGCCCTAGATGCCTACGTAAACCGTATGTTAAACCGCGCAAAAGTAGGGGCAAACGTAAGTTACCACACCCAGTTTTTAACTCAACAACAAGCGCTTAAAGCACTGGAGTCACTTAAGCAGTGGCAAAAGCGTGAATCGAACAAAGAGCAACCCAGAGGTAATAATGACTAATCAAAAAGAACTCCAATCAGAGCTGTTTGGCGAAAGCGTAGAGCAGCTGCAAGACTGCTTGAGCAAGTTATCTACCGAGGATGCAGCCGAAGTACGTAAACGCTGGCCTAGCAACCTACAATCGCTTGCACTACTTATTGAGTCTCAGTTAACTAAAGCCAGTGTAAACAATCCGCAAGGGGTAGGCGAGGCCATAACCCTAGCAATAGGTCATTACTTTGGTGGGCGCGACGTATACATACCCACAGACCAACGTCTAAAAGTCGCGCTGCGCGACATACAAATATGGCAAGAATATAAAGGCAACAACATCGAGCAGCTTGCCAATAAATTTAAACTAACAGAGCGGCGTATAGCTGAAATAATCCAGCACCAGCGCATTGTAGAAACCGAGCGCCGCCAAAGGAGACTATTTTAAATGAGCAACCCAGCCAAAAAAGCCCCAATGAGCGAAGCGGTTAACGTAGCCGCCGAGGCCATAGAGTGTGTAGATACGCTAATAGTCGATATGTTAGAGGGTAAGCACCCAAACAATTACGTACTACTAGGCACACTGCAAATGCAAAGCACGGATATACAAATACAGCTGCACGTAATGCAAGACGAAAACAAATTTATAGACGAAGTGGGCGCACCACTCATAGCAAAAAAACCAGCAGCGCTTGAAAAAACAAAAGCGCAAGACCTAGAGTTTATGCTTATACATCAGCCCAACCTGCTGCTAAAAGGCATTACTGAGTTACAGCAAAAGTTAAGGGATTTAACAGGTTAAATTCATGTTTGTTGCTACCCGTACTTTTTCTGCAAGGATTTATACAAAAGGTAACTTGATGGATAGAGCTTATAAAAAAGTTGATTATTTTTGCACTACTATCATTAAAAAGTTAAAAGTACACAGCATGGGTAAAAGCTAATCAGCTAAAGTTTATAAAATACTGTTTAAGTTCGTTTTTAATGTAGTAACCCTTGCTGTTGTATTTTAGGAATTAGTAATGGATAACAAATTAAAAGAGCATGCATTAAATGAGCTACACAATATTCAAGCCACCTTATCTTTATTTGCAGAGCTTGCAAGTCTCCCCAATAGTAATAATGTACCAATAGGTTTAAGCGACATCGCAACGGTACTCGCCGATAATGCCCACCGAATGAAGCAAAATCTCAGTAATCTTGGTTAAGCAAAAATAAGCCGCTTTACGCGGTTTTTTGTTGTATTTAGAATCATTTATATACACTGTTGATTGAAAAAACATTTAAAAGCCCTTACTATCTTAATGCAAGGTTTACTATGTGCAGGGAGTAAATTTAAATAGCATGATGAAAGTTTTATTGCTTAACAAAACAGCAGGTATTTTATGCTTAAAGGGAGAGGTTTATGGCTGTTTATTCTATAGTCAGTAATATGGCGAATAAGGATTTTTTACAAGAGCTCATCGAGTCAAAGTATCCTGGTGATTTACACTGCACTTTCTCCGAGTTGGGCTGGTTTTTACATGAGCCTTTAGGCGGAAGTGTTAAAGAAGTGTCTGATAAACTGGTAGGTGAAGGCGATACAAAATTTATTTTTGTTATAACGACGGTAGACTCATTTTGGGGGGTTCAGCCTAACTCTGTCTGGGATTGGCTTCAACCTAGGGTGAAGTGATGGAACAAAATAATCAAAATAACTTCCCGTCACAGCCTCCTCAAAATGGGGGAGGAGCTTCGGAAAAAAAACATCTTGAGTGGGTACTTACCAATCAAAATGAAATTTCTATTAAAATAGCTAAGCTAGAATCGAATCATGGGCATATTAATCAATCCCTCAGTAAAATTGAGGACTTATTGAGCTCTAGCTCCGACAAGCTTTCATTAGGACAGGAACGATTATCTGAAACTCTGAGTGTTCAAGTGAATACGTTAGTGCAAGAAACGAGGAAAGACATTAAAGAATTAAGTTCCGACTTCAAATCTGAATTGAAATCTTGCGATGAAAATTTTAAAAAAGAAATAAAAGAAAGTAATTCTGAAATCAGAAAAATAAACATTAAGATTGCTTGGGCAGTAGGTGCTTTAGCAGGAGCTATATTTCTTGGTGGTATATTGATCAACGGTAGTTTAGGAAAAATACACAAACTAATGGAGCAGTCAGCAAAGGCTGAAACGAGCTCTCAAGTCAAAACTAAATAAATTAAAAGGCTACTTTAAAGTGGCCTTTTTTGTTTGTAGGATAAAAATGGATTTTAACTGGGATAACCCTAAACCAATTAATGAACAAGTATTTTCCGCTGATAATCTCGGTAGAGCAAAGTACGCAACTTACTTAACCTCCTTAATAAAAGCGAAAGGCGGCACTGATAAGAATAATTTATCAAATTATGTATTAAACCTTGATGCAGAGTGGGGCGCAGGTAAAACCTACTTTTTGAAACGTTGGAGCGAAGATTTAAAAGGTAATCATCCAGTTGTCTATATTGATGCATGGGCTATTGACTACCTTGAATCTCCGTTAATGACTGTTTTAAGTGAAATTATAGAGCAATTAAAAACACAAACAGACAAAATTGATCCTGATGAAACTCAAAGAAAGTTAAATGGGGTAATAAAAGCGGCTGCGCCAAGGATTGGTAGTGCTTTAATGAAAAGGTACTTAGGGTTTGATTTTAATATATTTGATTCCACAGAAACGAATGAGGGACAATTAACAGGTTCAGGTAAAGAAGTTGATTTTTCTAAAGCTGGTGAAAAGGTACTCGAAGTATTTTGTAAAGAAGTCACTGATAGTAAAGAAAGTGTAAAAACACTAAAGCTAGCTATTCAAAGCTGGGTCGAATACGTTGTAAATACTCCAATTAAGGATATGAAAACTATTACTAATAGTTTTCCTGCATTTATATTTATTGATGAACTAGATCGTTGCAAGCCGACTTATGCCGTAGAAATGTTGGAAGCTATTAAACATGTTTTTGATATACCTGGGCTTTCATTTATTGTTGCTACTAATACCCAACAGTTAGCTCATACAGTAAAAGCTGTTTACGGTGCGGGTTTTAATGCAGAAGAATATTTGAGTCGCTTTTTTGATAATAAATATATTTTAAGAACCAGAGTATCCAAATCTTTATTGGAAAATTACTGTCAATTAAAATCATTTAGTAAAGAACAGCTTATCAGTAGAGAAGTTATACTATTTCCATTTGTAAATTTTGAAAAAGGTGATTTTTACTCATTATGCAATGATATTTTTAATGCGTTAGATCTGTCCCCCAGACAATCTATTAAGGTACTCAATAGAGCTGAATCTATCTTTGCTAATGTAAATAATGGGAAGACTATAGATGTACCTTATGTGATGACATTATTATCTTTTATGGAGAAGGATATTACGAAATATGATCTTCTAATAGACTCATTTATAAGTAATAGAACACTAGATTATTTTAATAAGAACAACCCCATTATTTATTCAAAGCTTGCTTCAGTTAAGTTGGACATATCGATTAATTATTTCAATGACAGGCGTTTATATAAAAGGATTCCTTCGGATCAATTGGACTATGAATCTTCTAGTATGCAACAAGAGGCACCGGATTACGTATATAAGCAGAATACATCTTTGTCAGAATACCTGAAAGTTTTTGGTGGTTTGTATGAGAGTAATAGTGAAGTTTCAAATACAGCTTTAATCAAAATACATAACAAGCTTTTAGATTCAATACCAAAACAGAGTTATGGTGAGGACATAAAACTACGTTTTCAATTAAGCTTTTTAATTTTTGAAAATACATTAAACTTGGGTGACTATCGAGAGCTTGCTGAGATATCAGCACACTTAGATTAATTCCCGAAACCCCGCACGGCCACTAATCAAGGCTAACTAGTCAAAATACCGAAAAACAACAAGGTTTTTCGGTATGTCTCCAACCCTCAATCTAACTTACTTTAAACAATCGCCAGAAGTACTAGCCGTACTTGCCCCGTACTCGCTTAAATTTGCCCAGTGCATATTACTTATCTTGTATTTGGAGGGAGGCTTGCGCAGCGATGGCGGGTTAAATAACGTAGCCTCTGACCGTGGCGGCCTTACCAAGTACGGTATAAGCCAGCGCGCCTACCCAACTGTAGATATTAAAAACCTAACGCTTGCTAAAGCAGTAAGCCTTTATCATCGTGACTATTGGCGTGCCATGCACTGCGAGCAAAGCCCCGCAGGGGTTTACTTTATGCTGCTAGATGGCGCGGTACAGCACGGCGTACCCGCCATGACCCAATTAACCCAGCGATTAGTCAACTCAAAGCCCGATGGTCGCATGGGGCCAAAAACCCAAGCCGCTATCCTACAGAGTCCAGCCCTTAGCCTAACCGTATTGCTCAGCGTAAACCGTGGCCGTAAGTACGCCCGCATTTGTGCAAATGATCCAAGCCAAAAAGCAAACCTAGAGGGCTGGTATAACCGCTTAGCCCATGTAACCGAATTTGCAGTAAATCAGCTAAGCGGGGTGGCCTAATGGGTAAAAATTGGGATTGGTCATATCTAAAAGGCCGTGAGAAACGCATGGAATTGGAAGTTGATGCGCGCATGCACAATATGCCATTCGACCCCCGCAAAATACCAATGCACAGCCATTGCGGCACCATGCAAAGTCACTTTAATAAAGGCTGGCAATCGGTTAGAGCCATCGACATACATCTGCGGGTAGACGGCCAGCAAAGCTACAAAAACGTCCATGAGGCCCTCAAAAATCGTTCTGGAGAATCCAATGGCAATTAAAAACTGGTTTAACGTGGTCGAGCCGATCACCAATTTAATTGATGATCTCTTTACCAGTGACGAAGAACGCCAAGCAGTTACCAACGAACTTAAGCGGATTGAAAACGCAGCTCAAAGCCAAGTGCTAGAGCTTGAGGGTAAAATTGTAGAGCTACAAGGCAAAGTGCTAGAGGCGCAATCGCAAATTATTACCGCCGAGGCCAAAGGTGAAAGCTGGCTTCAACGTAACTGGCGGCCAATCACCATGCTTACGTTCTTAGTGTTGGTGTGCTTTGACTCATTCGGCTGGCTGGCTTTTCGCTTATCAACGCAAGCATGGGAACTATTACAGCTAGGCATAGGAGGCTATGTTATTGGCCGCTCAGTTGAAAAAGCCGCGCCAAGCGTTAAGCAAGGCATTAAAAACGTCATTGAAAAAGTAAGGAAACCGCAGTGAGTAAATTAGACGACGCGCAAAAAATAGAACAACACTTACTCGATGCCGCGCTATCAATTCAGCGCGAAAAAGCAAACACGTCCGGTGCAGCGTTTATGCACTGCCAAGAGTGTGGCATAGACATACCAAAACAACGCCGTGACGCAGTTAAAAACTGTAGTACCTGTGTAGATTGCCAATCGCTCATTGAAATACAACAACAGCACTATAGGCGCTAGCATGGATTTTATATTGGAATGGTGGAAAGCATTTTTAACCGTAGGTATTGCCATTATTGGGGCAAGCGCACTGGCATGGTTGCGCAGCACCTTTGTAACTAAAACAACTCATGAGGTTGTATCTAAAGCGTTAGAAAGCCGTTTAAGTGCCGTAGAAAAAACAATAGAAGACTTGCCCAACGCCGACGACATACACGACCTAGACAAACGTCTATTAGAAGTAAGCGTAAAAATAGACGGCCTTAACCCACAGCTCACCGACATAAAACGCTTAACCGACTTACTAATGGAAAACGAACTCAGAGGCACGCGCAGCAACGACAGCTGAGCAGGCTAACCAAAATTTAATTCAGGAAAAACCACTATGGCAATGTTACAAGTTCAAGCCGAGCACCAACGAATTAGCATACTTATAACGCTAAAAGAATCCGCCGATTTTGGCGCTAACACCAGCATGTTAGCCGATGTATTGCAGCGCTATGCACTGGGTTGCAGTCGCGATCAGCTTAAAACCTTACTCAATTGGTTAGAGCAAAACGGCTATATAACACTCGATAAACTCACAGAAAACACATGGGTAGCCCGTATTACGCAATCAGGCATCGACGTAGCCGAGGGCATAAGTGTAGTACCTGGCATTAAACGCCCTGGGCCACGAGGTTAACTATGAGCGAGTCAATCCGCAGAGGCCAACCCAGCAAAGTTGATTTACTGCCCGAAGACATTAAAAAGCAGCTCGACTCAATGCTACGCGACAAACGCTTTAGCCAAGGCGAAATACTCGACGCCGTAAATACCCTTATTATTGAGTCAGGCTTAGACGAGGGCGCAACCATTAGCCGCAGTGGCCTAAGCCGCCATGCGCAAAAAACCGAAGCCATAGGCCAAAAGCTACGCGACCTGCGCGAGTCAACTAAAGCACTTACCGCAGAGCTTGGCGAAAAGCCCACAGGCGATACCACCAAGCTTATTTTAGAAATGGGCCGTTCTCAGCTGTTCCGCGCTATGCAGCAACAAATGATGAACCCCGACGAAGACGCAGCGGTAGACATCGACACCATAAAAGACGCCATGCTAGCAGCTCAGCGACTAGAGCAAACCGCTATGGCCGCACACAAACGCCAGCAAGAAATCGAAAAAGCCTATGCGCAAAAGCTCGCCAAAGACCTAGACCAAAAGGTTAAAAACGAAAACTTACCGCAAACCGCAGACGACATGCTGGCATTTTTCAAACGCGACATATTAGGGCTAAAGCATGACTAGCACCGCGCAAAGCGTTACCCAAACCAACGAGCTACCGCTTAGCAAAGTGTCAGGTTCGTTAGCGGTTGCCATGGGCACCGACATACTTTTTGGCTATCAAAAAGCATGGATGGAAGACAACGCAATAGTAAAAATTGCCGAAAAGTCACGCCGTACCGGGTTAACCTTTGCCGAAGCACTAGACGACGTACTAAGCGCAGCAGCAACCGCCAACGGCCAGAACACCTATTACCTTGGCTCAGACAAAGAAATGGCTAAGGAGTTTATAGACGCCTGTGCATTTTGGGCGCAAAAGCTCAACATGGTAATGGGCGAAGTGGAAGAGGGCATATTTGAAGAAAAAGACCCAGACGGCACCAAGCGATCAATCAACACCTTTGAAATTAAATTCCCAAATACCGGTAAAAAAATTGTCGCGCTCAGCTCTAACCCGCGCAACTTACGTGGCCGTCAAGGTAACGTAGTAATAGACGAAGCCGCATTCCATGACCGCCTAGACGAAGTGCTAAAAGCTGCTATGGCGCTTACCATGTGGGGCGGTCGAGTACGTATTATTTCAACCCATAACGGCGTAGATAACCTATTTAACACCCTAATTACCCAAGCAAGGCGCGGCACTAAAAAGTATTCCGTGCATCATATCCCTATTGATAAAGCGCTTAGGCACGGGCTTTACAAGCGCATTTGTTTGGTAAGTGGGCAAACGTGGACGCAAGCCAAAGAAGACGAATGGCTAGCTAATCAAGTTGATTTTTACCCCACGGCCGACGCCGCAAACGAGGAGCTATACTGTGTACCAAGCCAAGGCGCAGGGCAATACCTAAGCCGACGCCTGCGTGAACGTGCCCTAAGCGACGACTGCAAAGTAATACGCTACGAAGCCCCCACCGACTTTGAAAGCTGGACCGAAGAGCAACGAGTAAAAGACGTAGCCACTTGGCTTGAACAAAATATTGATGATTTACTCAGTGGGTTAAATCCTGATCTAACCCATGCCTTTGGTGAAGATTTTGCCCGCAAAGGCGATTTAACCGTATTCAGTATTGGTGAAATAAACCAAGACACCAGCCTAACCGTGCCATTTATGGTCGAGCTGCGCAACGTAACCTACGAGCAGCAAAAGCAAATCATGCTCTATATTTGTGACCGCATACCAAAACTACGTGGCCTAGCGTTTGACGCTACAGGTAACGGTGGTTTCTTAGCCGAAGCTGCAAGCCTTAAATACGGCACCGAGCTAGTAGATAGCGTGCATTTATCACAAGCCTGGTATCGCGAGTGGATGCCAAAATTAAAAGACTACTTTGAAACTAAAAACATCACGCTACCAAAAGACCAAGACGTACTAGACGACCTAGGCCAAATTAAACTTAAAAACGGTATTGCACAGGTAGATAAAGGCAAAAACACCGGCACCGATGGCAACAAACGCCATGGCGATAGCGCCGTATCAATCGCCATGCTAATACGGGCAGCCGAAATGGACGGCAGCGCCATAGAATACACACCACTGCCAAGCAAAGCCCAGCAAGCCGCTAACAGCCTACGCCCCGACCACAGCGACGACCTTGCAAGTGTTCGTAAGGCAGCTTGGTAATGCCACGTTTTAGAATTGTTTACCAAGAGCTATTTACAGCCAAAACAGAGCAGCTTGATATAACCGCCGCCAGTTTAGCCAAGGCCCACCAACACACCTTAACGCTAGACGTATACGTGCTAAGCGTTAAGCCCATCATAAGAGTAACCGCATGAACCAAATAGTAGACATCCACGGCAACCCGCTAAATTCAACCGACTTTAAGCAAGCCCAAACCGAGCAAGATAGCCGCATTGGCATGCTAATGCGCCAATATGCTGAGCACCCAAGCGAAGCGCTTACCCCTGCTAAGTTGTCGCAACTATTAAAAGATGCCGATGCAGGTAACTTATCAGCCATGGCCGACCTAGCAAAAGACATGGAAGACAAAGACGGCCACCTATTTAGCGAACTTACCAAACGTCGCAGAGGCTGGCTTAAGTACGATTGGTCAGTAGAACCGCCGCGCAACGCAACAGAGCAAGAAGAAAAAGACGCAGCAGCAATTCAAGAAATACTAGAAGATGCCACCTGGCTAGACGACCTACTATTTGATTGCAGCGACGCAATACTAAAATCGTTTTCATGTAACGAGCTTAACTGGGCGTTTGATAACGGCGAGCATATTATTACCGGTTACGAATTTCGCGATCAAAATCTATTTCAAACCCACCCAGACGACCGCAATCAGCTGATGCTGCGCGACAACAGCTACACAGGCCAAGCACTAAACCCATTTGGTTGGTGTGCCCACGTTCACCGCAGTAAGTCAGGTTATATACACCGCACCGGTTTAACATCAACCGTGGCATGGCCGTACTTATTTAAAAACTATTCAATACGCGACTTAGCCGAATTTTTAGAAATTTACGGCCTACCGCTACGCCTGGGTAAATACCCTAATGGTGCCAGCGAAGACGAAAAAGCCACCCTGTTACGTGCCGTGCTTAGCATCGGCCATAACGCAGGCGGTATAATCCCTAAAGGCATGGAAATCGACTTTCAAAATGCAGCCAACGGCCAAGCCGACCCATTTGAAGCCATGATCAAGTGGTGTGAAACCACCCAAAGTAAAGCCGTATTAGGGGCAACACTCACCAGCCAAGCCGATGGTAAAACCAGCACAAACGCCCTAGGCAGCATTCACATGGACGTGCTAGACGACATAACCGAAAGCGATTTAAAGCAAGTAGCCAACACAATAACGCGCGATATTATTTACCCAATGCACGCGCTTAACTCTAAAAGCTACTCAGGCGCGCGCCGTATCCCACGCTTTAAATTCGACACCAGCGAAGCCGACGACATAGCCGTACTCGCACCTGCGCTTAAAATACTCACCGAAGCCAACTACCCAGTACCGGTTAGCTGGGTAAGTGAAAAAACCCAAATACCACTCCCAGAAAAGGGCGAGGCAATTTTAAGCCTTGCCCCAATAACAGCACCAACCGAGCCAAGCGCCGCACTTAAGGGGTTTGCTGCACTTAAAAATACACCGCAAAAAGATAACGCCGACCTAGTAGCCGAGCAGCTGACCGCACAAGCACAAACTCACTTAAACAGCATGAGCGATGCCGTAACCGAGCTGGTTAAAAACGCCAGCAGCTTAGAAGAAATCCGCGACGGCATACTAGAACTAGAGCCACAAATAAGCACAGAGGGCTTTAGCGAGCTAATGGCAAAGGCCATGGCAGCCAGCGAATTACTAGGCGCACTAGAAGTGGATGAGGGGCGTTAAATGGCTGTTAGATACGGCTCATTACCGTTTGATGATGCCATACGCTTTTTTAGGCAAAAGCTAAACACACCCAGCAACAGCTGGGATGATGTATGGCAAAATGCCCATAACCGCGCATTTATGGTAGCAGGTGTAACTAAGGCCGACATGCTTAACGACTTTTATACCTCAGTCGATAAAGCAATAAGCGAGGGTAAAAGCCTGGGCTGGTTTCAAAACGAATTTAATAACATTAAATCGCGTTATGGTTGGGATCATAACGGGGAACCTGCATGGCGCAGCCAGTTAATATACGAAACCAATATACGCCAAGCCTACAACGCAGGGCGCGAGGGGCAAATACAAGCACTTAAAGCCAGCCGCCCTTATGCACTATACAAACACGGCGATAGTGAAACCCCGCGCGTACTGCACTTAAAATGGAATAACCTAGTGTTACCGGTTGATCATCCATGGTGGGATACCCACAGCCCACAAAACGGCTGGGGCTGTAAATGTAAAAAGTTTAGCCTAAGCGAACGTGAGCTTAAACGCCGTGGCCTAACTGTAGGCACAGCACCCGACGAGGGCAACTACACCTGGACCAACAAAAAAACAGGCGAAGAGTTTGAGCTACCACGCGGTATTGATCCGGGCTTTGACTACACCCCCAAAAATACCGCCCAGCTTACAAGCCAGGCTAAAAAGCAAGTGGCCGACAAACCACCGCTTACAAAGCGCGTAGCAGACTACCAAGCAAGCCGCATTGTGCCATCGGCTTACAGCACTGCTAAAAACGTTACAGCGCTAAAGCTAGACCCATTACTAGCCCAGCTCGATAGCGAAGTACTTAACGGCTTAAACAGCTTTTTAACCGCCAAGCAAACTAAAACCCTGTTTGTAAAAAGTAACGAAATGAGCGCAGGTTCTAAAGCAAACGCAGCCATACGCAGTGACGTTGGGCAGTACTTAGGTGTAGACGACTTTTACGCTCGTATGCAATACGCCACCCGAAGCCCTAAACGGGTAGGTGGGTTTACCTCAGTGGGGTTTGAGCACGTAGTGGTAAAAGTAAAAGCCAGCCAAAACCTAGCTAAAGTAGACATGCAAGCCGTGCAAGACACCGCAGCGCTTACCGTAAGGCTCGCCGCTAACAACGCAGGTAAGTACAGCTTTAAGCACAACGGGCAAACCTTAAAACGCGATCACACAATATCAGATACACTTAACGCACTAGATAAAAACGAAGCCCACGCAGTGGTAGCCACATGGCTACACGAACTAGGGCACCAAGTGCATTACTATGCAGGCGCACCGGCCTTTTTAAAAAACGCCTTGCCGGTTACGTATTACGGAGCCGCCAACAAGTACGAAGAATTTGCCGAGGCATTTACCGCCTGGGCGCTGGCTCGCAAAGAGCTTAAAAAATGGCAACCCGAGCTTGTAAGCTGGATAGACCAACTAGTAAAAGATGCCGCCAAATCACAGGAAAAAAGACGATGACATTATTAACCCAAGCGCAGCAGCTGCTAAAACAAACCCCTTACACCCTTCAAACGTGTCGCGAGTTTGCGCACCTTGAAAAACGCGCCAAAGGCCAAGAGGCCGACCAAATAGCCGACCTACTACCCGCACTAATCGCAGGGCTAGACCAGCAAACACACGCCCAAGCCTTTAACGAGGGGCTAGTGTAATGGCAGGCGCTAAAATACAAATAAGCACCCAAGGCGCACAAGCCGTAAGCGACGTGCTCACCCAGCTTATTAAAAATGCCAACAACCTAGCGCCCGCACTAGGCAACGTAGGCGAGCACTTAATGCTCACACATCGCGATCACTTTGACGAGCAGCGCAGCCCCGACGGCACCCCATGGCAAGCACTTAGCCCCGATTACGCCAAGAGCAAAAAAAAGAACAAAGACAAAATACTCAGGCTAAACGACATAATGCGCGATACGCTCGCTTATAACATCGGGGACGAATCACTAGAATTTGGTACAAACATGGAATACGGCGCTATTCACCAATTTGGTGGTACAAGCGATATGCCACCCCGTTTAGCGGCCATACCCGCACGGCCATTTTTAGGATTATCGGATAATGACGAAAAAGAAATTATTGAAATAATTTTTAATTTTGTGGATAAAGGAAACTAAAACAGAAAAAAGGAAGCTCTATGACAGAATATAATATAAAAAAATTTGAGGACCTCAAAAATAATATATGGGAAAGCCTAAATTCACTGTATCAAATACTTGACGATGAAAATATTACAGAAAAAGATAAAGAGAGGAAATCTGTACTTGAAGATATCCGTAACAAAATAAATGTAATCTTTCTACAAGACCTATCGGCATTGCACTTTATGGAAGACTCTGAAGCGGGGAAAGTTCGAGGTAATCTACATAGTTTATTTTCTAATTTAGCTGCTGAAATTTTAGCGTTAAAACAATCTATCGCATTAGCAAAATCTTTTAGACCAAGTTATTTTGACGTATTTGAAAACTTACAAAAACTAACATCAAGAGCTACTAGAATAGTTTCTAGCCCAGAGGAGTTCAGAATAGAACTACTAGGTGAGTCGAAAGATAAAGTATTAAGTGAAGGAATTTTAAAGGAGGTTGACTCATTTAAACACGGTATTATTGAGGACTTAAAGAGTGAAGTTTCGGGAGTTTATGATAAAATTTCTTTATTAAAAGATGAGCTAGATTTTAGTATGAGCTCCCAAGAATCAGAGATTAAAAAAGTTGCCTCTGATCTTGATGATACAATAAGTAGTATTAATAAACAGTGTGTAGGGCTTGAAACAAAGCTTACAAATTTAAGTGAAAAATTTGAGTCTGATCTTGTTCTTGTTAATGATTTATATGAAGAAGCTGAGGTGATCATAGAAAACAAGGTTACCCAACTAGATGGTTTATTATCTAATGCTTCTAATAGAGTTATGGCTAACGATTATGACTCAAGTGCAGTATCCGAAAAAAAATCGGCGGACCGGTTAAGATATGGTTCGTTAGGATGTATGGCAATTATCGTTTTTATTGTTTGTTATACATTTTATGATTCAACCCACTCTGGGTTTGATTGGGAAAGCTCAATCTTCAGAACAGTGCTAGTGTTTATTCTATCAATACCAGCAGCATACCTCTCAAGAGAATCTACCAAGCATCGAGAACAACAATATAACTACCATCATACAGCATTAGATTTAAAAGCAATTACACCTTACATTGCATCACTCCCAGAAGCAGACCAAAATAGAATTAAAATTTCAATTGCTGAGCGCATTTTTGCTTCAAGGCAAACCAATGTAGCTCAACCAGACAGTTTTCCTTTAAATACACAAGAATTGGTGATGGAACTCATAAAAAAGGTCGACTTTAAAAAAGAAGACAAAAAAGACACACAAGTTGAGAACGCGGGGAAGTAGTAAAATTTGTATATTTGTATATTTGTATATTTGTATATTTGTATATTTGTATATTTGTATATTTATATAACTAAATCGAATATGCACTTAAAAAGAATGTGTGTATAGTGACGAAGTGGTCAGTAAGATAGCTACTGACCACTTAATATTAAAAAGAAATATCTTTAGTTAAATAATATATTGAGAAATGAACTCTACTATTTGGGGGATAAACCCTATAGCTTGAGATGTTAACTCTCTGATTATTATAGTAATGATAATTCTTATAATGTTTACAGACTTAACATCTTTTTTAGTTTCGAGGCTAGTCGATGTTGAGTCTGTTTTATCCTTACCATTTAGGTTGGTAATACCTTTCTTTTTGGGCATAAAGCTTCCTTTGGTTATTAATACGTCTCAATACACATTCCCCCTCTCGTTTAATTCAATCTCATACTATACCACGTTTTTAATTACTAAGTGTCTGGTACTAAATGTTGTTTTTTGTTTTTTTAATAGTACTAAAAAACTAGGTTTTATTCATTTTTTGGTTTTATACCAGCGCTCTGTGTTGAGCTCTCACAGCTTTTCTATATAAAGTTTCATCCTAGCCCTAAAAAGCTATCACAATCCCTTCAGTACATTTTTAAACACCTTTTAAACAGGGTTGTAATACTTAAGTGAGAACTATATCTTATTGACCATTCCAATTAATCGCTTTTTATATATTTAATTTGCACTTTTTAATTCCCGAAACACCGCACGGCCAACCAATTCAATTCTAAATCCATACTGAGCACAGATTATTCAAACTGTGCTCAGCCATGAAAAAACCATTTACCGAAAAAAGCTTACTTGAATTTGCCTCACTTAAAGCGGCGCTTGCTGCTTTATCAGAAGACCAGCTTGCTGTTTTATCAGCAAACCAGCCTGATGCTTTATCAGCTAGCAAGCCTGCCGACCTAGGCTTTGCTGCGTGCCGCTTTGCCAGCGAAATTAACGAGCAAGGTATCAGCGAGCGCGTAATGGTAATGCCAGATGGCTATTTTAAATCGCACGATGGCCGCCCGTTCGACGTACCTGCTAATGCCTGGTTACTAGACCAAGCCGCATTTGAGCTACTCAAAAGCACTGCCAGCACCCGCACCAACGACTACCACTTTGACTACGAGCACCAAACCTTACACGCCGAAGAAAACGGCAAGCCAGCCCCAGCAAGCGGTTGGTTTAACCCAAGCGACTTAGAGTATGTGCCAGGCGAGGGGCTGTATGCCCTAAATGTACGCTGGACACCCAGCGCACGTGCGCACCTAAAAAACGACGAGTACCGCTTTATTAGCCCTGTTTTTCATTACGACAAACAAACAGGACGCCCAACCAAATTACGCCATTTTGCCCTTACCAACGACCCAGCGGTAGACGGTATGGACAAAGTTGCTGTTTTAAAGACTTCTAAAACCCATGTTAACGATGGAGATACACCCATGAATGCAGCTCAAAAATTGCTGAGCTTGCTAGGTATAACTGTGGATGGTGACAAAATCACCGATGCAGACTACACCCAAGCAACAACAGCACTCACTGCTTTAAAGGCTAAGGCCGACGAAGCCGACTCGCTCACTACCCAGCTAAGTAACGCAAACGATGCCGTTGCCGCACTAAAAGCTAATAGCCCAGATTCTGAGGTTAATTTAGCTAAGTACGTGCCGGTTGAAACCTACAACGCATTGCACACTGAAATGGTTGCCCTTAAAAGCACCACTGAAACCCAAACGGTTGAGCAGGAAATTAGCAAAGCTAAACAAGATGGCCGCATTATTGCCAGCGAAGTTGAATACTTAACGAGCTTAGGTAATCAGCAAGGCGTTATTGCATTAAAAGCGGTGTTAGATGCCCGTTCACCTATTGCAAGCTTAACGGCTCAGCAAACCACTCACGCACCTAAGCCAGAGCAAGATAAAGACGGCTTAGCAGCACTCACAGCAGAAGACAAGTATGCAGCAGACCAGCTAGGTCTTAGCCATGCTGCTTATGCCAAAGCTAAACAGGAGCAAAACTAATGGCTTTAGTGACCCCAGCAATTTTAAACGCTTTATTTACCGCGTTTAAATCTGAGTTTGAACAAGGTAAATCAGAAGCAGCACCGCAATTTAATAAAATTGCCAGTGTAATTAAATCTACATCGGCCAGTAATACCTATGGCTGGTTGGGTAAGTTTCCAAGCCTGGCTAAATGGATTGGCGATCGTAATATTCAAAGTATGAAATCGCAGGCGTACATCATTACCAACGACGATTACGAGTCAACGGTAGGCGTAGACCGCAACGATATTGAAGACGACAACCTAGGCGTGTACTCACCTATTTTTAAAGAAATGGGTAACGCGGCGGCCATTCACCCAGACGAAATGATTTTCCCATTGTTGGCAGCTGGTTTTACAACCTTGTGCTACGACGGGCAAAACTATTTTGATGTTGATCATCCGGTTTACCCAAATGCTGACGGCACAGGTGTAGCGGTGTCTACTGCCAATATGGCCGAAGATGTAGCCTACGAGGGCGAAGCTTGGTACGTACTCGATACCTCAAAAGCCCTTAAGCCGCTTATTTTCCAAGAGCGCAAAAAGCCTAACTTACTTGCTATGACAAAAATGGACGACGAAGCCGTATTCACTCGCAAAGAATACCGTTACGGCGTTGATTGCCGTGATGCAGCAGGATTTGGTTTTTGGCAACTTGCCTTTGCTAACAAACGTGCATTAACGCCAGATAACTTATGGGACAGCATCGAAAAAATGCGCAGCTTTAAAGCCGACGGTGGCCGTAAGTTGGGTATTAAGCCAACCATGTTAGTTGTTCCCGCCAGCATGGAAAAGCAAGCCACCCGCATGTTAGAGCGTGAAATGGAATCAAACAGCTCAAACGAACTTAAAGGCCGCGTAGAGCTATTAGTAGCTGACTACCTTTAACCACACATAAAACCCTATTAAGCACGGGGCTTTAAAGCCCCACGCTTTAAACCAGGAGTAATAATGAAATGGCTAAAAATCTCAAGCTTACTGCCCTTGCGGCTATCATTGTCCATTGCACGCAGCCTACGGGCTACCGTCGTGGCGGCATTAGTCTCACCAGCGGAAAGCAAACATTACCCGCAGATCAGCTTACTCAAAAGCAGCTTGAAGCAATTGAAAATGATCCACGCTTATCGGTGCAAGCTGTACCGCTCGATGCGAGTACTGCGCAGAACCCACAGCTGGACGCAAATAACGTGGGTGCAGATTTAGACCAAAAAACCGAGCTATACCAGCTTGTTGATTACACCCAAGCCCCACAAGAGCTACAACCTATAATCGCGCTTATTATCGGTGCGCAAATGACCGAAAAGCCTAAGTGTGAACAAGTCACTTTTGAAGCACCAGGCGAAACCGAGGGCGAAGTGATTAGCGTTAAAGTATCAGCACAAGATCGTGATGCTGCATGGCAATGGTTGCTTGGTGCAGACGCCGAAGCTAAAGCCAAAGCAGGCGAGGGCGAGTAAATGGCCTACGCAACAATAGCCGCAATGCAAAAGCGCTTTGGTGAGCGCGAGCTTATTTATTTAAGTGAACGCGACGACGCCCCCGCTGATGTAATTAATACCGCAGTTATTGAGCAGGCCATTACCGATGCAAGCGACATGATTAACGGCTATTTAGCTGGGCGTTATGAATTGCCGCTTGTAACGGTGCCTAACCTACTTGAGCAATTTTGTTGTGATATTGCCCGTTATAAATTAGGCACAAACGACACCCCAGAGCACATAGAAACGCGCTACAAGGAAGCAGTAAAGTTTTTAACCTCAGTGGCTAAAGGAGAACTAAGCATTGGGGTTAACGCACTAGGCGAAGACGCAAAAGTGCAAGACACCGCCACCATACAAAGCGCAGGTACTGTGTTTTCACGTGAAAAGTCAAAGGGGTTTATTTAATGTTTGAAATTACTACCGACTATTTTGCCGCTCAAAACCCACTTAAACAGGCGCTTGAACAAGTACCAGGCATTAAGCGTGTTTACCTAAGCGACGAGCTAGCCAACGTAAAAGAAGACGTCCAAACAACCCCCAGCATTCACCTTATGTACTACGGCGATAACTTACCAGAGAGTAAAAACGCCGGCCATTTAATGCAGCTAACCCAAACATGGATTGTTGTACTGGTAGTACGTAAGCAAGACACAAACGCAGGTGAGCACATAACTAACATTATTCGCGCTATGGCGGGCAAAGTGCTTAACGGCACGGGGCCATGGCTTAGAGTAAACACCCCAGCTAAACCCCAATTCACCAAAGGCCATGCGTATTACCCGCTGGCTTTTACTTGTCAAATGAGACTTAAAGGAGCGCTTTAATATGAGCGACGGTATTTTACTAGCGGGCAACATTTTTGTAGACCGCTTAAATGAGCAAGGCATAAGCACCGGCCAAATTTTTGGCCCAATTAACACCACAAAGCTAGGCATTAAAGCCGAAGCCGATTCGGTTGTACGTACATCAAATAAAAAAGCCACTAAGGGGCAAACACTTGATGACGTAAAAATAAGCAAGCCAACCGTTATTACATGGGAGTTTGACGACCAGCCAGCCGAAATGATCGCACTTGCGCTTATGGGTGATGTGGCCGCAATTAACGACGCAGCCGGAACATTAACCGACGAAGCCGTAACCATGCCTGCTAACCAATCATGGGTTTCAGTACCAGGGCAAAACTTTACAAACGATGTAGTAGTAAAACAAGCCACCGAAACCTTAGTTGCGGGTGTTGATTACGAGTTTAACTTTGCGCTAGGCATGATACGCGCCATTAAAGGCGGTGCATTAGATGCTGGTGGCAGTATTACTATTAACGGTACTTACAACGCCCGCACTGGTAAACGCATTAACGGTGCAACAGTAAGCCAAACGCGCTTACGTATTTTTGGCGAGGGCACAAACCTAGCCAATGGTAAGCAAGTTAACTTTGAAATTTACGACACCTCAATGATGCCAACCTCTGAGCTTGACTTAGCAAGCAGTGAGTTTGTAACCGCTGCGCTTGAGGGCACAGCTAAGCTGGTAGCAAACAAAAATGAGCCGTACTACATTGACGAGCTAGACGCTTCATAAGCCCTATTAAGCGTATTTATAAAGGGGCATTGTTTGCCCCTTTATCCCCATTTAAACCTTGTTTAAACTGAGTTAACACCATGGCAGATAAAACCTTAGAATTAGCCCTGCGCATAGTTGCTGAGGCCACAGGCAAGCAAAATATTGAGCAACTGGTAACAGAGCTTAAAAATATTGAGCAAAGCGCCGATGCTGCTAATCCTGCCGCTGATAAGCTCAGTGAGTCGTTAAACCAAACCGATACAAGTGCAAAACAAACCAGCCAAACAGCGGGTAAACTTGCCAACGAATTAGACGGATTAGCTAACCAAGCTGATCTAATACGTGCGTTTGAGCAGTCAAAGCAAAAATTAGAACAACAAGAAATTGCCACCGCAGCAGCTGCACGCGCATTAGAACAATTACAAACCGAAGCCAAAAACACCGATAAGCCATTTGTGCAACTTGCGCGCTCACTCGACGCCGCAGAAAAAGACCTAACACAAATGCGCACCGAGCTTACCCAGCAAACAAGTAAGCACACCGCACTACAAAATGCCCTTAAAAAGTCAGACGTAAACACGAATAACTTACGTGCCGCAAAGCGCGATTTAGCAGCTCAGTTTGATAAAACAGGCCGCTCAGTCGATAAGTTTAGCAATGAGCTACGCCAAGGCACTACAGCGCAACGTGCCCAAGCACAAAGCCTAGACGGTGTAATAGGCAAAGTTACCGCATTGGCCGCCGCGTATGTTGGCCTTGATCGAGTAGCCCAAGCAGTAAGCCAAGTATTTAGCACCGGTGATAAGTTTGAAAAGCTAGGCGTACAAATGCAGGGGCTTATGGGCAGCATTGCCGCAGGTGATAAAGCCACTGCATGGGTAAAAGACTTTACGTTAAAAACCCCGTTACAAATGGACGAAGTAAGCCAGGCGTTTGTAAAACTTAAAGCGTTTGGCCTTGATCCAATGGATGGCACCTTGCAGTCTATTACCGACCAAGCATTAAAGCTGGGCGGTGGGTTCCAAGAGGTGCAAGGTGTAAGCCTGGCATTAGGCCAAGCATGGGCAAAACAAAAATTACAAGGCGAGGAAATACTTCAGCTGGTTGAACGTGGTATACCCGTATGGGATTTACTGCAAAAATCAACCGGCAAAAACGTACAAGAGTTACAGCAATTATCTACAGCAGGTAAGTTAGGCCGCGATGTAATTAAAGGCTTAATTGATGAAATGGGGCGTAGTAGCGTTGGTTCAGCAGCTGCGCAAATGGCGTTATTTAGTGGGCAGGTATCTAACGCTAAAGACAACATGGCCCAGTTTTATAACCTTATAGCGCAAAGTGGCGCTATGGAGTGGTTAAAAGGGCAAATAACCGCCCTTAATACCGAATTTGCAGCCATGGCGAAAGATGGCCGTTTAAAAGAATGGGCGCAGCAAATTAGTGACGCCATCGTAAGCACGGGTAAAGCAATACAAAACACCGTTACTACCATGTACGAATACCGCGAAGAAATAGCCACCGTAGCCAAAGTATGGTTAGCCCTTAAAGTAGGTACCTATTTTAGTAGTGTGATCAGCGGCGCTACTACGGCCATTGCATCGCTAAGAACCTACCAAGCAGCTATAGGCGCTACCACCGTAGCCACTAATGCCGCAGGCATTGCAGCGGGTAAGTGGGGCATGGCCTTAAAAGCCGTGGGCAAAGCCGGCTTATACACCTGGTTAATTACCGAGTTAATAGACGTAGGTTTACTATACAAAGACCTGCTAGTAGCAGAAGAAGCGCTGCGCAAATCTAAGCAGCAATCAGCCCAACAAGCCCAGTTACTTGCTGACGAGCTAAAGTATTTATCTAATTCTACTGGTTTAGTTATTACCAACATGACCGAGTTAGACGCGCTAATAGAAGCCGGCACACTTATTTGGGATGAGGCAAACCAGCAGTATATAAATGTTGAGTACCAGCAACAAAAGCTAGCCGAGGCCACCGCTAAAACCCTAGAAGCTGAAAAGCAGCGCCAGGCGTTTTTAAGCTTATCGCTACCCGAAGCCCTTAAAACCATAGCGTCATTAGAGCAACAAGCAACAGCCATGGACGGTGTAACCGTTGGGGTTGATGGCTTTATTCAAAGCATTGAGTCTGCCCGTGTGGCAATACAAGGCGCGGGTGAGCAGTACCAAGGCCAGTTGGCTATTTTAGATGCCCTACAAATTAAATTCGAAGAGCACGGCGCAATGCTTGAGCGCCAAAAGGTATTTGCTGGCGATGTTGAAAAAGCCTACAAAGAGCTTGGTTTAACCTCAACCAAAGCCCTAGACGATACAGCTAATAAGCTGCGCGCTGCTTACGAGCTAATGCAGCAATCCGAGCAGCCGTTAGGCATACAACGCCAGGCATATTTAAAATGGGCAGAGGCTGCTATAGCTGCCGCAGATGCAACAGATAAAACTATACCCGCGAGCATTCAAGCCGCAGCAGCTGCATTGGGCCTAACTAAAGAGCTAGATAAGCTCATTGAAAAAGCTAATGCCCTTAAGCCTGTTACTGACACAAACAGCGACGCGGTTAATCGCTTTGCCCGTGAGCTTGATCAAACCCGTGCGGCAATCATTACTAATCAGCAAGTAATGGCAAGCAGCACGGCCACCGCAGAACAAAAAGCCCAAGCCCAAGCCGCGCTTACTATTCAGCAGCAACGCTTAACCGACCAAACCACCGACTTAAACCGTGTTCAGCAGTTAGAACTGGCAAGCCTAGGACAATTACAAAGAGAGCACAGCCGGCTAACAGATGAATTAGCCCGCTTAAACGATCGTTACTCAGCAGGTACGTTAACAGCCCAAGAATACAACTATCAAAAAGAGCGTTTGGGCGATGTATTAGCCGTTGTAAATAACTTATTGGGCGATTTTAAAGGCGCTCAAGATGCGGCCACAGCATCTACCCGCGCAGCTACGCAAGCCACTAACGACCAAGTAAAAGCTAACGAATTTGCAACTAAAAGCCTACGTGAGCAGCGCGACGAGTTAGACCGTGTATCACGTTCAGCAAGCACAGCCGCTACTAGTGTAGGGCGTTATAACTCAGAACAGCGAGCCAGTGTAAGCGATGTTGTAGACTACCAAGAAAAAAACGGCACAGGCGCATACGACCTAGACACCAAGGCCATACGTGACGAAAAAGCGAAACGTGCTAATGAGGGTTTTTCTAATAGCCAGTTTGGTAAATTTAGCAGCCAAATAGATAACGCCAGCACCAGCGCGGCCCTTAGCGATTTATACAATAAAATTAATAAGCAACTTACGTATTTAACACGTGAGCAAAAAAGCACATTAAATGCGGCCATTAACGCACAGCGAAACGCGCTAAAAGCGCAACAAACAGCTCAAAAAGCGGTGCAGCAATATGTACCACCAACGTACAGCAGCACCCCAAGCTATTCGCCAGCGAGCAATAACACGCCTAGTTACAGTCCCTCTAACACTCAGTTAAACAGCCTTACTAACGCCGTTAACCAGCTTGTTGCGCTACTTAAAAAGCAGCAACCAAGTACGAGTAACGCTAAAACAGTGCGCTTAGAACTTGCTTTACCAGGTGGGCAAACAGCCAGTATTTTAGCCGATTTTGAAGAGCAGTTTTTACAACGCCTAGAACAGTTGAGTAACACCCAATGATTATTATTAACGCACAGCAATTAGATAATTTCACATGGCTTGATGAAATCGACTATATACCGGTTGCCGAGCAAGCAGAGCGCGCATTAAACGGCGCGCAGCACATAGAAAAAACCCTTATACCACTAGGCCGCCCAATTAATTTATACAGCGATTTTGAACAGGCAAGCGTAGTTAATCCATTACTTGAGCATGCAAAAACCACGCTTGATGCCTTTGAAATAACTATACGCGGCACGGTATTTAATGTTGTTTGGGACCACACCCAAAAAGCAGTAGAAGCCACGCCACATACCTACTTTTCAGACGCAGCACCAACCCATTACCAAAACGTAAACCTACGTTTAAAAACCGTTTAAAGGCCAAATAATGCTTAGAACCGATTTAAAAATATTTAAACCACAGCGCATTGGTAACGAGCTATACGCTGGTGGCCACCGTACCAGCAATGCAATAGTGAGCGGTAAACTTAACGATGTGTTTAGCTCAATTAGTGACATTGATCATGCGCGTTCATCGTTTGATTTAGTAAAGCTGTACCCAGCCCTTAGCACAGACGATGCAAGCCGCTTGCAAGATGCACATATATTCTTAAGTGACCAACCAGACGATGCACTTGTAAACGTACTGCTAGTAGAAGCACAAGAGCAAAAAGACACTGACACCGTAGCCGACATGCTGCCTTTACTTTCAGCAGAAACAACCAAATACCACGGCACGAGCTTATTAACCGCCCAAGTTGCTGCACAAGGCCAATCGCTTACCGTTGAGTCTGTTAGCCGCTCGTTAACGCCAAGCATTAAAACTGTTAGCTCTAAAATTGGCCTGCGTCCTCAAGCCGAAGAGTTAGCCATTTACAGAACTAAGCGACTTTTAAGCTATGGCAAAATATCAGAAGTAAATATTGAGGTGCCCGATTTACTCACTCAAAGCCCTAATTTTTATGCTGAATATCAGTATCAAGCCTACACAGGGCAGGGTTCAATTGGCGGGAATAGGCTAGTAACAATAACTAAAAAGCTTACTCAAGAAGAGTTAACCCGTGTGGGTAATTCAATATCAGCCACGCTTAACCCAGCTGTTACCAAAGACCAGTATTTTACGCTCTTTTATATGTCTACTCAGGACTTACGTTTTCACTCATTTACGACTAGCCAAACTATTACGCTAGGCGCGGGTGAGCGTGTTTTAAAAGGCCATGTGCGCCTTAAAAAAGCCACCGAAGAAACCATATACACAGATGATGGTCAAGGGCGCTTTATTTCAGCCGGTTACGTATTTGCGACCATTAATTATGATACAGGCGTTATTACTGAAATTGACCCTGTAGACTACAGCGGCACAATTACCGAAAACCTCGGCGCGATTATAGAAAAAGGTGATCGTACCATCAGCGCTAAACAATGGCAGTTACCCGACAGCAGCTTTGCGCGCGACTCGCTTTATATCACTTACGAGAGTGCAACCGGCACTACGTTCTCAGCATCAAGCGATTTAAGCGGCAATATTACCGGCACTAATTGCACCGGCACAGTAAGCGAAACGGGCTATGTTGATATTGAGTTTAGCCAAGGGGTAAAGCCAGCATCTATTACTTACGACTACAACCAAGTGGAAGTAACCACTGTACCCTCACCACCAGGCGGCTTTGATACCTCAACGCTACCAAATAACGGTAATGTGCGTATTTTCCACGAATTTACACCGGTGAGTGTGCAAAATCGTTCACGGTCAAACGCTGCAACACTAACGAGCGGCCAAGTATTAAACGTATTGGCCGATGCCGACTTTATCGACATTGTAGATAGCACAGGCGCAAGCCTTTGGTCTGTAACCGATGATAACTACAGCTACGATAGCGCCACAGGCGAGCTAACCATAAATGCTGGTATTAGCGCTTTTACAGCCCCTTACATAGTAACGGCTATTCAATCAGAGCTTGCATTGATTGACGCAATACAAGGCAATCAAATAAGCCTACTAACACCCCTTAGCCGAGCTTATCCAGCTGGTGCAACACTTAGCAGCGTACAGGTTTTAGGTGACTTTCAAGCCCAAACAAAAGACGAGCGCACACTAGCTGCATGGCAAAATAACTTTGCTGATTTTGGCGCGGGTGCATCAAGTGCAATTAACACCACTCAATACCCAATCGAGGTTACAAACATCGGTGTAATAGCCCAGCGCTGGGCAATCGTGTTTACCTCAACAACCGCTTATAACGTAATCGGTGAGTTTGTTGGCAACATTTACAGCGGTGACATTTTAAACGACTGCACACCTATCAACAGCTTTGCAGGCGCACCGTATTTCATATTACGCAAAGCGGCATTTGGTGCCGGATTAAACCCTGGTGAAGCGTTTTTGTTTGAAACCATAGCCGCCAGTAAACCCATTATGGTTACACGCTCAGTATCACCCGGGCACTCTGAAATAGTGCGTGACAATTCAACGTTAAGTTTTCGTGGAAATAAGGATTAAATTATGGCTTTACCAGTAACAGTTTATCGATGGGATGATGTAGGCGCGCCGCAAATAGTGGACGGCAAACCAAGCGAGTACATGAACGTGCTTAAAAAATGCTTAGTAGAGGGGTATGGTTCTAAGGAATCGCTAGGTTGGACTGTGGTTGATGATATTGCATCCCCGCCGTTTTTATCATTAAGAAATAACATTTCACTTGGCGGTAGTGGTGGGGTTGCTGTTTTTAGTGCTTTAGATGATGTAGGAGGAACTAATATAAAAGCATTTGGTTGCCAAGACTACGCAAGCAAAGATAGCCAATCGCGTAAAAGTTATTATTTTCCAATAACGAGATATTCTACAGGCCAATACTTAAACAATAAATGGCTTATCATTGGAACAGCTACCGCTTTTTATTTTTTTTGCTACTCAGATTATATTTACAACTCAGGTTCTAATAGAGCAAATACTCTGGTGCCAAATGCGTGTTTTATAGGTGATATGAAATCTTTATACCCAAATGACCCTGCAAAGTTTATAGCTTTTTCAGGTGCTAAAAACACAATAAATCACACTTGGACTCAAACGATTATTTATAGCCTTTCTGAATCGTCACCTTTAAATATTATGCTTATTAACCAGCTAGATGGAACAGATGCAAGCCAACCAGCATCACTGTTTAGCGTTTGTGGCTATTACTATCATGTAAGAGGAAACCATGATGGCCCTGCAAACATAACTGCACTGTTCCCAATTTATATATGTATGGGTAATAGCTTTTTAAATGACTCTAGCCCATATCAAAACAATAACTTTCCATATTTAAGAGCAATTTTGCCAGGTGCTTTTGTGGCGAACTCGCCTGGTTATAGAGGGGAGGCAATGCCTGTTATTAAGGAACTTGACGGGGTTTCATATTACCTATTGCCATCAGCTAATAGCAATACAGGGTGTTGCTGGATAAACTTGGAGGAGTGGTAATGCATTATATAAATGTTAATTATCTCAATATAAAACCAATTCCGCTATCGTTTCTACTCGTTGATTGCGACCCTAAAAGTGAAAGACTTCAAGTTTTAAGTCGCACAACAGGTGAATTAATAAGGCACTCAAAAGTATTAAACAACAATTTTAAAGCAATATTGCCTCTTAAATACTCGCAAGAAAGTTCATTGATGTGTGTGATGCTAGATGATAATTCCGAGTTCAATGCGGCCATTTTAGATAATGTGCAATTGATGCTTATTAATTTAATTGATTTTGATCCAAACAACCCTCAGCCATACGAGCCAATACCCTAATGTTGAACTTACGTTTTATTAGCCCATACAAAGTTAATAAATCACCTTTAATAATGCGGTTTGGTGATGATACGGGGCCAGTTGATCCTACATTACCATTTCTGCAAGCAAATATAGGTATTGAAGTAGGTTCAAACTGGTTTAACGAACAACTACTGAGTAATACCGACTTACTACAATGGCAAACCGATAGTGTTAAAAATGAGTTTATAACAGCGTTTAAACAGCCTGAAATCATAAATGAGCAAAGCACTATTGATTGGCACCAAGCTGCACTAGTGGCAGCAAACAACGCGATTAAATGGGGTAATGCAGGCTATGTTATAAACGTTATTCAAATGCCTTACATTATTACTATGGCAATTGAATATAACGAAAAGGATTTTAACTGGTTAACTCAATTAGACGCTGAGCAAACCGAGCTTAAAGCGCATTGGCACAGCTCAGAAGCCTTAACCACATCACGTGATCAGCATTGGCATGTTAAACCGCTGTTAGAGTCAAATGAGCTGGTAATACACTACGGCGAAACAGACAAACAATACATTTGTTACTGGCGAAATCATCCGTTTAAAGGCTATGTAAATTTAGAATTTTCAGAGCCTGCACAAATGCACAATGGCCGCTTAGTTTTGCGTTTTAACAACCCCGATAAAGTGTGTTACTGGGGCTTACCCGGTGGCCTAGTTCGTGGTGATGACGATGTACCAACTATTGACCGAAAAATACCCATTGAACCCCAGATTAGGAATACATACATTATGCAGCCAACTATCGATTGTGTGCGTGTATCAGACGACTTAAAAATACTAATTAGCAGCGTTAGTTATTCTATTTCACGCGGTCAATTTAGCGCCACATGTAACATTAAATTCTGTTCGCGTATCGACTTTGATCGTGCCCTGGGCCAAGAGCTTAAAATCTCAATAAATGGCTACGATTTTTATGTAATTTGCGAGCAGCCAAGCACCAGTAATAGCTTTGCAAATGCAAGTTATAGCGCAAGCTGCCGTAGTCGTTTTGCCTTACTATCAGCACCATACGCCCGCGCTACCAATTACGCTAACCCAACGGCTAAAACACTTGCGGGGATCATGTCTGATATTTTAATAAATACGGGCTGGTCACTCGACAATCAAATGATTGATTACGCAATACCAACAGGGGCATTTAGCTATACAAATTTAACCCCAGCGGCAGCATTATTAAGCGTGGCTAAATCGGTAGGCGCAATGCTTGATATAGATAACGCAAACAAAACGGTATCTATTGTGCCGCTTTGGCCTGTAATGCCATGGGACACCGAAAGCGCTATATGCGATGTAATACTAAACGACTCAATCATACTTGAGCACAATACAAGCCAAACCATTAACCAAGAGCATAACGCAGTATTTGTAAGGGGCGAGCAGCAAGGTGTAGCCTGTAAAATAAAGCGTGCAGGTACGTTAGGCGATAAGTTTGCAAGTGATGTGGTAGACAGCCTAATAACAGATAACCAAGCAGCAAGGCAGCGCGGCACGTGTGAGTTAGCAAACAGTGGTAACAAGCAGCAAGCGACAATGCGCACTAAAATAAAAGCCGATTTACCACCCATTCGCCCAGGTATGTTAGTAGGTGTTACCTATAGCAATTCTACATATAAAGCCACCTGCGACAGCCTAACCATAAACGCCTCTATTAACGCGCAAGGCGCTATAACGGTAAGCCAAACTATTAAGGTGATCAGCAATGTCTAACACACTAAACCGCCTAGGCTCAGTACTTGATAAAACCCAACGCACAATAGCAACCATAGTCACAGTCAACCCAAACGGTACCACACTCGTTGAGTATAGTGATAGCAGTCAAAGTGTAGTATTAGGCGATAGCGTTCAAGAGGGAGCCGTATATGTTGAAAATGGACGTGTTGTTGGTTCTGCTCCAACATTACCTTTCACAGAGATTGAAGTTTAAACACTATTTAAAAACTGTTTAAAGCTCTTAATTCAATTTTATTTTAAATGGATTGATTGCTTATTGAACAACTTATTTAAATTAGCTTACCCAGTATAACCCGCGCGGCTTACGTGGGTAATTTGCATTTACCCAACTAAACCCGTGCTATTACCCATTTTTGCTCGGCGGCTACACATATCAAAGCGTTACAATTCCATTTAACGTTGTTTGCTTATTGATAACGTAAAAAAATCACAGCACCTTTAAATTTGCACCGCGTTGTAGCCCTTTATAAACGTGGGGTTGAATGAGTTATCCACGGTTTCTGTGGATAACTCTGTTTATTAAACTTTAAGAACATCAGCACCCCCAGCGTTGTAGGGCGCTACAACGATTTCAAGTATTAAAAAGCTTTTTTTTTATGTTCTTAAAAACAAAGACTTATGATTCAGCTTAGATAGCCACCTAAACGATAAATAAAATTTTTCGTGACGATAAAGCATTATCGCTAACTGTGTAATAAATCAGCAAAACCTAAAAGCTAAATGTTGCAAAAGTTATATAAATGTATTTAATTTGGTTTTTAATGTGTTTGTGCGAAATTTATTTACAACAGCATAAAAATAATAGTTTATTGATAAAAAGCGGATTAAATGGTTTAGGTTTAATAAAGCATGGCTTGAACAGCTCGGATGCTTTAAAATATGCCGTTCAGTAAAAGAGGCTTATTTATTTTATGCGCGCACATTCTCAATCACATACTCGCCCTGATTTACTCACCGCTCCAATCTTGCCTACGCTAAAGAAAATGACCGTTCCAATGATTTTTGGGATGATAACCTTAATGATGTTCAACATAGTTGATACTTTTTTTATTAGCTTATTGGGTACAGAGCCGCTTGCCGCGGTGAGTTTTACATTTCCCGTTACTTTTACTGTAATCAGTTTAGCAATTGGTTTAGGTATAGGTACTTCTGCGGTTATTGCAAAAGCATTAGGCAGTAACAATATAGAAGAAGCGCGTTTTGATGCCAGTGTTTCGTTGTTGGTAGCGGTAATATTAGTATTAATTTTATCTGCTAGTGGCTATTTATTGATTGATCCGATATTTACGTTGCTTGGGGCAGGGGAGCAAGTACTCCCGCTAATTCATCAGTATATTGGTATTTGGTTTTTGGGCAGTGTGTTTTTAATTACCCCAATGATTGGTAATTCTGTACTGCGTGCGAGCGGTGATACTAAAACACCGAGTATTATTATGGGGGGGGCTGGACTTATAAATGCCGTACTCGATCCTATGCTGATTTTTGGCTTTGGTCCCATTCCCGCATTAGGCATTAAAGGCGCTGCTATTGCCAGTGTTATAGCTTGGGCAGTTGGAGTGGCGATTATTTTATACATATTAATTGCTAAAAAGCAGTTGCTTAGTTTAAAAGCGGGCAAACAAACTGTTATTGGTGCAATTCGTAAAATTTTAAAAATTGGTTTACCGGCAGCGGGTGCTAACATGCTCACCCCAGTTGCTATGGCGGTAATGACTGCATTGGTTGCTCATCATGGCCCCGAAGCTGTGGCAGCTTTTGGGGTAGGGAGTCGAATAGAATCAATAGCGAGTTTAGTGGTATTAGCTTTGTCGATGACCTTACCACCTTTTATTAGCCAAAATTTTGGGGCAAGTCATTTTTCTCGCGTAAAAGATGCCTATCTAGGTACGCTCAAGTTTGTAATGTTGTGGCAGTTTGTTATTTATATTGTATTAATTATTTTTTCAGGCGTCATTAGTGAAATATTTGGTAAAGAGCAAGCGGTTGTTGATGTCATCAAGCTGTTTATTTATACCATTCCTTTAAGTTATGGCTTGCAAGGAGTGATCATTTTATCAAACTCCTCGTTTAACGCTTTACACAAACCCATGAACGCCTTAGTTTTAAGCGTTATTCGATTGTTTGTTTTTTATATTCCCTTTGCGTATATCGGAAACGAACTCGCAGGCTTAATCGGCTTGTTTATTGGCGCGGCCATTGGTAATTTATTCACAGCCCTTGTAGCCTACAAGTGGTTTATGAAAGAAATTGAAGCGTTAAGCAGTCAAGCATTACAGGAGTGTAGTCATTGAGCGATCATTTTCAGTTAGTATCAAAATTTAAACCCGCAGGGGATCAGCCAACCGCTATTGCTCAGTTGTGTGAAGGCTTAGAGGCCGGACTGGCCCAGCAAACCTTATTAGGCGCAACGGGAACCGGTAAAACGTTCACTATGGCTAACATTATTAGTGATTTAAACCGGCCAACTATTATTATGGCACATAATAAAACCTTAGCGGCTCAATTGTATGGCGAAATGAAAGAATTTTTTCCACACAATGCGGTTGAATACTTTGTATCTTACTACGATTACTACCAACCTGAAGCCTATGTGGTAGCCAGCGACACCTTTATCGAAAAAGACGCATCTATTAATGAACACATAGAGCAAATGCGACTCAGTGCCACTAAAGCGCTTTTAGAGCGACGCGATACCATTATTGTTGCGTCAGTATCGGCAATTTATGGTTTGGGCGATCCTGATTCATACATGAAAATGATGCTACTTTTAAAAGTAGGTGAAAAGGTCGACCAACGTGACATGCTGCGCCGCCTTGCAGAGCTACAATATACGCGAAACGATATTGATTTTAGTCGCGGTACATATCGTGTACGTGGTGAAGTAGTTGATATATTTCCAGCTGAATCAGACACCTATGCAGTGCGTGTAGAAATGTTTGATGACGAAGTTGAACGCTTAAGTATTTTTGACCCATTAACCGGTGCGGTAGAAAAACACATAGTACGTGCCACTATTTATCCTAAAACTCACTATGTAACGCCACGAGAAAAAATTCTCGAAGCCATAGAAAAAATTAAAGCCGAACTCAAAGAGCGCAGAGCACAATTGCTCAGCGCAAATAAGTTAGTAGAAGAGCAACGCATAGCTCAGCGTACCCAATACGATATAGAAATGATGACCGAGCTTGGTTATTGCTCTGGTATTGAAAACTACAGCCGTTATTTATCGGGGCGTACACCTGGCGATCCACCGCCAACATTACTGGACTATTTACCTGATGACGCATTAATGATTATTGATGAATCGCACGTAACCGTCTCGCAAATTGGTGCCATGTATAAAGGCGATAGAAGCCGTAAAGAAAACCTCGTTGAATATGGTTTTAGAATGCCCTCAGCTATGGATAACAGGCCACTGCGTTTTGAAGAGTTTGAGGCCATTGCACCACAAACCATTTATGTATCGGCCACCCCTGGCGACTTTGAATTAGAGCGCAGCAACGGCGAAGTTGCAGAGCAGGTTATTCGTCCAACAGGCTTACTTGACCCTGTTATTGAAGTGCGCCCGGTAGGCGATCAGGTTGATGATTTACTCTCAGAAATTTACAAATGTGTTGAAGCAAAAGAGCGAGTGCTGGTAACCACGCTTACCAAACGTATGGCTGAGGATTTGACCGACTATCTGAGTGAGCACAATGTAAAAGTACGTTATTTACACTCTGACATTGATACCGTAGAGCGGGTAGAAATTATTCGTGATTTACGTGCCGGTGTATTTGATGTGTTAGTAGGCATTAACTTACTACGTGAAGGCTTAGATATGCCAGAAGTTGCATTAGTGGCTATTTTAGATGCCGATAAAGAAGGCTTTTTACGTTCAGCACGCTCACTTATTCAAACAATAGGCCGTGCTGCGCGCCACCTTGATGGTCGCGCTATTTTATACGGTGACAAGGTTACTAAATCGATGGCCAAAGCCATTGAAGAAACTGACCGACGCCGAGAAATACAACACGCTTATAATGTTAAGCACGGTATTGAGCCCAGTGCCTTGGTTAAAAAGATACTTGATGTAATGGATGTAGGTGAAGATGCCTCACCGCAAGACAATCTACAGCTTATTCGTAAAGACTCTAAAAAAATCCTCAGTGCTAAAGAAATTGCAACGCAAATTAAGCAGTTAGAAACCAAAATGCATGCGTATGCCAGTGATTTAGAATTTGAAAAAGCCGCCTCAGTGCGCGACGAAATACATGAACTACAACAACAGTTGATTAATTAAATGACAACCGATTTTACCCCTCTAATAAATGCTTTGGCAGGCACGCCTTTTTCCGATAATGAGCTTTGCCGCGTATTTCATGGGCGTGGCCACAGTGTGGAAGCGCTTAGTCATATTAACTTAGACTTTTACCCACCAAGTTTGTTTTTGGTGTCATACAGTGAAATTGACGAGGAAACACTCGCTGCACTCACTGATACGTTATGGCAATGGGCACAACAACATCACCCAGAGTTAATTACTGCATTGGTGTATCAACAGCGAGCTGGGCTACAAAGTCATAACAGCCTTGTTCACGGCCAACTGCCAGTTCGTCATAGCGTAGCCGAAAACGGGGTGCGTTTTTTGGTTGATTTAATGAGTAAGCAAAACACCGGTATTTTTCCTGATATGCGAAAAGGCCGTGAGTTTGTCATGCAAAATAGTAAGCACGCCAAAGTACTTAATTTGTTTTCTTATACCTGTGGCTTTTCGGTTGCGGCTATGCACGGCGGCGCAGACCATGTGATGAACATGGATATGAGCAAAGGTGTGTTAAAAGTGGGTAAGCAAAACCACCAACTCAATAATGTCGATCGTGGGGTCAGTTTTTTACCGCACGATATTTTAAAGTCGTTTGGTAAGCTAAAAAAAGCCGCACCGTTTGATTTAGTTATTGTTGATCCGCCCAGTTTTCAAAAAGGCAGTTTTATTTTAACCAAAGACTATCAAAAAGTGCTGCGCAGACTTCCTGAGCTTTTAAACGATACTACACAGTTATTGCTATGCGCTAATAGCCCAGAGCTTACAGAAAACGATTTTAAAGCACTTATTGAAGAGCATACTCAAGGTGCTATTGAGTTTGTTAAACGCCTAGAACCTACCGATCGCTTTATTGAAATAGATAGCGATAAAAGCTTAAAAGCATTGGTGTACAAAACAAAAACATAGTGAGTTAAATGAAACTGAGTAAACGTTTAAACGCCATCAATTCGTTAATTACACAGTCTTACGATATTGTTTGGGATTGTTGTTGCGATCATGGCTTTTTAGGTATGGCATTACTTGAGCGCGGCATAGCCAAACAAATAAACTTTGTTGATATTATTCCAGAGTTAATGGAAGCGCTTGAGCAGTCGCTACAACAATTTGAGCAAGGAAAGTCTTTGCCTTCATGGCAAGTGCGCTGCGAAGATGTTGCGCAAATTAAACTGCCAACAAGTGCCAAACAAGTAATTGTTATTGCTGGGGTAGGGGGCGATTTATGCTTAAAGCTCATTGAGCAAATTATTGCTAATAATCCGCACAGCCTTAAACAACTAAGTTTTATTATTTGCCCTATTATGCACCTCTATAAAGTACGTGCGGGTTTAAAAGCGTGTAATTTGCAGCTCGATAGCGAGCAAATTATTGTTGAAAACAAGCGTTTTTACGAAGTGCTACAAGTCAGTTTTAATGCCACCGGCACTATTACTAAAACGGGGGCTCATATGTGGGATACACATAACCCTCAACATCATCAATATCAGCAACAATTGCTTGACCATTATACTCGAATGCTCAATAAAGATAGAGTTTACTATCAAAAAGTTATAACAGAGTATCAACGCGTATTTGAACGCTAAATACTGCCAAAAAGTGTGATCGCTTTTTATGATTAACTACGTAAAGTGCTTCATAGTTAATATCTTGCCGCTAGGCAGATTTATTTGGTTTATATATGTCAGATAACAACACAAAAATTGAGTCATTATTAGATGATGGGCAAAAATGGCAACACAGTTACGAGCAACCTATTTCGTATGCGCCCCTAGTACAACTGGCTAATAAAAATTGGATTGTTCCGCAGCATTTTTTGCGTTACAAGCATACGCTGGCCAGTGTTAATGAAGTGCTTAACGACATTAGTTTTTCCAACCACTTTAGTGTGTTAGCAGCTGAAAAAAACAGTGATGTTTATTTGCAAGTAGCAGTACTTAGCCCAGACAATTATCGCGCTGATAATAAAGCAAAAAAACTATTGTTTGGTCGCCGTTGGCCGGTAGAGCAGAACCTGCCTACCTCGGAGCTTATTCAAACTGCATTTTTAGCGTTAAAAGTGGCGCGTGAGCATGAGGTAAGAGAGCTTTTTCAGCTGCAACACCAAGGCGCAACCAGTACGCCATTTAATAATCATCATGACTTACCCGTTATGGCACAAAATCCCGAGCTTGTTAAAAGTACATCGTTTAAAAATATTTCATTGAACGAGCTGATAGATCGCCTTGTGTTTGCGGATAACCAAATAGAGCTAATTAACTGCCAAGCTATAATCACCGGTGAGCAGGTGTACACGGTAAAACTTCATTGCGATAGTTGCCAGCTGAGTGAGTTTAATAACAAAACTTTGTCATTTTTAGCACCGGATACAACAACAAATAGCTTTTTACATAGTTTTATTGCCGCATTGGTTGCTATAAGCAATGATTATGTGAGCGAGCATTTTAAATACCAAGGTTTTGCACGTTTTTGTAAGCATGTACAGGCGGAGCAAATAGGCGAGTTAAGTGTTTCTATGCGTTCGCCAAGTTCAGTTAGTTTGTGCTCAATGGGTAAACAAGAGGCGAATCAGTTAAATTTTGAGATAGACAGTGGCCGAGCGCCACAAGGGTGTGGTCAAGCTATTGGTGGTTTTTTAGCTGCCCATGGCATTGAGCAGCCTGAAAACGCACATTTATACCCAAATTACTTGTAACGTATACATTAAAGTTTGTTTATTTCTTGTTTTACGTTGTAGCTTGAGTCGGTAACAATGGCTTCAAGTGTTTGTACTCGTTGTTTAAGTTCACTCATTTGAGCGGTTACCTCAGCTAATTGTTTGTGTGCGTCTTGATTGTTGTCCTGTACTTTATGTTTAAATTCAAGGTGCTTTTTATACATATCGTAAATAACTCCCGAACCTACAGAAATAAGTACAATGAGAACTATCATTGTTGTGCCAGACATAATTACTTCCTTTAACTTTTATTTAAGCTTAAATTATAACCATAATTAAGCGCTCATAAAGCTAATTAATTGTAACTTTATTTGTATTTATAAATATCTGATAAGTCATTGTTATTATTTGTGACGTCACCATATAGTAATTATAAAGTTTTTTAATCGATACAAGGACTAGGTATGTTAAATAATAAAATTCCACCGGTTGTGGTTGTGGTGTTTTTTGCTGCTGTAATGGCACTGATTGCACATTATACCGTGATTGATTTTAGCGCATTTATTACTTATCTCTCGCTAGCACTTGTCGCTACTGGGTGTATATTTTGTATTGCTGGGGTCGTGAGTTTCCGGTTTGCTAAAACAACAGTACTACCTAACAAACCAGAACAAGCGTCTAGTTTAGTTACCTCAGGTGTTTATAAATTCTCTCGTAATCCGATGTATTTAGGTTTTGCGTTTATATTAGCAGGCTGGGGCGTGTGGCTGGGTTCAATGTGGGCTTTTTTAGGTGTAGCAGGGTTTATTGCTTACATTACCTTATTTCAAATAATCCCAGAGGAACGGGCACTCCACAAATTATTTGGTGAGCAATTTGACGATTATAAATCACGAGTAAAACGCTGGCTTTAACGCTTTATCGCAACAAAAAAGGCTACCCTTGGTAGCCTTTTAGTGTATTAACGTTGAACTTTACTCATATTCAAGCGGGTCAGTCACGTTGTTAAGCTCAAAGGCCTCTAAACGTTCTTGGCAGGCACCACATTTACCACACGCTTTGTCACGACCATTATAACAGGTCCATGTTTGGCTGTAGTCTAAGCCCATTTTAATACCGTCGGTTAAAATATCGATTTTAGTATTGTTTAAATACGGGCTAAAAATTTCTACTGCATCGTAATTTGCAATACGACATACATCATCCATCTTTTTAACAAACTCAGGACGACAGTCAGGGTAAATTGCATGATCGCCTGAATGCGCGCCGTAATATACTTTGCTCGCTTTAAGCGACACTGCATAACCTACCGCTAAGGAAAGTAAAATCATATTGCGGTTAGGCACAATGGTGCTTTTCATGCTTTCTTCTTCGTAATGGCCTTCTGGCACATCAATATCGTCTGTTAACGACGAACCACCAATAAGCTGATTAATTGCTGATATATCAACAATTTTGTGCGGGACATTTAGCTTTTCACATACGTTGGCGGCAACTTTAAGTTCTTTAACATGACGCTGACCATAATCAAACGAGAGGGCATAAACATCATGGCCTTGCTGCAAGGCTTTATTTAATACAGTAAATGAGTCCATACCGCCGGAATAAATAACAACTACTTTTTGCGTCATACGTGGTTTGCTCTTTAGTTTTGATAGAGGTTTATATCAGGGCGCGATATACTACACGGCCAAGGCATAAATGACAATTTTTGCACCGTGCTTTGCGATTTTTAATAGTAACAATTTTGCCGTCAGGTTGTAAGTGAGATTTCTTTTGTACAAAATTAATGAAGTGTTTGAAACCATTCAAGGTGAAGCGAGCTTTACCGGTACGCCGTCTATATTTTTACGCCTGCAAGGTTGCCCTGTGGGATGTTCGTGGTGTGACACTAAACAAACCTGGGATGTTGATAATGTATATAAAGTATCACTAGATGACACGGTAGAAAAAAAAGCCGACTCTGATCATTGGGCTGAGGCCAGTGCCTCACAGGTACTGGAGTTATTTAAATCCCGTGGCTATACTGCCAAGCATGTTGTGATCACCGGTGGTGAACCTTGCATGTACGATTTAAACCCAGTGTGTAATTTATTGCATGAGCATGGCTTTAGCACGCAAATAGAAACCAGTGGCACCTTTGAAATTCTCGCCCCTGCCCAAACGTGGGTTACGGTATCGCCAAAAATTAATATGCGTGGTGGTTACAAAGTATTGAGCAGTGCTATGCAACGCGCCGATGAAATTAAACATCCGATTGCCATGCAAAAGCACGTAGAAGAGTTAGAAGAGTTATTTACCGCCACGGGTGTTAACCCAAAACTGGTATATTTACAGCCAATCAGTCAAAAAACGTCGGCAACTAAATTAGCCATTGATACTTGTATCGCCAAAAACTGGCGTTTATCAATTCAAGTACATAAGTATTTGGGAATTAGTTAAAGAGCAAGCGCAGCTGTAAGCGTTTAGTTGCTCGGCGTTAAGTTATATTATGTAGGTTGGGTTGAGTGCAGCGAAACCCAACAAAAAAGTGTCTCAAATTTTTTTGAATGGTGCTTCATAGACTATAAAGTGCCACGAGCGGACATTGTGAGCGTTGTTTTAAGCGGCGAGAAGTAGTTCGTTAAAATACAAAGTGAAGTGGCGCTTAGCAAACTATACGAATCCGACTGGGTAACACTATTTATGTTTCGCGACGTCTAATGTGTCTTTATTTTAAAGACAAATAACGAATTACTTTTACCAGTCGCAACCAATAAGTGACGATTATCATCGGTAAGAGTAATAGATGAGATTCCATTTAATTCATCATCATGCACATTTACTAGCTTATTCTTATAGCTAAGTCGCCCATCAGCTTTCACACTAAATAAATATAGACCGCTACCCGACTCCCCAGCTGCATATATTTTTAAGCCATCTGACGATATCGCTAAGCTACTTGCTCCCTCTAAGCCAGAACCGCCAATATCCGAATTATTTATTGCCTGTAAAAATGTAAATTGTCCGGTATCCAATTTGTGAAAAACAACAATAGAATTACTCCCAGCACAGGCAACATACAAAAATTTTCCATTTGGTGAGACAACAATTTCTTGTGGATTAATAAATTGCTTCAAACCTGCAATGTCATTTTTTAATACTTGTTTTGCTAATAAGTCACCGCTAGGGTCTCTATCATAAATGGTTAATTGATGACCATCAAAACCTAGGACGTACAACTCATTATTTAGTGGAGATAAAGCTATGGCAATAGGTTTCCCTAAATCATTACTAAGTGGCTTAGCGTCTTTTATAACTCTATTAAAAATAACCTTTTTATCCTCCATTACATCTAAAATAGAAATAGCGTTACTCATATAGCTTGCAACGAAGAGCTGCTTTTCGTTGTTAGCCTTGACGATATCCCAAGCGCCTAAAAGACCAAGGCTATCAAGTTTGCCTATTGGCACATTACTATCAAACACTCTTTCATAGCTTAGACCGTCACTGATAAATTGATTAAAACGGTAACTATTATTATTTCTAGAGAATTTGGTTAAGGCGCCATCATAGAATCCAGTAACGACTATTTCATTACCGAGATCAAAATAGGTAACACCAGAGGCGCCTTCTAAACCGTTTATGTTGGTGGCGGTATTTTTGAACACTTGGCTAAAAGTTAGCTGAAAATTTTCGTCTAAATTAAAAACAGCGAGAGCATTATCGTCTCCACTAGAAACAAAAACCTTTGAATTATCTGAAATAACCTTAACACTCCTAGGATTACCTAAGCCATCAAAGTCGTTAACGTCATCTTTTAGTATTTGGATGAGCTGAAGGTCTTCTATACCACTAGCATAAGAGGCATCGGTGCTAACAAGCCCCACAAAGAAGAAAAGTGCAATCATCTTTTTATTATTAAACATTAATTTTAAACTCTTTTAGGAACATAGCGCCTGTATAAACTGTGGAGCGAGTTAGCGCACTTCTTCGCCTTTGTATTTTGCAAAAACGACAGCTTGCGGAGTCAGATTTGATACGCTTGTTATAGGCCGTAATCTCGCTCTACTTTTGAGATACGAACTTTAAATGAATCATACCAAGACTTACGACCAGTTTTTTGAGCTTCTAAGTGCTCAGAGTTAGCTTTCCAATTTTTAATTGAATCTAGATCTGCCCAGTAGGAGACAGTTATACCAACATTTTCTCTAGCTGATTCTATGCCTAAAAAACCAGGTTGTTGCTCAGCAAGCTCAACCATCCTATTTGCCGTTTCACCGTAGCCATTATCATCTTCAGTTCGCGTAGAAGTGAAAATCACAGCAAAATATGGAAGTTTAGGTGTATTAGCGATAGCTGACATTGGGTCTCCTAAGTATATAACGCCTCGTTAAAAGTTATCGGTTTTTTGTCCTTTTGAACGACTCATTAGAAATTTTAACATCGTTCTCTGAAATTTTCTTGCCTCTTCGCCAAAAGAGAGCATTTTCACTGCTATACCAATGCTTCCGCACACTACCTTAACCACTAAAACCAACGCATAGTAAAAATGCCACGCGTGCGAATCGTTCTTGAAGAATTTGCTAGCCAACTTCAACCGCAGAAGTAATTAACCCGTAGTCCTCTATGTCCTCGTTATTTCCCATTACATACGAAAGCTCATCGAGAGCTGAGTTTGCATAATTAAGAAATTCAATCGTCAAGAGTTCATTATAAGGTCACTTAAAAACTGCAAATTCGACTTCACTGTCACCCAGATCATATACATATCTATCGGGCTTTGCATGTGCCAAACTATTTCTTGCACCTTGAAGTGCATCAAGGACTTCATGTAATCCTTCGATATGCTCGACATTTAAAATCGAGAAAACTTTTTTTCGTTTCCAATGATACGGTTTCTTTTCTTTGAAGCTTTCTCGGAGTAAGCCAAAAACCGCCATATTTATTAACGACTCCGCCAGAAATGCATGTGAGATTAAACATGCTTGCATATCCATACTGATACCATTGGAGTGACCAGAACTATTTTTTGTCTCAATGCAATCAAGTTGATATTGAGCTAAATTCGCAAGGTCTTAATGTGGGTCGTATCTAACTTGATACTCCAAATTATCTCCAGTTGGCTAACAGCTTTATCAGAGGACACTTTCCTCTTATTCTTACTAAGTTAATGACGACTCATCTGAATGACAGGTTCTCGCTGTGAGTTCAACTGGCTAGTATGCGCGACTAGGTAATCAAATTAATGAGCAATATAAAAATAAAATACGTTTCAGGGGTTAAGTAAATTACTAATTTTTAAATGTACTGTCACAACAATAATAATCTTCTTGAACAGTTTAAAACTTAAAACTTAGTGCATAACGTAATTTTTAATCGCTAGGGTAGACGTATTTACCATTGAAATATTAAGCCGAAGGTAAAATAAAAACGCTACTAATAAAGTGGATTAATGTAAAACTGAATGGCTGTTTCTGAAAATTCAAACAATGGCACTGACAAGTGCGCCAGCGTCTGTAATACCTGCATCTTTCATGGCTTGGCTAATCATTTGCACCAGCGCGACTACTTGAGATTGTGTTGATGAAACGATGTTTGCTTGTGCTTCAATTTGTGCCTGTATAGCCTCGTCTTCTTGGTCCGATTGAGCTTGTAATTGAGTGAGTTGTTCTTTTTGTTCTTCAAGCAGCTGTTTGAGCTCTTTAAGTTGCTCTATCATTTTTGCAATATATTCAGGCATTTCTGAATTTGTGGTTTTTTCAACGTTTTGATCAGCCTCTTTTCCCGAGAGTTTATTACGCTCTCTGTCTGATAATTGATAATCAGCGTTGTCCTTATTTTTAGTTGTTTCTTTTGTTTGTTGTGCAGCATTTATTTTTTCTGCTGCAATTTTAACGTCAAAGGCTGAGTGTTTATTTAGCTGTATCACGGTTAATTATCCATAATGTTATTCGTTACCAATTTAGCTATCGGCAGGAATGCTAAAGTACTAAAGCGATAAATACAAAAAAGCGTTGCCCTTGAGCAACGCTTTTATTTTATCTTGTTTAGCCTTTAGCCTTTATTCAGCAGCTAAATAATCCAATACCACTTGGTGATGATCTTTGGTTTTAAATTTATCAAACAAGTGTTTAATTTTACCGTCTTGACCGACTAAGAAAGTGAGGCGGTGGATACCATCATATTCTTTGCCCATAAATTTTTTGTATCCCCACACGCCAAATGCCTCAGCAATGGCATGATCTTCGTCAGAAAGTAGGTCAAAGTTAAGCTCTTTTTTAGTTTCAAAGTTTTTAAGGCGCTTAATTGGATCTGGGCTTATACCAACCACGTGAGTGTTGAATTTTGCAAGCTCGGCTTGTTGGTCACGCAGATTCTCGGCTTGTACGGTACAGCCTGGCGTTGACGCTTTAGGGTAAAAGTATACCAATACTTGTTTTTCTTTTAATAACTCGTTGAGCACGACGGTTTCGTCATTTTGGTTTTGTAAGCTAAAAGCCGGTGCTGTGTCGCCACTTTGTAATGGGGTAATTTTGTTCATGCTAAACTCCTTAGCGAATACGTCGAAAGATGTAATCTACGTTTAAAACGTGCGAAAGGTTTTCAAAACTAATTTTAAATTGGTCAATGTCAACGTCAACGGGAATATTAAATTCAAGTTCACAGCGCATTTTAAGTTCAGTATCTTCTTCGTAGGTATCTGATTTTAATGAGCAAATATTAATATTACTGTCTGCAAAAAAGCGCGTTACTTTACTCAAGGTGCCAGGGGTGTCTATGCCAGTATATTCTAGGGTGTAACCTGCACAAAACTCGCTTTGATTATGGCTTGAAGTGCGTTTCATCATAGTAAGCAGGCCAAGCTCCATACCTTTGGTAGGCAGGGTGTGCTCAATACGGCTAATGGCTGACATATCACCGCTAAGTAGCATAATAAAAGTAAGTTCGTTGCCTAAAATAGCAATGCGGCTATCTATAATATTACAGTGGCAATCACTGACGAGTTGCGTAAGCTCACTAACGATGCCCGATCTATCTTCGCCAATTGCGGTTAAAACAATTTGATGATTTGAAAATGCAGTCATGGGTTTTAAAGTACCTAAGTTACTTGGATGATAACAACCGACTTGGCAACAAAAAATAAACACGTAGCGTTGCACGGCGGCAAAGTTTAACACAAAACCCGCGTTAAACTACAGCGACGGTTAATTTTAGGCGGTTAATAGTGCAGTGTTTCTTGTTTTTACAAGCTTGTGAAAGTACCATAGCAAAAATGTGTCTATTTGTAGCCTAGTCTGTCGGTCATCTTGTTGGCTTAATGCAGTTAGATAAGCAAATTATAAATGTAAAGTTAATATTGATTTTACACTGAACCAAATCGGTATTACCCACTCATATATTTGTTAAAACAATTAAGGGTATGCTAAGGAGAATTATCTGTGCAGTATTGGATCCCAAAAGCACTTGCAGTAAGTGTATTGGTAAGTTTGTCAGGGTGTAGTGTATTTACAAGTGATGCCCATAATGAGCGTAACTACCGCGCCCATGAGCCGGTTAAAGCACCTGCTTCGTTATCACAACCCGCTCAAGATCCTGTTTATAAGATGGATGTGGGTCAATATGATAATAATCCGGAGGCAACAAACTATCGTCCGCCGGCGCAAGTATTAACGGTTGCTAAAGGCAGTTGGGTTGAGGAAGCAGATAAACAAGCACGTATTTATTTTGATAAAAATGATGGCATTGACGATTTAGATGTATTCATTTGGGACTCGATTCAAGCAGTGCTTGCTGACAACAACATTAGTGCGACACAACAAAACAAAATGCAAGGAACACTTGAAACAGATTGGTACGCTATTGTTAAGCCAGAGGAAAGCTGGTTATGGGGCGATGATGAAAGTGTTGATTTAGAACGTTTTAAATTTACTATTGAAGAAAAAGAGCATCAACGTACAGCGTCTTTAACTGCTGAGCTTATTGATTTTAAAGGCGATAAGCCTTTGACTGATTTATTAAAACAGCAGCTAGAAGTACGTGCACTTAACCAAGTAGTAAGTGAGTTTGATTACCGCTATCGTCAACTTGAAGTTGATATGCGTAAGCGTAAAGGGGTAATTTCATTAGAGCTTGGGTTTGATAACAAAGGCAATGCAGCACTTGTTACTGAGCAAGCCTACGATACAGTATTCGATCGCTTTTCTGGATTCTTAGAGCGCTTATCTTTCACCATTGTTGAAATAAACCAAGAGACAGGTTTAATTACAGCAGATTACGCCAAAGTAGAAAGTAGCGTATGGGATTCTATTTGGGGCGATGAACCAACAGAATTACCAATTGATGAAGGCCAATACCAAATTTTGGTTAGCAAAACCAAGCAAGGTGGCACCAGTCTTACGTGGATGGATGACAAAGGCGAAACGCTTGAACCAGGTACAATGAATGGTTTACAGCAAGCATTAGAAGCGGCGTTAATTAAGCGCGGTATTAAAATTTAATAATTATAAATACTTACCACAAAAAGAGCACTTAGCTCTTTTTGTGGTTTTTACAGGTTGAAAATATGTCTCAGTTAGATTCATCACGCCCAGCATCCGTTCAAAAAAGTTATGATTTGAAAGTATGGTTGGTTTTTTTAATTCCTTCTTTAATCGGCGTTTTTTTGTTCATGACGCCAGTACCGTCTGGCGAAATAATGACGATACCTATCGCGGTAATGGCCAAGGCAATTCAAGCCTCATTCAGTGAGATAGCACTAGGGCTAATAGCTACCATTATTTGTATTACTGGTGTAATGTCGCTGGTGCTTAGTGTATTTAAACCGAAAAGCTTAACCAAATTTCGCTTATTAAATCATTTGTTTAATGTGAGTTGGATTTGGTTAGTAACACGGTTGTTTGGTATGGCGTTTGTGCTTTTAACTTATTTTCAAGTTGGACCGCATGCTATTACCTCAGAAAATACTGGCTTGCTAGTATTAAAAGATTTATTACCGGTGTTGTTTTCGGTGTTTATTTTAGCGGGCTTATTACTGCCGTTATTACTTAATTTTGGTTTACTTGAGCTGGTGGGTACCTTACTTACTAAAGTAATGCGTCCATTGTTTGGGGTGCCAGGGCGCAGTGCAGTTAATTGTGTTGCTTCATGGTTAGGTGATGGTAGCGTAGGTATTTTAATGACTGCGCGTCAGTATGAAGATAAATATTATACTCAACGTGAAGCTGCGATTATTGGTACCACTTTCTCTGCTGTATCAATTACCTTTTGTTTAGTTGTTATTGGCCAAGTAAAGCTTGAATACTTATTTGCACCTTTCTACCTAACCGTGTGTTTAGCCGGTGTAGTGGCCGCAATAATTGTTCCGCGTTTACCACCACTGCGTTTTAAAAAGGACGTGCTTATTGATGGTGAACAACCTAATGGCAACGCCGAGCTAGTACCTGAAGGCAAAACATTATTTAAGCACTCTCTTGATGTTGCATTGACTAAAGCAGAAAAAGCGCCAGGCTTGAAGGGCACCTTAGAAGAAGGTATACACAATGCATTTGATATGGTGTTTGCAGTATTACCAGTAGTCATGGCTGTGGGTACATTTGCACTTATTATTGCTGAATATACCCCGATATTTCAGTATTTAGGTATGCCGTTTATTCCGTTCTTGGAGCTTTTACAAGTACCAGAAGCTGAAATGGCTGCACAAACTATTATGGTCGGTTTTGCAGATATGTTTATTCCTTCTATTTTAGCTGCAGGTTCAATTGAAAGTGATGTAACACGTTTTATTATTGCAGCCATGAGTGTAACGCAACTTATTTATATGTCTGAAGTGGGCGCACTTTTATTAGGAAGTAAAATACCAGTTAATATTTTTGAGTTGTTTGTTATTTTCATTCTCAGAACATTAGTTACATTGCCTGTTATTGCCTTAATGGCACACTGGTTAGTTGGTTAAGTAATGATTTAAACGAAAAAAGCCCTGAATATTCAGGGCTTTTTTATGTCTTTTTTATGAGTAATAGAGGGAGAGGCTTTAAACTCGCTTTTTGCACTTAAACGCAGCAGTGCTAAATTACCGATAACAATAGCCAGTACAATCGAGATAACGAGTACGATTTGCCAAATTTGCATGTTGTTGACCTTATTGTTTTTTAAGCAGTAATTATGACCGCTTTCAATATAAGCCGCAACATTTTGAGTGTTTATTACGGGTGTTTAAAACCGTTGTGCTACCGACAATGTTAAAAAGTTTATTCCTGGATTAGGTGCTTTAAATCCTGCGTTTGAATAGTGAATAATACGCAGTGCTACGTTGGTTTCTCCAAAATCGGCCACTAGGCCTATTCTATCTTCAAACTGATAGTGAGTACTTAGGTTTTTACCTCCAAAATGGTGCTCATCAAGTAGGGAAAAGCCAATACCAGCCTCCACATAGAATGGCGTATTGTATACGCTAAATGCAGGAAACTGCACAACTGGTGAAACAGCGAATACTAGGTTGGATTGTGACTGTTGATCATGGAGGTAATGCCACAGGTTAATGCTGCTTTCAAGGTAAAAGCGGGCATCGCCAACAAAGTTTTGTGCACCCTTGGGATGATATTGATACGCAAGCTTTATCCCAGTCACATTACCTTCGCCTTTTAATAAGTCCACAGCGTAGCCATGGCTTGAGGATGCATAAGCTGCATTTGTTGGCAGTAAAAATAAACAAAAAACAATAATTGAAATCATCTCAAATGAGGTTTTCATAACGACCTACTGGTAGGTGAATTTAAATAGTAATTAAATGATAAGGGCGGTGAATTACTGTTTTCAATGAGGACAAAAATCCGCTTGTAGATGGCTTGTTAACTAAGGTTTTTAACTAATTGAATTTATTTAATTAATTTTATTGGTGCTAATTGGGCATTAATAAGTTGCTTATTTATGCCTTGTCTCTTGCCTGTTATTTGCGTAGATTACACTAAACTTAATTATTTAAACTATGCATTTATTATGAAACTTATAAAGCTTTTAGTGGTTATTGCTGTTTTTTTTAGTAGCGCACTCACTGCACAAACGCAGCCGTCACCTAAACAATTATTGCAAACTGTAGCCGAATCATTATTTAACGATATTGGGCAGGTAAATGCGCAAGGTAATGCCAGCAAAGAAGCGATGTCATTAATTGTTGAGCAGCGTTTGATGCCACATATTGATATTAAGTTTGTGTCGTTTAAATTATTAGGTAAACATATTAAAGGCATTAACCGTGAACAAGGCGTTGCGTTTATAGATGCGGTAGAGCATTACTTAACGGGCACTTATGCTAGTGCGCTTGTGAAGTACACAGGGCAAGATGTAATTTTTGAGCAAGACGCTGCTGCAAGCGACTCTAAATTTGCCACAGTTAAAACGCAAATTATTGAAGCTAATAAACCCACCATAGATTTACACTTTAAACTTCGTTTAGGGAACGATCAGCAATGGAAAGTATACGATATTGTTGCTGAGGGGATTTCGTTACTTAGTGCTAAGCAAAAAGAGATCATTCAACGCATTTCTGATGTGGGTTTAGATCAAGTCACAGCAGAACTTCAGCAAAGTTAGTTCCTCTGTAATTAAAAGCTCCAACCGTAAAAGCAGCTAATGGCGCATGTCGTTAGTTGCTTTTGTATTTTGGCCTATATTGCACGAGTTTACGCTAGCTTGGCAACCTAGCTGTGTTAGAATATCGGCTTCTTTGATTAAGCGTGGTGTCAGCTAAAAACTGTTATAACTGACCACTCACCCGAGCTACACTGGAGTTGTGTTGTTTTAATGGAAAATGTACTAATTTGGCCAAAGGAATACCCGTTACTGGTCAAAGGGCTGGTTGAACAAAACGGTGCCTTCATTTTAGATGCTTTAGAAGCTTGGCCTGCCTGTCGTTCTACTGAAGAAGATGATGCTGTTTGCACCACGGTTTTGCCCCCAATTTATTATTTAACCTGGTTAACCCCCCTAGAGCCGTTTGAAGAATGTTACTTTCAGCATATTTGTGAATATGATGAGGATGCACAAGTCTATATTGCAGCACTTAAAGAGCACTATTTTGCTAATGACTACAGCATAGAAAATATTGTGTTAATGCTGTGTCAGCGACTTGAAAAATACGCAAGTGTATCGGCACAAAATAATATTGAAACGCCGCTTTCATTGATTAGCCTATTTTTTAGTAAACGCTTTTTTACTCTAATAGAGCATGCGCTAGAACAGGATGCCAAGTTGTCGGCAGCAGACACCCTATCAATTTGGCAAGAGGTCGACTTTAGAGAACGCTTAAGTGCGTATATTCCTCAGTCGATTGCAGACATTGATTCTTTAGCCGAACTTACCAGCGAAAAGGTAGCTGCAGGCAAAGATTACTTTACTTTATTAACTCAGGTTTCGCCTGATGTTGATTCTATTGTGTTGTTAGAAAATGCTTTACTTGCCCACCTAAACAAGAAAAAAGCTAAGCAAACCATGGCGATGCGCTTTATTGAGCAGGGCGCTACAGGCGCTTTAACCGATGAAGATAACAAAACAGCATTTATGTGGGCAGCAGAAAAAGGCTATGTAAATGTAGTTGAAACACTCCTGCAGTACCAAGATAAAAAAGCCGTCGACAATAAAGGTAATACGGCGCTGCATTACGCAGTAATGAGTAAAAATGAATCGTTAATGATTTTACTGCTGAAAGCGGGGTATGACTTTAGAGCGCGTAATAACGATGGATTAAGTTGTTATCGTTTAGCGGTAAGTATCAAAGCCAGTAACTTAGTTAAGTGCCTTGAACGTGATTTTGGAATTAAAGAGTTATCACCTGAAGGGCAGTTAGAGCGAATTAAAAAGGTACATGTATTACACGCGGTTGTGGCGTTATTGCTACCACTTCAGTTGTTTTTCTTTTTTGATGAAAACATCACTATAAAAAGTGAGCTTACTCTTTTTATGACCATGACGGCGGTGGTGTGTTTTTTCTTTGCGACAAATTTAAAGCGTTGTTCGTTGTACCCGCATATTAAACATCCTTGGGGATTGTTTTTATTAAGAGTGGTATCGGTTTTTAGCCTTATAGCCCAGCTAGGTTTAGCTTGCATAGTGGGGTTAGCTGCTTTAAGCGAGTTAGTTTAACCATTTATTTAATTACAAAAAACGCGCTAATAAAGCGCGTTTTTTATGTTTTGAGCTGCTAGCTATGAGTTGTTTTTATCGTGTTCATGCGCTGCTTTTTCTTCAGCAAGTTCATCTTTAAGCTTGCGAATCTTAAGTCCAAGCTCTTGTCCTCTATGGCGTGCATAGTAAGTGCAGCCAATAAACATAGACGAGGCGAAAAGTAACTCTAGTAATACCCATACGAGTTCATCTTGAGCAACCCATAGCAATGTAAAGCCATGGATAAAATAAAACATAACGATAAAATTAGCCCACGCATAAGTGTAGGTTTTATCTTGCAGTATGCCTTTTAAAGGTAATAACAGTGGTAGTACATAGACTAAAAAAAGAAATGCGTTACTGTGGCCTTCTCTGGGGGCTAATACAAACATCCATAGTGGCATTAAAATCAGCAGGCCAAAATAACCAAATAAGGCTAGGCGCTGAAATTTTACGGTCACTGGCTTTTTAGCAGACTCGCTCTTTTGGGTCATTTAAGTTTACTCGCTACTTGCGTCAAGCGTTTGCCTACGCTTTGACATATTTTAATTTCATCTTTACTTAGGGTAGAGCTGTTGCTGCTGCCAGCAACGTGGGAAGCGCCGTAAGGTGTGCCTCCAGTTTCAGTGCCAAGAAGTTCTGGTACATCGTAAGGTACCCCCATTAACATCATCCCGTGATGCAATAACGGCAGTGACAAGTTAAGTAGGGTTGCTTCATTTCCCCCATGCATACTACTCGATGATGAAAACACACAGGCAGGCTTATCTATAAGTTGGCCTTTAAGCCACAGATCACTGGTGGTTTCCCAAAATGTCTTTGCCTGTGCGGCCATCATGCCAAAGCGGGTAGGTGTGCCAAATGCAAGCCCATCACAAGCAACTAAATCGTCTTTATTTATCACAATGTCGTGCGGGTTTTTAGCCACAAACGTGCGCAGCAATGCGGTTGCGCCTTGTTGTTCTATCGATTCTGCAATTTCATGCGCCATGGCTTCTACAGAGCCATGGCTTGAGTGGTACAGCACCACAATGGTTGTGCTCATTATAGAACGCTTAATGCGTTTTCAGGCGGGCGACCCAAGGCTGCTTTGTTGTTGCTAACAACAATGGGGCGTTCAATTAATTTTGGATGTTCCACCATGGCAGCAATTAGTGCCGACTCATCATTTTCATCTTTTAAATTAAGGGCTTTGTACTGCTCTTCTTTGGTACGCATTAGATCTCGTGCAGAATTAAACCCAAGTTGAGAGACTAAGGTACTAATTTGCTCATGAGAAAGCGGTGTTTTTAAGTATTCAACAACACTCGGTTCAATGTTTTTACTTTGTAATAGGTTAAGTGTTTCGCGTGATTTTGAACAGCGCGGATTATGGTAAATAGTAACTGACATAAAAATAAATCCAAAGTATAAATTGTGGCTATTTTAGGTGAACTCGCCAAATACTTAAAGCCTTGCAAGCTCTTTTTGTAATAACCGATATTGTGTGAGTAACGCTTTTAAACGCTGTTGTTTCACATTTTCAGTTGGCTCAACAAAATTAAGTGCTTTTTGTATTTCGTCAGCCGCTTTTAAATATGCGCCATATTGCGACAACACATCGGCGTTTGCTTCGTGATACGCGGCTAATTTTTCTTGCTTTTTATAGGCATCGGTTAAAAGCTGCTTACCTAAACTATGATCTGGCTTCTCTAATAAAAATGACTTTAGTACATTTTCGGCTAACTCATATTGCTCAGCTTCCAACGCGGCGTTTGCAAAATTTAAAGTAATTACTTGGTTGTTTGGCCGGTAGTTATTTAACTCACTTAAATAACTAACTGCTTCAGCTGCTTTTTTTTGTGCGATTAGCAAATCTGTTTTTGTATCAATATAAAATAAATTTTTAGGATCACTTGCCAATAGCTCATCTAAGATAGGCTGCGCTTCCTCCGTTTTCTTTTGATCGATTAAGCTGATAGCTAATCCATATTGTAACGCTACGTTGTTATAAGTATTTTCGCGCATTAACTTTCTAAATAGGGCCTCTGCATTTTCTGGCTTGTTATCGTAACGTGCCAGTACACGGCTTTTAGCTAAATTAAAATCAAGGCTTGAACCTACTTGGCGTTTTGGATATTGCTCGGCGCGCAAGCGTACATCCGACACGCGGCTTTCTGGCAGCGGGTGAGTGAGTAAAAACGCTGGGGGTTTATATTTATAACGAATTTGCGCTGCCAGTTTAGTTAAAAATTCACTAGAAGCTCTTGCATCAAATCCTGCATTGTTAAGGGTTTGCATGCCAATTCTATCGGCTTCTTGTTCGGCAGAGCGGCTATGGGTGAGTTGGCTAAATGCCGACTGTGTTTGGCTGGCTGAAATAATTGCTATGCCTGCATCTGGGGCTACAACGGTTGCTAAAATACCGGCTATCATACCGGCAATGGTGAGACCGCTATTGTCTTGTTGTTGCTGAATACGCCTTGCTAAGTGGCGTTGTGTTACGTGCGCGATTTCATGACCAAGTACTGAGGCAAACTGACTTTCGTTATCGGCTTGAGCAATTAAGCCTGTGTGAACACCTACATGACCGCCATAAAATGCAAATGCGTTAATTTCTGGGTTATTTAACCAAAAAAATGAAAAACCGAAGCGTACATCATTGGCGTTCGCAACTAATTTTCGGCCTAAGGTTGTTAGGTACTCATCAAGCACTGGATCGTTAATTAATGGTGAAGACCCTCTGATCTGCATCATCATCACTTCACCAATCGCTCTTTCTTTCTCCAGTGGTAATGCCTGCAGCGCAGACGTGCCTAAGTCGGGCAGTTGAAGATTTGTTTGTGCCTTTAACGGCTCACTCATTAGTAGGCTAAATGTAAGCACTGCACTGCATAAAGTGATAAAGGCGGATTTTAGTTGCATTATATTCCTTGTTTATTTTTTATCAGGGGCACTTGTTGGATCATCTGTATATAAACGGCTGTCCTTTTCACATAATTGATAAAACGACTTTATTGTGACCCCATCAACCTTAACAATGTTCAATTGAGTTTGTAAAAAAGCAATAATCTTATGAACTACTTTATGTGAATGCAATATAAGCGCTTTGTCTGCTTCATCGCCTTGTTCTAAATAAAAACCTATGAATTTATGTAGTTGATTAATGCGAATCACAGTTTTCATGGTTAATGGATCCCATAATATAAATTCCATTGACTCATCATGTCGAGCGTATCTATCGATGGTAGTATCATTAGAATAAGGAAACGCTTGTAGTTCAAAACCGCGTTCGGTAAATACTTGATGCAACGAAATTCGTGGCTTGTTATTACTCTCTTTCTCAAAAAGCTCGTTTGGGTCGATACCCAAGGACTCTAGGTTCCAATTGCGTTTGTCGATGATACGCTTTATAGCATTATCAAACCCGTGATCTAAAATGCTTTCACATTCACTTACCGATGAGGCTACTAAATGATAAAAATGCGGCAACTCTCCCCAATTAATTTGCTTTTTAAACCAATTTATTTCTTTGAGAGTTGGATTGCTAGGCAATTGCGCTTTATTATGCGAATTAGGCATTAACGTATCCTTTTAGCTAACTATGCTATAAGGATAAACCATTGCAGAGGTTGTTTTAAGAAAAAGTTAAATTTAACTGTGGTTAATCTTAATTAGCCTAGGTATAGGACTTATTATTAATGTGAACAGGTAGTGAAACGAGTATGCTAGAGCTAGATTTACGCGCTTATAAATGCCCTCAGCAATTTATTCAGTTTAAATTAGGGTTGCGTGAGGCAATATCGTTAAATCAAGCAATTACTTTTAATATCTCAAGAGAGCAAAACACAGATGATATTGAACGATATTTGCAAAAAAAAATGTATTATTACAAGTTAAATAAACAACAAGCGTTGTTATTAGTGGAGCCGTTGCGTGTTTGAATATGTAAAAGCATGGTATGAAAAAAAGTTTTCTGATCCTAATTCAGTTACTTTACTTTTTTTGTTATTGGCACTGGTTGCCATGTTGTATTTTTTTGGCCCATTAATTGTGCCTGTGTTAGTAGCACTGATCATTGCTTATTTACTAGATTGGCCCGTGGTTCACTTGGAGCGATTTGGCTTAAAGCGTTTTACTGCCACTAGCATAGTCATGCTGATATTTATTGGTATTATGCTCACCTTAATATTAGTTATAGGCCCGGTACTTTGGCAGCAAAGTAGTAACTTAGTGCAAGAAACACCGCATATGGTAGAGCAAGGTAAATCGTTTTTACTCGACCTACCAGCTAAATACCCCAGCCTTATTAGTGCAGAGCAAGTACAGTCTATTGTGGTAACGGTAGAAACCAAAGTGCTTGAATTTGGCCAAGTGGTGCTGTCGGCATCGCTCAATTCATTAAAAGATGCTGTTGCGTGGTTAATTTATCTTATTTTAGTACCGCTACTGGTATTTTTTATGCTTAAAGACAAAGTAGAGCTCAGTGCCAGCATTGCTAAACTGATCCCGCGCCAACGACGCTTAATTTTGCAAGTGTGGCATGAAATGAATCAGCAAATAATGAATTATATTCGAGGTAAAGTATTCGAAATTTTAATTATTGGCTCGGTGTCCTTTATTGCCTTTACGGTATTGGACTTACGTTATGCGGCGCTGCTTGGTGTGTTAGTTGGCTTTTCGGTGCTCATTCCATTTGTTGGTGCTGCGCTGGTGACTATACCTGTGGCGGCGGTGGCGCTGTTTCAGTTTGGTTTAGAAACCCAGTTTTGGACCATTTTAATTATTTACGGCATTATTCAAGCGCTTGATGGCAATGTGTTAGTCCCTTTATTGTTCTCTGAAGCGGTTGATTTAAACCCGGTGTTTATTATTGTCGCCGTACTATTTTTTGGTGGGCTGTGGGGTTTTTGGGGCGTATTTTTTGCTATTCCATTAGCATCATTGGTAAAAGCGCTGATTAAGGCGTGGTCATCCACACATGAAGAGCTCGCAGAAGAGCTCGGTAACTAAAAAGTATAGTAAACGCACTTTAATTACTAAAGATTATTACTCATTCCTATTAAAACTATGTACTATTGGGAATAAGATATATTTTTTAGTAATAAGGTGCGTTTTTAATGTCAGAGTTTTTATTGCCAGATGAACCCAACAACCAAGTTTATCTTGATGCAAATGCGACCACACCTGTATTGCCATGTATTGCAGAGGTTGTGTGCCATGCGATGCAAATTTGTTTTGGTAATCCCTCAAGTCCCCATATAACCGGTATTCAAGCCAAACACTTATTAGAACAAACGAGGCAAAAAGCGCGCAGCGTGATTGGTGCGCAGCAGGGCGATATATTATTTACCTCAGGTGCGACCGAAGGTATTCAAACTGCTATCGTATCAACCTTAATTAATGCCAAACAGCACACAAAATCTAAACCGGTTTTATTGTATGGAGCAACTGAGCATAAAGCGGTGCCTAATACATTAAAACATTGGAATACTGTGCTTGAAATTAACGCTGACATTATTGCTATTCCGGTAAATCGTGACGGTATTTTAGATTTAGACTTTATTGCTCAGCATATTGATAACGCCCTGATGATTTGCACTATGGCTGTTAATAATGAAACCGGTGTATACCAAGATTTAAGTGCTATAGAAAAGGTGATCCGCAGTCGTAATAACGATGTGACTTGGATGGTTGACTGTGTGCAGGCACTGGGTAAACAACAACTCAACCTAAGCAAAACCACGATTGATTATGCGCCATTTTCAGGGCATAAACTCTATGCACCCAAAGGCATCGGCTTATTATATATCCGTCAAGGTAGTCCATATACGCCGTTTATTGCTGGTGGCGGCCAAGAAAGTGGCATGCGCTCAGGTACAGAAAACCTGCCCGGTATTGCAGGGCTAAATAAGCTGTTTAGTTTGCTGCTTGATAAACAAGACGATACTTTTAAATCAGCAGATGTACTTAATTTGTATCGCGATAAACTGCATAGCGCTTTAGTTGATACTTTTGGAAGTATTACTTTTAACCATGACTTTACCTACTCAGTACCCACAACGTTAAACTTTGCGGTTAATGATTTAACCAGTAAAGAAGTTATTGATTTATTTGACGCTGCAGGTATTAGAGTCAGCGGTGGCTCAGCCTGTAGCACGGGCGCAACTCAAAGCTTTGTACTTGATGCGATGGGAGCCTCACAGTGGCAAAGTGAAAATGCGATTCGTTTATCGTTTGGACCTGCCGCCACTATGGCGCAAATAGACTATGCATGTGAACAAATTCGTGCACTTAAAACAGTGTTACAAGCAAATTGTTTGGTTATTTCTGATAGTAGCTTAGTAGCACAAGAAGTATGTGCCTTGGGGCTTACCCAATTTAGACATCAAGGTGCTTGCAGTTGGTTGTATGTAGCTGACGATCAACAGGCATTTGTTATTGACCCAATTATTGAACTGATCCCTCGATTTGAAAAAATAGTGAATACACAAAATTTAACTATTACTGCTATTTTAAACACGCATGAGCACCAAGATCGTCACTGTGCTCTTGATTTAATGCGCAGCGCACTCAAAACAAATTTAGTTGCTGGTGAAGTTGATCAATTAGGCTGGCCTGTTAATTGTGAACAATTGCAACTAACCGAACAAGTACTTGAAAAGCTAGCGACGCCTGGACACAGCCAAGATAGCGTGAGTTATTTATTAAAGGCTAATAACGGCGATGTACAGTACTGTTTTTGTGGTGATTTAATTTTACCTGCGGGGCTTGGTAATACAGTACTTGATGGGGGAGATGCGATGCAGATGGCAGACTCTTTGACTAAGTTAACTGCAGAGCTTAATCCGCAAAGCGTGGTGTGCTCTGGGCATGATTATCAACAGTGTTTCGCCATGAATTGGGCTGTGCAAAAGCAGCAAACACCTTTATTAAAAGCGCTTATTGAAGGTGATATCAGCCATACTGAATTTGCCATGCAAAAACAACAAGCAGACTCACAACAACACACATTAGCAAATTCGCTTTGTGGTTATGTTAATGCAAAGCCTCAAATCGAAACTTCGCAGCTTAGTTTTAATCAAGCGAAGGAAATGCTCTCACATAACAGTGTATATTTAATTGATACCCGAGAGCCTTATGAGCATGGCGCTAACAATATCAGTGGATTGCTTAATGTGCCTGAGGCTAAAACTTTAAATATTCCTCTAAGCCGAATGGCCAATGCACTAACCCAAGGGCAACTAGATAAAAACAATCAATACATATTGGTGTGTCGCAGTGGAAATCGTTCAAAAATTGCGGCGGCAAACTTAATTGAACTTGGTTATAACCGCGTTTTTAACTTATCGGGTGGTTTAGCTTTGACCAGCTAATAGTTTAATAAAAGAAAAAGGCCGACATGTGTCGGTCTTTTTTTTGCCTGCTTTAATCGAAGATTAATAAAATGTTCATTGTGCAGAGGGGGTGAACAGTTGTTAAATTCAATTTTTAATTTTATGATACCGGTGTCAAAAGCAAAAAATTGCGCTATTATCTGCATCAAAGCTTATAAAAATAACGCAATTTAGACTATTTAAGCTATAATGTTGGGCTTTGCTTTTTACAAAAATCGCTTGTTTAGTGTCGTAAAAAATAAAATAAAATGCTTAAAATCAATAGATTAATTAATTAGGGGATGTTTACATGGCGAGCCGTTCTGAGTTAGTAAGTTGGCAAGCACTAGAAAATAGTGCACAAAAGATGACACACACACATCTGAAAACTTTATTTGCACAAGACGATTCTCGTTTTTCTCAATTCTCTACTCAAATCCCAGGTGTGTTGTTTGATTACTCAAAACAACGCATAGATGAAAACGTATTTGGTCAATTAATTTCATTAGCGAAAGAATGCGATATTGAAGCATGGCGTGAGAAAATGTTTACCGGTGAAAAAATTAATATCACCGAAGACCGTGCGGTTTTGCATACTGCGCTTAGAAATCGCGCTCATACACCGCTTATTGTTGACGGCGAAAATATTACAGAAGCGGTCGATAGCGAACTTGCCAAAATTAAGACCTTTGTTGAAAAAGTGCGAAGTGGTCAATGGCTAGGTTACACCGGAAAAGCGGTAAAAGATGTGGTTAGCATTGGTGTTGGTGGTTCAAACTTAGGGCCGCAAACGGCAACTGAAGCACTTAAAGCAGTGGTTGATAAGCCATTAAACGTTCACTATGTTTCAAACGCAGATGGCGTACAAATTGCGTCAGTATTAGATAAAGTAGATCCTGAAACCACGTTATTTGTAATTTCGTCAAAGACATTTACTACCTCAGAAACCATGACTAACTCAAAAACAGCGGTTGATTGGTTTTTAGACAGTGCAAAGGATGACAGCGCTATAGCAAAGCATTTTGTTGCAGTAAGCACTAATTTAGAAAAAACTGCTGCATTTGGTATTAGTGACGAAAACGTATTTACCATGTGGGATTGGGTTGGCGGTCGTTTTTCACTTTGGAGTGCCATTGGTTTACCTATTGCACTTTATGCTGGGTTTGAAGCATTTGAGGCCATTTTAGAGGGAGCGTTTGAAGTTGATGAGCACTTTAAATCGGCGCCGCTAGAACAGAATATTCCTTTAATTATGGCGCTACTCAGTGTTTGGAATACCAGCTTTTTAGGGTTTGATTCGCAAGCTATTTTGCCATACGACCAAGCCCTGCATATGTTGCCAGCATATTTGCAACAAGGTGAAATGGAAAGTAATGGTAAACATGTAACCTTTGATGGACAGACAGTGCCATACACTACCGTGCCAATCATTTGGGGTATGACAGGGATAAACGGTCAGCATGCGTTTTATCAATGTTTGCACCAAGGCAATGTAATTGTCCCTGCGGACTTTATTGGCTCTGTAAAGCCTCAGGTTAACGTAGATAAGCATCACGATATTTTATTATCGAACTTTTTTGCACAAACCGAAGCACTAATGAACGGGGTCGATGCACAGCAGATAACGGCTGATTTAACAGCCAAAGGCAAAACGCCTGCACAAATTGAAATGCTGCTAAAGCATAAAATTCACCAAGGAAACCGCCCAACAACGTCTATATTATTAGACACGATTGATGCAAAAGCGGTCGGTCGATTAATTGCACTGTATGAGCACAAGATTTTTTGTCACGGTACTATTTTACAAATATGCTCATTTGATCAGTGGGGCGTAGAACTTGGTAAAGGCTTAGCATCTAAAATTGAAGCTGAATTAACCGATGATAACGTGGTTAATGAGCACGACAGCTCAACACAAGGCTTAATGGCGTACTACAAACAATACCGTACGCAGTAACATATTCACTTATTACACAATAAGTAACCAAATACCTTTGAACGGGTAGCGCTGGAGTCCTAGGGCCTGTATTTTTGTGAGAGGAATTACAGTGTCCCTAGACCCATTTTTATGGCGCATATAACGAACAACAATTAGTAGGCTTTGTGCTGAGGCCTACATTATCCAGATAATAAACCGCTATAACTGATTACCAATACGGTAGTGGCAGGTAGCATAAACGTAGAGAGTAACTATGCTTAATCCTTTTGATATTATAATTTTTGGGGGCGGTGGTGATCTTGCGTTACGCAAATTACTTCCTGCAATGTATCGAGCATATCAAGAAGGTAACTTACCGCAAGGCTCACGTATTTTGCCTACCGTGCGCGAACAAAGTAAATGCGATGAATACATCGATACTGCACACAAAGCGTTACAAGAATTTTTAAGCGAAGGCGAATATAACGCAAAAGATTGGAAATCGTTCTCAGACTTTTTAGTACCCGTAGTGAGCAATGTCACCGAAGCGGATGATAACTGGGATGTACTGAAAAAAATTCTAGATGAAGATGACAACGATAAATCACGAGTATTTTACTTATCTCTCCCACCTGCTGTTTATGGCACCTGTTGTGAAATATTATCAACGAAAAAACTAATTACTGCCAACTCGCGCGTTGTAGTCGAAAAACCAATTGGTTACTGCGGTGAGTCAGCCGAAGTGATTAATGCGAAAATTGCACAGTATTTTAACGAAGAACAAATTTTCCGTATTGACCACTACTTAGGTAAAGAAACGGTTCAAAACTTAATGGCTCTGCGTTTTTCAAATTCATTATTTGAGAACATGTGGGATGCTAAATCGATTGATAATATTCAAATTAGCTTGTCAGAAACAGTAGGACTTGAAAGCCGTGCTGGTTTTTATGACAAAGCGGGTGCCTTGCGTGACATGGTGCAAAACCACTTGTTACAACTACTTTGTTTAGTGGCTATGGAGTCACCGCATAAGTTAAACGCTAACAGCATCCGTAATGAAAAATTAAAAGTATTAGAAGCATTACGTCCACTTGAAGATACAGATGTTGATAATAATATTATTCGTGGTCAGTACGTACCCGGTGATTTAAACGGTAAAATAGTCCCAGGTTACCTTGAAGAGCTAAACGAAGGGGCGAGTAAAACCGAAACTTTCGTTGCTATTCGTGCGCATATTGATAACTGGCGTTGGGCGGGCGTTCCTTTTTATCTGCGAACCGGTAAACGCATGGCGAAGCGCTGCGCTGAAATTGTAGTGCAATATAAAAAAGTATCACATAACGTTTATGAAGACAGCGTAGGCAATATTGAACCAAACCGTTTGATTATTCGCTTACAGCCACAAGAAAGCATTCAGTTAACGCTGATGTCAAAGCGTCTTGATAACTTAGATATGCAACTTGAACCTGTAACGATGAATATTGAATTGTCACAAGCGTATAGTAACGGTTTCCATTCAGATGCTTATAAACGTTTAATGCTTGATGCAGCCGCTAATAATCCTTCGTTATTTATTCACCGCGACGAAGTACGCCAAGCTTGGAAGTGGATTGATCCAATTATTGAACGTTGGCAAGAGAAGGGTAAACCTTCATTGTACCGAGCGGGTAGTTGGGGTCCTGAAGACGCTGATGATTTATTAGCAGAGAATAACCATGTTTGGTTTAACACCGGTGATAAGGCATAAGTAATGGCAAAAATAGTAGAAAAGTTTTTTGACGATAAAGCCGCTTTAACTGATGAATTATCTCAGTCATTAGAGCAGGCCTTACGTAATGGGATTGAAGCTGATGGCCGTGCAGTGCTAATGGTTTCAGGTGGATCTTCACCTGAACCTGCGTACAAGCATTTATCAACCCTTGATTTAAACTGGGCTCATGTTGATGTTGCTATGGTTGATGAACGTTGGGTTGAGGCAAGTCACGAAAAGAGTAATGAAGCATTCATTAAGCGTACTTTGCTACAAAACCATGGTGCAGCCGCTAATTTTATTAGCATGAAAAATGCAGCAGCCACTGCAGAGCAAGGTGTTGATTCGTGTGAAGCGCAGTTTCAAGCATTAAAGCGCCCGTTTGATGTTACTATTTTAGGGATGGGCCCTGATGGCCACACCGCGTCATTATTCCCACATGCTCAAGGGCTGAAAAACGGCTTAGATTCAAACCAACTTGTGTGTGCCATTAACGCAATTGAGAGTGATGTAACAGGGAGTATTACCGAGCGCATGAGCTTAACGCTAAATGCAATTTCACAATCTAAAGTAGTTAAATTACTTATTAGTGGCGATGAAAAGCTGGCTGTGTATAAACAAGCTTTAGCGGGTGGTGATGTGAATGATATGCCGTTACGTGCAGTACTAAATCATCCTGAGATCAACATTGAAGTGTATTGGGCACCCTAATTCAGTCTAAACTAGGTGCTTTAAAACCACGTTAATTGATGGTTTAATGAAAGGTCAGTCGCTTTTGCTACTGGCCTTTTTTATTGCGACATGTTTGAGTCGTTAATCAATCAATAACAAAGTGCTGTAAAAATTTGAAGTTTAAATATTTCCCTTAAGCTAAGTACCTTTTTAATGCTCTTATATTTTTAAAAGTCACTAAATAAACTTATATTTATCAATAAAAACAGTAGGTTAATTTTGGTTCGGCGCGGAGTTATATAAGCCATCAATCTCATCTGCTATTCGCAATCTCTCTTATTTTAAATACATTAAGTATAAAAAACGCCATTATTTACATGCTTGGTATGAAGAGTAAGCATCGGACGAACTCTACTTTTTTATAAAATAATAAATCAACATAAAATCAATAATTTAATTATATATTAGTTAAATTTCATACAAAAAGAGCGGAAAAATGTAGCAAAATTGTAATTTAGCATGTATGGTTTGTTACTGCTATGACAGCGCTGTCATGGCGGTTAGGCAAAATGATAAACAAAACCAATAAAATGATTCGAGGGGAATCCTGTGTTAGCTAAAAATTTTAAAAAAAGCTTATTAGCAGTAAATATCGGCTTAGTTGTGGGAGCTGGGTTTACTGGTGCTGCATTCGCAGCCGATGAAGTTAAAGTTCAAAATGATGTTGAAGTCATTGAAGTACGCGGTATACGCGCTTCAAATAAAGAAAACTTAAACGGAAAACGTTTTTCTAATGCTGTTGTTGATGTTGTAACAGCGGAAGATGTTGGTAAGTTTCCTGATGGCGATGTAGGTGAATCTCTTGGTCGTATTTCTGGTGTAAGTGTATCTCGTCAATTTGGACAGGGTCAGCAAGTATCGATACGTGGTGCTTCAGCACAACTTACACGTACATTGCTTGACGGTCATACAGTTGCGTCAACAAGTTGGTTTGACCAACAAGCCGTAGACCGCAGTTTTAACTACTCATTATTACCGTCAGAATTAGTCGGCGGCTTAGAAGTTTATAAGTCGTCACAGGCTAATCTAGTTGAAGGTGGTATTGGTGGTACCGTTATTGTTAAAACACGTAAACCTCTAGATTTAGATTCAAACACTGTATTTGCAAGTGTAAAAGCTGATTATGGTACAGTTTCTGAAGAGACAGATCCTGAACTTTCTGGCTTATACAGCTGGAAAAATAATAATGAAACATTTGGTATCTTAGCGGCGGGTTCTTTATCAGAAGTAGATTACCAACGTAACGGTATTGAATCATCAGGTGGTTGGAGTGGCGGTATGGCACCAACAACATTCCAACAAGCACGTGAACGTACAGCTTATAATGTTGCCATGCAATACCAGCCATCAGATTCGCTTGTATTAGGCCTGACTTACACTAGCTTAGAGCTAGATGCAAATAATGCTAACTCGCAAATAATTATCTTCCCAGGCGACGGCTCATGTGAGCAAACTAATGCTTCAGGTAATTGTGTCTTTCGCACAATTGACGGAAATGGCACTGCTTTTTTCCAAACATGGGCGCGTAAAGCAAGCATGAAGTCTGATACGGTTGATTTTGACTGGCAATATGATGCAGAGTCATTCACATTTAAAGGTCGCGTAGGTAAAACCAGTGCTGACAGTGACGTAACAACTGCAAACTATGGTATGTTTACTAATAACAATAGTGATCTAAATGGCTCTATGGATATGACTGGTGATGTGACTAAATTTAATTTAGCAAACCAATCTTACGATGCGAGCATTTTACCTGATACCATCAGTCCGCAAACATGGGCGCCTGAATATAACCCTGATTCAGATGAAGAAAGCTACTTAAACTTAGACTTCGAAATTCCACTTGATCTGGGCGTGGTTACTGCAATTAAAACTGGTTTAAGATACGCCGATCATAAAGTTGTCCAAGATAGCAATGCTGCTATTGTAAACCCAGATTTAGTGCCAAAGCGAAATGCAACAGCATACTACCCTGGTACAGTGACTGCCGGCGGTGGTTTTGTTATACCTGAACCTGATATGGATCTAATGATTGCTGATTCATTAGCAATGACTGAAGGTTATACTGCACGTCCACAAGGCTATGGCACCATTGAAGAAGAAAATTTAGCAATCTATGCGATGGCTGATTTTGACGCAGGTGGCATTCGCGGTAATTTAGGTGTGCGTTACATCTCAACTGATATTTCTTCAGATTACTATGACTTAAGCGATGAAGGTGTTTACGATTCTACCTTATCTACAGATAAAGCAGATTACAGTGAGTTCTTACCAAGCTTAAACGTCGTTATGGACTTAGCTGATAACGTAATTTTACGTACCTCGGCAGCACAAGTTATTTCTCGTCCTAATTACGCTGACTTATTTGCAACGCGTAACCTAGCTGGCTATACGGATAATCGCCCTTTAAACGAAGTTTTAAATACTGGTAACGTTGGTTTAAGCCCGTTTAAAGCATTCCAAGCTGACATTGGTGTTGAATGGTATTTTGATGACGATGCGATGTTAAGCGTCACTTACTTTACTAAAGAAGTAAGTTCGTTTATCTCTACACAACAACAAACCAATCAACAAATTGGTATTGATATCCCAGTTTATACAACTAACCCAGATGCAGGCGAACCACCATGTGGCGCGCAGCAATATGACTGTTGGACTGTGAGCTCTTCTACCAACGGCACAGGTGGTTCAATTGAAGGTATTGAGTTCCAAATTCAAGATTCGTTTGATAACGGCTTTGGTTATTCATTTAACTACACCTATTCAGATGCAGAAGCGCCAGCAGAAAATTACCCAGATCGTGTAGGCGTATTCTCTGACTCATCGAAAAATAGCTATAACGTGGTTGGTTTTTATGAAAATGAGGATTTCTCTGCGCGTTTAGCATATAACTGGCGCTCAGAGTTTATTATTCGTGAAGCACCTGGTTGGTATGGTAACCGTGAACATCAAGCTTACGGACAGCTAGACTTCAGTGCAACATACTCTGTAACTGACTACTTAGATGTTACTTTCGAGGGTATTAACCTAACAGAGGAAGACAGTATTCAGCTTGGTAATAACGATGCATCAACATCATTACCAAACCCTGATCTACTCAATGACTTCCCAGTGTGGAGCTTTGAAGGTGAAGCACGTTATAAACTTGGTGTAACAATGCGTTTCTAATATGCTGAGTTAAAAAAGTAATCTAGGCCCAGCATTGCTGGGCTTTTTTACGAGATTAAACATCATTGGTGATTTATGGATATAAAAAAAGTGGCAATTTTAGGTGGTGGAACAGCTGGTTGGCTAGCTGCAAACCACATTGGCAAAGAGCTACTAAAACGCAAAGGTGTTTCTGTGACTTTAATTGAGTCACCCGATATACCGCCAATTGGAGTAGGTGAAGGTACAGTACCTGACATAAGAAACACGCTAAAAAGTTTTGGTATTCGTGAAGATGAATTTATTCGCCAATGCGATGCAACGTTTAAGCAGTCGATAAAGTTCGTCAACTGGATGGATAAAAAAAAGCATGGAGAAGGTAATTTTTTTCATCATTTATTTGATGTACCAAGTCCCTACGATACCAAACACTTAACTCAATATTGGTTAAACGATAAGCAAACAACAAAAAGTCATGCGCAGTTCCTATCTTCTCAGCACGCTATTTGTGAGGCTGGTTTAGCCCCTAAAAATATCACTAATGCCCAATATGAGGGCGAGTTGGCTTATGCGTATCATTTTAATGCAGGGAAATTTGCGCAACTGCTAGCGTGTAATGCAAAAGATAAGTTTTCGGTGTCTCACGTACATACCAATGTAACTCAAGTAAAGCTTGCTAATGATGGCACAATAGCAGCGTTAATGACTGACAGCGAAGGTGAGCTTGAATTTGACTTTTATATTGATTGTTCGGGATTTGAATCTTTACTGATAGATAAAGCTTTAAAAGTTCCTTTTGTTGATGTGTCTGATAGCTTACTGATAAATAGCGCTCTAGTTGTGCAAGTGCCTACAAAAGAAGACGAGGATATTCCACCTTATACGCTTGCTACCGCCCATCAAGCTGGCTGGATATGGGACATTGCGCTTACAAATAGGCGGGGAGTGGGTTTTGTTTATTCGAATAACCACATGACCGACGAACAAGCACATGAAAAACTGGACCGTTATCTAGGGGCAAGTAAGCAAGACCTTAGCTATCGAAAAATCCCCATGAGAGTTGGTTATCGTAAAAAGTTTTGGCATAAAAACTGTGTCGCACTTGGCTTAGCGCAAGGGTTTTTAGAGCCATTAGAGGCAACCTCCATTTTATTAACTGACTTTTCAGCGAAGTTTTTAACCCTACGTTTTCCATCATCAACAAAGCAGCTTGAACAGTTAGAAACGCGTTTTAATCACGCTATGGGGTATGCATGGGAGCGTGCTATTGATTTTATTAAATTACATTATTGTATTTCAGATAGAACAGATTCAGCTTTTTGGGTAGCCAATAAAAATGATGACACTACCTCTGAGTCATTAAAAGAAAAGCTTAGTTTGTGGGAAGAGTTCATTCCAGTTAGAGATGACTTTTTCAGCCAGTTTGAAGTATTTTACTTAGAGAACTTTTTATTTGTACTCTATGGAATGAATTACAACACTAAGGCATCGCCTTGTTCAAAAGCAGAGCATGAACATTGTCTAGTGCGTTTACAACAACGAGCTGAGATTGATCAATACTTACTTAATAAGCTACCCAATCACAGAGTGCTTTTAGATAAAATTAAACAATATGGCCTGCAGACAATCTAATATTTTGCGAAATGCGTAAGCGGTATATTCAAACAGCTCATCTCACACTTGCAAAAGAGGCTATCGAAAGACGGCCTTTTTTAGCATCGGCTAGGCAGCTCTGTTCAGAATAAATATTTGCACTGTGCAATAAGTTGCCTTGGTAAATAACAAGGCGGTTAAATTTAGCATCAACTTTAAAGACCTGCTCAAATAAACTGGTGCTGCCAGATAAATAGCCTTGATGTTCATCAGGGGCTTTTTTAACCTCATTAACTATATCTGTAAGTAGTGGCTTATGTTGTTGTTTAAATTCAATAATGTTTTTAGGTATATACTTATAAATACTTGTTCCACCAAGCTCCTCTGGCGATAAGTAATGTACAAATGCGTAATCTCTTTCATCACATGAATCAATATGCGGTACTTTTTGGTCAACAATTAAATTTGCAGGTTTGCATGAAACTAATGAAAGTAAACTTTTATGAAGAATAGACTCTTGATAATTTTTATTGTCTATTTTAGGCAGTATTTCATTTTGAAAAAACGCATGTAAAACCCTTAAGTAGGGTTGTGGCATATTGTCGCGAATGCCAGGATAGAAAGAATTGTCTGAAAACATAGGATTAAAATAGGCTATGTTATGGGCAAAATTCATTACACTCTTGGTATCTAAAAGAAAATCATCTACAACGAAGGCTGATAGTTTAGTGCCTGGGATCATCAACTTTTTAATTATTAAGTTTGGGTTTACAGTTAAATTTTTCATTATTTAATGTCTATTTTTGATGGGCTTATTTAATTGAGAACTTTTTATTTAGGCACAAAATTAATATACCACCGAAGACAGCGTTGTCAAAGAGCGCTTTTTGAGCTAATTGTGTTTACGAATTTCATCTTCAGTGGCGTTTATTGGTTATTTGTTGAAATAATAAGCGATAATGTTTTTGTTAATTATTAACGTACAAAATGACACAAAATTTTCACTTCCTTTTTGTCACCAAAACCATTAGCCTTAGGCCACTAACAGTAATAAATCAAATTAATAAATAACGGAGCAGTAACATGGCGGAGCAACAAGTACAGCCTTTACACAACGAAAAACATGCCAACACTAAAATTAAAAATGGCATCAACATCGAATTTATGAAAACTCAACACTTAGTGCCAGTGGTTGCACATGAGTTTGCGCGTATCGCTAATGAATTCCCAATGTCTTTTGTTAAAAATAACGAAACAGGTACTTTTCAAGCGGTTGCAATGTTTGGCCTAGAGCCAGGCGAAAATTTATTTATTGATGGCGACAAATGGACAGCTTCATTTGCGCCTATGGCAACAACGCGTTACCCATTAGGTTTAGTAAAGCACCCAGAGCAAGATCAATTTGGTATCGTAATTGACGAAGCGAGCTCATTAGTTGGTGAAGAAGAGGGTAATGCATTATTCGAAAACGGTGAAGAAACTGATTACCTTAAGCGTCGTAAAGAAGCGTTAGTATCGTTCATTGAGTTTTCTCAAGTAACCGATGCGTTCACTAAATTCCTTGCTGATAAAGAACTACTGGTAGCACAAACGCTAACAGTTGATATTAAAGGTGAGAAAAAAGACATCAACGGTATTTACCTTATCGATGAGAAGAAACTAAATGAGCTAAGCGATGCAGACTTCCTTGAGCTTCGTAAGCGCGGTTATTTAGCACCAATCTATTCTTTCTTAACGTCTACACACCAAGTAGCACGTTTAGCACGTTTAAAAGCGCAACAAGCGTAACTTTAAACGAAATTAAAAAAGCGCCTTAGGGCGCTTTTTTTGTGCCATTAAACTCAGTTCACTTGAAAAACGCTTCATAACCATTCACATTGGTTTTAATCCTGTATTTATAAAAGAACACACAATGAAAAAATCACTATTATTAGGGCTCATTGCAACAAGTTTAATGGGGTTGAGCACGCAGGCATTGAGTGAAAACACAAATACGCCGTTTGCCATTGCGATTCATGGTGGTGCAGGCACGATTGAAAAAAGTAAATTTACGGCAGATCAAGAGCAAGCTTATCGCAATAAATTAACAGAAGCTGTTGAGGCCGGATATAAGGTACTTGAACAAGGCGGAGAAAGCCTTGATGCAGTGACTACTGCCATTGAAGTACTTGAACAATCGCCTTATTTTAATGCTGGGCGTGGTGCGGTATATACCTATGATGGTAGTCACGAATTAGATGCCTCTATAATGGATGGTCGCAATCGTCAAGCAGGCGCAGTGTCAGGTATTAAACATATCGAAAGTCCAATTAAACTTGCCCGGTTAGTAATGGAAAAATCAGTGCATGTGATGTTAAGTGGTCAAGGTGCAGAAGAGTTTGCCAAAGAGCAAGGCATTAGCCTAGTAGAGAACAATATATTTGATACTGAGCATCGTTATGAGGCTTTATTAAAAGCCAAAAAGAAACTCGAGGCGAGCAAAAATACCAGTAAAGATTATCAGGCAGCGCATAAAGCATTACCAGTAAATTATAAAGTGGGCACGGTCGGAGCGGTGGCACTGGATAAACAAGGTAACTTAGCGGCGGGCACGTCAACTGGCGGAATGACCGCAAAACGTTTTGGTCGTATTGGCGATGCACCGGTTATTGGCGCAGGCACTTTTGCTGAAAATGCCTCATGTGCGGTTTCGGCAACTGGGCACGGCGAATATTTTATTCGTTATAATGTGGCAAGTGATATTTGTGCGCGAGTAAAGTACCAAGGTAAAACCATAGACCAAGCAGGTAATGAAGTAATAAACGAGGTGCTTAAACCGATAGGGGGCACAGGCGGTGTTATTATTATTGATACAAAAGGCAGTATTAGTCTGCCGTTTAATACTTCAGGCATGTATCGTGCGAGTAAATCGAATACGCAAGCAACCTACGTAGGTATTTTTAGTGACGAATAAACACTATTAGTTAGTGGCTGGTGGTTTATATAATAATCCGCTGATTGTTATATTCTTTACAGGATTAACCCCAGCCATTTAATTTGCTACAATCGGGGCTCTTTGACTAATTTTTATAAGGTATGCAGGTGGTAAACCTAGGTCAGTTGTTTGGCGAGCTAAAAACGTGCTTAAAAAAAGATCAATTCAGTTTTAAAAAGCGTCTTCACGGCGTTAAAAAAATCACCGACGAGGCAAAACTTACCAGTGCGCTTGAAAAAATTGCGACTGATATCAGTCGTAGTCAAACGCTGCGAGAGCAGCGCTTAGATGGGCTACCTAAAGTTACTTACCCTGAGCAGTTACCGGTTAGTCAAAAAAAAGACACCATTAAAGAGGCCATTGCTAATAATCAAGTGGTGATCATTGCTGGTGAAACTGGCTCAGGCAAAACCACACAAATACCTAAAATGTGTTTAGAGCTAGGCCGAGGCGTTGAGGGCTACATTGGCCATACGCAACCAAGGCGTTTAGCAGCTCGTAGTGTTGCCAACCGTATAGCAGAAGAAATGCAATGCGAGCTTGGCCAGCAGGTCGGTTTTAAAATTCGTTTTAGCGATCAGGTATCTAATAACAGTTATATTAAATTGATGACCGACGGTATTTTATTAGCTGAAATACAACAAGACCGATTTTTAAATCAATACGACACCATTATTATTGATGAAGCGCATGAGCGTAGCTTAAACATTGATTTTATTTTAGGTTATCTTAAAAATTTACTCCCAAAACGCCCCGATTTAAAAGTTATTATTACCTCAGCAACTATCGACCCTGAGCGCTTTTCTAAGCATTTTGATGATGCACCTATTATTGAAGTATCAGGAAGAACATTTCCAGTTGATGTACGCTATAACCCAATTAGTGATATTCAAAAAGAAGATATGGAAGCCGAAGGCGACCAACTACAGGGTATTTTTGATGCGGTAGATGAACTTTGCGCCGAAGGTCCTGGCGATATTCTGATCTTTTTAAATGGTGAGCGAGAAATACGTGATACCGCCGATGCACTAAGCAAGCGTAATTTAAAACACACAGATGTATTACCTTTGTATTCAAGGCTATCGAATGCTGAGCAAAACCGTATTTTTGCGCCGCATTCGCGCCGCCATATTATACTCTCTACCAACGTCGCTGAAACATCGCTAACAGTACCTGGTATTCGTTATGTTATTGACCCAGGGACTGCGCGAATTAGTCGTTATAGTTATCGCACAAAAGTGCAACGTTTACCTATAGAGCCTATTTCGCAAGCCAGTGCTAATCAGCGAATGGGGCGCTGTGGACGTGTTGAAGCGGGTATTTGTATTCGTTTATATTCAGAAGATGACTTTTTATCGCGTCCTGAATTTACTGACCCTGAAATATTGCGTACTAATTTAGCATCAGTTATTTTGCAAATGTTAGCCCTTGGGCTGGGTGATATGGCGCAATTTCCTTTTGTGCAAGCTCCAGATAGCCGAAATATTAATGATGGTTTAACATTGCTTGAAGAGTTACAAGCAGTAAAAGCGGCTAAGCGTCATCAAAAAACCAGCCTAACACAATCTGGGCGAGAGCTAAGTCGTTTGCCGGTTGACCCGCGTTTAGCAAAAATGGTGCTAACTGCACATAAACTGGGTGCATTGCGTGAGGTGATAGTTATTGTTGCCGCGCTTTCAATTCAAGACCCCCGCGAGCGACCACAAGAAAAACGCCAAGCCGCGAATGAAAAACATGGTCGCTTTGACGATCCAGACTCTGACTTTATTGCCTTTTTAAACCTGTGGAATTATTTAGAAGAGCAGCAAAGTGAGCTGACTAACAGCCAGTTTAGAAAGTTATGTCAAAAAGACTTTTTAGCCTATATGCGTATTCGTGAATGGCAAGATATCGTTTATCAAATCAGCACTGTGTGCAATGAAATGAAAATGAAAGCCACCACTAATGTCGCAGACAGTGAGCTTATTCACAAAGCACTTTTAAGTGGCATGCTCAGTCACATCGGTTTTAAAGACGAAAAGCAGCTATATAAAGGTGCGCGTAATAGCCAATTTCATATTTTCCCAGGCTCAGGCTTATTTAAAAAGAGTCCAAAATGGATGATGTCGGCTGAGTTGGTGGAAACCAGTAAACTCTATGCTCGTATTAATGCCAAAATTGATGTGAACTGGGTAGAACCGTTCGCTCAGCATTTAGTAAAACGCAGCTACACAGAACCCCACTGGGAGAAAAAGCCCGGTGCGGTCATCGCCTTTGAACAACAAACTCTGTATGGCTTATTAATTGTTAATAAACGCCGCTGTGTGTACAGCAATATTGACCCTAAAGTAAGCCGAGAGTTATTTATTCGCACGGCGCTGGTTGAACAAGAGCTGGGACTCAATGAAGGATTTTTACAATATAACCGCGAATTAATTGAAGATATTCAAGTGCTCGAGAACAAATCTCGTAGGCGCGATATTTTAGTTGATGAACAAACCTTATTTGAGTTTTACGAGAAAAAAATACCGAACGATATTAATAATCGTGCTGCGTTTATTAAGTGGTATAAAACACAAAAACAGCAAGACAAACACTACCTGCACATGACGCGAGAAGAGCTCATGCAGCATGGTGCAAGTAGCATTACCGAATTTGACTATCCAGATACATGGCAACAAGATAACTTAATGTTGCCGCTTACTTATCATTTTGATCCAGGCCAAGCAGTTGATGGTGTTGCCGTGCAGATACCGGTTGCGCTATTAAACCAAGTTCAAGAAAGTGGTTTTGATTGGCATATACCGGCATTTCGTCATGAGCTAATTTGTGGGTTAATCAAGTCATTGCCAAAGTCACTTCGCCGTAACTTTGTCCCTGCGCCTAATTATGCCGACGCGGTGTTAGCGGCCATAGAGCCTCTACAAGGCCCGTTAATCGACTCACTAAGTAATCGGTTACTGCGCATGACTGGCGTGCGAGTCGACCCTGAGGCATGGGATTTAACAGCCCTTGCTCCTCATTTAAGATTGCAGTTTGAAGTCCGTGATGAAAATGACCAACTTCTTGCCCGTGGGCTCGATTTAGCTAAGCTTAAAGCGCAGCTTCAAGGCAAAGTTACCGACACCCTATCTAAAGTGGCCGACAAAGGCATAGAAAAAGCCGACTTAACCCAGTGGGATTTTGGTGAGTTACCAACATCGTATGTGAAAAAGCAAGGTCAATACGAAATTAAAGCCTACCCAGCACTAGTGGATAAAAAGTCAACGGCCGCAGTAGAGCTATTTGATAACGAAATAAAAGCACAATTAGCGCACCAGCAAGGTTTACGTCGTTTAGTACTATTAAACGTGCCATCACCAATTAAATACCTGCAGCAAAACCTACCAAACAAAGCTAAATTAGGATTGTACTTTAATCCTTTTGGTAAAATTGCCGATTTAATTGATGACTGCATTGCATCAGGCGTTGATAGCCTATTAGTTAAATATGGTGATATTCGCACAAGTGAGGCATTTGAAACGGTTAAAGAGCATATTCGCGGCGAGTTAGGCGATACCGTTGTGGCCATTGCTACGCAGGTTGAGCAAGTACTGAGTATCGCGCATGCACTACATAAAAAAATGAAAGGGCGTGTAGATTTAACCATGATCACCGCTCATGGGGATATTAAGTCTCAGCTAGAGTCGCTTATTTTTAAAGGCTTTGTCAGTCAGCATGGGGCAGACAAACTCGGCGATTTAATTCGTTATTTAAAAGCGATTCAAAAACGCCTAGAAAAACTACCTGTTGACCCAAATCGTGATAGATTATGTGTGTTAGAGCTTGAAAAAGTAGCGCAAGAATATAAAAAACTAACAAATAAAACACCTAAAGGAATGCCGCTGCCTACTGATGTTGAGGCTATTTTTTGGATGCAGCAAGAATTACGCGTATCCTTATTTGCGCAAACCTTAGGTACACCTTATCCAATTTCAGCAAAACGTGTGTTAAATGCGATAAAAGAAGTTGAATAATCCCTTTATAAAAAGAGGGACTAACTTGAGAAGGAAATGACATAGCTATGTCCTCATTACTAAAACACAAAGCGCGGCAGTTGTTAGTGGTTGATGATGAGTACTTCAATTTTGAAATACTCAAAGCAGGGTTAGCATCAACATTTGATTTGAGCTATGCTGATTCTGGTAAAAGTTGTTTAGCATCTGCGATTGCTAATCCGCCCGATATTATTTTGCTCGATGTGTGTATGCCAGGACTCGATGGTTATGATACCTGTCGCATACTTAAACACACGCCAGAGACAAAAAACATTCCGGTGGTTATGGTATCTGGACTTGAGTCGGAGCTTGAACAACAAGCTGGCTTTGACGCAGGGTGTGATGCTTACGTTGTAAAACCTTTTTCTATCGCCGTACTACGAGAAAAAATTAATAATATTGTGTAGAGGGAATTATGTTTACTGAAGATAAGCGAAACTATAGACGTATGCAGGTTAACACGCCAGCGAAGTTAACCTCAATAGAGCCTGTTGCTGGGCTCAGTTACACTGGCACCTGCCTTGATTTAAGTGCAACGGGTCTTTCATTACAACTCGATGATTTGTTAGAGCTTAACTCAATTTTATCGGTTGATATTGCATCAACACATCCGAGCATTGCACCGTTAAAAGCCACCGTTAAGGTAATACGTGCCAGCACAGAAGAGGATGGCACGATAACCGCAGGGCTTGAAATTGTAGAGTTTAACTAACTACTTAATTAGTTTTTAGTAAACCTTACAAATAAGCCCTTTAAGGTAAAAACCTTCAGGATAGCTGCCTGCAATAGGGTGGTCAGCTGCTTGATTTAAGCGCTCCATGATCAGTAAATCCTTACCTGCATCAAGGGCTGCATCTGCGACTACTTTTTGAAACAAGTTTTGTTCCATTAAACCAGAGCATGAGAATGTTAGCAAAGTGCCGCCGGGCTTTAATATTTGCATCGCAATCATATTGATGTCCTTGTAACCGCGACACGCCCCAGTTAACTGCGCCTTGTTATCGGCAAATTTAGGCGGGTCCATAACGATCGTATCAAACATCACCCCGTCTTCACGGTATTGGCGTAATAATTTAAAGACATCTTGTTTTACAAAGTCGACTTTATTTAAATCAAGGTTGTTATGCTCAACATTGCGCTTTGCTGTATCAAGTGCTGGTTGTGAAACATCAACATTGGTTACATGTTTACAGCCACCGCGCAGGGCATAAAGAGAAAACGTTCCCGTATAACTAAAGCAATTTAATACGGTTTTGTCTTTTGAAAAACGCTCCAGTGCAGCACGGCTATCTCGTTGATCTAAATAAAAACCAGTTTTATGGCCTTCTAGAATATCAACTTCAATTTTTAAACCATTTTCTTCAATTATGACAGGTGCAGTGGGTTCACTCCCCCAAAGTACGCCCTTAATAGGCTCTAGCCCTTCTTTGGTTCGAACATCTACATCTGAGCGCTCATAAATAGTAGAGCCTGGGAAAATAGCCATTAAAGCACCAACAATCTCACCTTTATGACGTTCTGCGCCTGCGCTTAGTAATTGACACACAATTACATTATCAAACTTATCTATGGTAATACCGGGTAAGTAGTCTGATTCTGCTGCACATAACCTAAAGCCGGTAAGTCCACCTTCTTCAATTGCATGGCTGCGAGCTTCTAAAGCACGGCGAAGACGACGCTCAAAGAAATGTTGATCAATCACTTCTTTTTCGTCAAAGCTCCAAACACGAGCACGTATTTGTGAATGAGGGCTGTAAGCTGCGGTGGCTAAAAACTTACCTTCACTGTCGTGTATGGTTACCGTGTCACCTAATCCAGGTTTACCTTTAATTTTTTTGATGGCTTTAGAAAATAACCAAGGGTGTTTTCTTTTTAATGATTTATCGCGACCAGCTTGCAGGTAAACGGCAGATGACATAGGGCTTCTCTGTAGTAATAAATAAGCGCTGTATTTTAGTCAAGGCTCGCGCAACATACAATGAATGTTTTGCAAGGGGCTTATAAATCGCGGTAAAGTAGCCATTATTAACTCGTTTAAATAGATTTTTGGAAATTCGGTGGACAATTCAGCTCTTAGCCCCTCATTACAGCAACTTAATCAGCAATGCAGAGACTTTATAACATCCTTAGTACATGCGGATGTTGCCCATGATATTACCCATATTGAGCGGGTAGTACGTGTTGCTGTGCAGCTATGTATGGCAGAGCAAGCTGAAATGGCGATTGTATTGCCTGCAGCTTGGTTGCATGATTGTGTCGCAGTGGCTAAAAATCATCCAGATAGAGCAAGGGCATCAACAATGGCCGCGGATAAAGCGATTAACTTTTTAGCGTCTATTGGCTATGATGACGCGCTATTTGATGATATTCACCATGCCATTGCCGCACATAGTTTTAGCGCCAATATTGCTATTAAAACGGTTGAAGCACAGATTGTACAAGATGCTGACAGAATGGATGCCTTGGGTGCTATTGGCGTAAGCCGTTGTATGAAAGTAGGCGGCTCTATTAGTCGATTATTATACAACCCCGATGATCCATTTTGTTTAAACCGAGAAGCAGACGATAAAAAGTACACCCTAGATCATTTTTTTATTAAATTACTGCATATTGCCCAGAGTATGAATACTCCTTCTGCAAAAGCCGAAGCACAAAGACGCACTGCATACATGCACGATTTTTTAGCTCAGCTTAAATCTGAAATTGGTGAACAACGCGATGACACCTAAACTTTCGGGAATTGATCATTGTCATTTAAATGTTCAAAGCCTCAACCAAGCTATTGAGTGGTATGAAAAGGTGCTTGGTTTTACCGTAGTAGAGGAGTTAGCCTTTTGGAATGAAGAGGGAAAAGGTCCTTTAACACTCGAAGATGAAAACGCCACTACACGATTGGCTTTATTTGAAGGCGATGGGCGCAGTAAAGGAATCGCTTTTGCTGCGACAGGGGAGCAATTTGTTATGTGGCTCAAGCATCTTGAGCAGCATCAAGTGAAAACCATATTGGCTGATCATGGCGTGACTTTTTCTATGTATTTTAAAGACAATAGTGGTAATAGCCATGAAATCACTTCTCATGATTATAATGTCATAAAAGTGCAACTCGAGAGCTAGCGGCTTTGTTTAGTAAAACTTCAACAGTTAAAATAGCCAAGGGTAGATTTATGATCCATCGTTTAGCCTATTTAGTATCGAGCAATATTAAAACGATACCTACTAACTGGTTTTTTCTCCTACGAATTAACTTATTAAGCTAATAGAGAAAGTTTTATTTTATAATAACTTATAGGCACTTTAGATTGTTAGATTATACGTTAAGAAGAAGCCGTCGGCGAAAAACAGTGGCTATTAAAGTCGCACAACGAGAACTTACTGTGTATGCGCCCCATTTTGTAACGAAAACACAAATTAACGAATGGCTGTTGAGTAAACAGGGCTGGATTGATGCTCAGTTACATAAGCAACAAATTCAAGCCGATACACGACAGTTTCCACTTAAAACCAATAGCATTAAATTATTTAATGAAGCTGTTAATGTGCAATTTGAAAACGCAGCACGTACTCAATGGCAGCAGCACAATGAAAGCCAAACGCTGTTACTGAGTCTTTCTTCACGTGTGAAGCATCGAACGCAAATGTATCAAGGTTTGCTAGAGCAATTTTTGCATGAGAAGTTAGAAAGTTATATTGAAATGCGAGTTAACTACTATTGTCAGCTGATGGGTGAAAAGCTACCGAGCAATATTCGTATTCAATTGTATAAGCGTCGCTGGGGCAGTTGTAACCGCAGGCGTGAACTGACCTTCAACTTGCACTTGGCAAGCGCACCTACATGGATAATTGACTACGTGATTGTGCATGAGTTAGCGCATTTAAAGTATTTAAATCACAGTGCACAATTTTGGCATCGTGTAGGATTATTTTATTCAGAACACAAAAAAGCAAGCGCTTGGTTAAATAAGCATGGCATGAGTTTACAATGGGTTTTTGAATAACTAGATCATAAAATGAGGTAGTAAAGAGAAGTGGTGGAGGGAGCTGGATTCGAACCAGCGAAGGCTGAGCCGTCAGATTTACAGTCTGATCCCTTTGGCCGCTCGGGAACCCCTCCACACTAATTTTTATTGCATTTGGCCCCACTTAACTTAGCCTAAGAAAAGTGGTGGAGGGAGCTGGATTCGAACCAGCGAAGGCTGAGCCGTCAGATTTACAGTCTGATCCCTTTGGCCGCTCGGGAACCCCTCCAATGCAACGCGGCAGATAATAGCAAACTTCTTATTTAAGTAAAGAAAAAAGCTAAAGAAAATTCAAATTTAGCCGATAAATACTTATTAATTAGTTAAATAGGCTAAAGTCTATGCAGATTGGTGATTTGTTAATCACGGAGAGCCAGTTAAAAACGAGGCTTAATGAAAGTGTGCACGATAACCGCCGAGGCGAGTTTGCACTTTTATTAGCAATGCTCTCTCATGACGCGCTTGATTTTAGTGAGTTTCACTTACCTAAAAGTGATGCAAGTGGTTACCAAGCTGATGAAGAGACCTTGCGAAAGCAATTTGGTGCGGGCCCAAAGCAGCCATTAGCGCCAGATACCTTTAATATGTTGATTGGCAAAAATAACACGGAACTTTTAGCAAAAATGGGAAGCGCTATAGGGATGACTGATATAAAGTTAACTCAGTGCTTAAAGCCTGAACCGTTAAATATTCGAGATGATAAAAATCATATTCCGCTTAACGTGATTGATAATTGTGAACTGGCGGTACGTCGGCGAATTAAAAACAGTGATATGCCGCTCTCAAATATGCAAATGGATGCCGCAGCATTTTATGATGATTTACAAAATGAAGCCCTCCACCAGCCATTACATTTGTTTAGTGCCTAATTAAATTACATTAAATGCTGTTTTTTAAGCGCCATTAGATTGTAATAAACTGTGTTTATATTAGTGGTTTTGTAGGTGCTTTATTTTAATAACCGATTTAATATAAAAAAAGCATCCAAAATTTAAATGCAATTGCTATAATGGCGCAAATGGTATGACATTAAATGCCATTATCATTAAACCAAGGTAATTAGGAACGTAATGAAGAAAACATTCACGCTGAATCATGAGAAAATCAAATACCCTCGTATGGTTGATGCTGCAAAGCATGAAGTGAAAAAATATTTGAAAAGAGAACGTAATAAAACTTTACCTGTTGATGCCGACTACTGGGCATTTGATTGTAAGTTTGGTAACACGGCTGAAGAGGCCCAAGTGGTTCACGTTGCTGAAATTAACAATCACATCAGTGAAATTGAAAAGCAAGGTTTAACCTCTTTCTACTTAGAGATTTTAGCAAGACCTGCACAACGTCAAGACTTCGATGAAGGTGATGACGAATAAAGCGCTAAGTTGCGTTTAGTGTAGTTTGTGAAAATGGGCCAAGTGGCCCATTTTTTGTGGTTGTTACTTATACACTATGACACTTTTTATACTTTTTATTACTGCCGCAAGGACAAGTATCATTGCGTTTCACTTTAATATCAGCAACCGGTGTGATCTCACCATCAAGATATCGCCACTGTTCATCTTCTTTAATAAACTTTGAATGCTCAGCCAGCTCGCAATACAAGTCTTGATAAAAGTAATGGGCTTTAAACTTTACAAACCCTGTTTCATCATTATAACCAGAATCTAATACGGTTAAGTTTATAAAGCGGCAACTAGTTGCAAAGTCCTTAATTTCTGATAGTGAGTTTTCAGCTTGCTTTTCTTTTGCGTAACTTTCACGAACAAAAGCCGCGTTTTTAACCGCATATGCACTGTAGCGAGCACGCATAAGTTGCTCAGGTGTTTGTGGCTGTTTGGTTTTTAAATGAAAAGGTTCACAGCAATCAGCATAAAGTTGCTGACTGCCACAAAAACATAGTAGGGCGTTAGAGGTCATAATAAATGTACTGTGTATTAAAACGCTAGTTTACCAAGCTTATTGCGTTAGTGAAATCTCAGCTTGAGCGCTTTTTTTGCTAAAGCAATACAGCTTAGTGCGTGTATGGCTCAGGTTTAATGATAACTGTGATAGTTGCTGATTATTTATTATGTCGGTCCAGGTGATCACCGCTGCAAAATTTCCATTGTGAAGTGCAGAACTTAAAACATACTCTATATTAACTAAATGTTTTTGGCGTATAACTAGTAATTTACTGGTATCAATTGAACATGAATCAAGTAACGCTTTACTAGGTACATGGTCTGGCGCAATTAAAAGTGTCCATGCATTTAAGCTATTGTATTGGTGTAATACTTTTAATAATTCAAAGGTCGCTGAAATCTCATCTTCAATTTGTACAACGTTAACACAATCAGATTGGTCATCTTGTTGGTAGCTCTTAACTGTTCTTACGGTAATAGGCTGTAACATAATCGTCTCACTCACTGGGTTTTTATACAGTACATGTATACAGTAGTTTATACAGTTGTTTGGTGCAAGTGTTTTTTGCTATTTTTTTGTACAGTTATTCAGCTGAGCACGATAATGAAACTATTTAAAAATAAATAGTTCATATATAACAATAGATTATAATTTTTTGGGATGAATACTTTTGACGGTAGCTTTTTAATCTATAACTAAATAAATCTTGAAATGCATGAGGTATACAGTAGTTTAAAAAATTAAGCGTTGTTGCATTTAACTTATAAAACGCTTAATCAATTTACAGATAGAATGAGTTACTAGGTAGTAAAACTATTTTTCGTGACTTATAGGGATCAGATGTGAAAATTGTAACTGATGAATTTGTTCATATAAGCTGGCGGCATAACACTGGGCGTCTTTAAGTCGTTTGGTACTAATGTGTTTGCGTATATCGCTCATTGCCTCTATTGCTGGCTCATATCCTTGGCTACTAGCTAAGCTGAGCCACGCAGCCCCATGAAATACACTTTGTGGCACACCTTGGCCTTTAATGAAAAATAGCCCTAAGTAAAACTGTGCACGATAGTTTCCTGCCATTGCTGCTAAACGCATCCATTTTGCGGCTAAGGCGCCTTGTTCATTTTTAAGGTAATAAAGAGCTTTATTTAATGTGTCTTGATCGGTGTTTTTAGAGCTCGCAGGGGGATTTGCATCGCTTGGTTGCGTTACAAAAGAAAGAATGTTGTCTAATTGTTGCTCTAAGTCTTGGCCACTTGGTGTCGTTTTGATCATGCTACTTCGTTTGTTATTTTAATCACTTAGCTAGTTTAGTATATAGCAAGGTAAAATGTCCTGTAAAAAGTTATTTTTATGCTAAAATCTCGCCACTTTTTACAACCACAAGTTTATTATGCTCGAAGCCTTATTCAAAATCCGTGCAAATGATTCTTCGGTTCGCCGTGAATGTATTGCCGGTATGACTACATTTATTACGATGGTTTATATCGTATTCGTTAACCCAGCTATGCTTGCAGAAGCAGGCATGGACCAAGGTGCTGCCTTTGTTGCAACCTGTATTGCCGCTGCAATAGGGTGTTTTATTATGGGGTTGTGGGCCAATTATCCATTGGCATTGGCACCGGGTATGGGATTAAATGCATTTTTTACCTATGGCGTGGTGCTAGGTATGGGCTATAGCTGGCAAGCAGCGCTGGGCGCGGTGTTTATGTCAGGGTGTATATTTTTAATATTAAGCTTATTTAAGGTGCGAGAGTGGATTATTAATGCAATCCCCCTGGTGCTCAAACAAGCAATAGCAACCGGTATTGGTGCATTCTTGGCACTTATTGCGCTGAAAAGTGCTGGTATTATTGTATCAAGCCCAGCAACACTTGTGCAGCTAGGCGATATAACGTCACCGGGTCCGCTATTAGCTATTTTTAGTTTTTTTATTATTGCGGCATTACTTTATCGTGACTTTAAAAGCGGCGTGCTTATTAGTATTTTACTCGTTACCGCGATAGCAGTGTCGATGGGATTAGTTGAATATCATGGTGTTGTTGCAATGCCACCTTCAATAATGCCGACTTTTATGCAACTTGATTTTAGTGCTGCTTTTGAACTGTCTATGTTGAGTGTTATTTTTGCGTTTCTATTTGTTGATTTATTTGATACCTCAGGCACGTTGGTAGCGGTTACTCAAAAAGCGGGTCTAGCAGATAAAAACGGCAATATGCCGCGCTTAGGTCGCGCATTAAGCGCTGATAGCACTGCAACCATTGCCGGTGCAATGCTGGGAACTTCAACAACAACTTCTTATATAGAATCTGTAGCGGGAGTATCAGTGGGGGGCCGAACGGGCTTAACGGCTGTAGTTGTAGGTTGCTGCTTTTTATTAATGATGTTTTTTGCACCTTTGGCACAAATGGTACCCGCATACGCAACAGCAGGGGCAATCTTATATGTATCCGTTCTAATGCTACAAAACTTAAAGTTTGTAAACTGGGATGATATGACTGATGCAATTCCAGTGAGTGTTGTATTGTTAATGACTCCATTGACCTTTTCAATTGCACACGGTATTGCACTGGGTTTTATTTCTTATACAGCGGTTAAAGTACTGTGTGGTAAAAAAGATCAGGTAAGTATTAGTGTTTGGATTTTAACGGCACTGTTTATTATTAAGTTTGCATTTTTATCTTAATGCTTTTGTTAAATAGCTAGATTTAGTTTGGGTATGTAAATTTATATAGTGACTAAATTTCAGTTATAAAAAAGCCCATACAGTTGTATGGGCTTTTTTATTAGGTAATGGATTACCATTTCTTTTTCGGTGCAAACAGTACGTCTAAATCATCTTGCTCTTGTTCGTTCTTTTTCTTCAATGATGTAGCGTTTGATGCCTTTAATTCAGTGCTTATTGTTTCTAGATAGCCTTCAACTTCAACTCGTTTTGCAGTAATGTAATCATCATTAAATGACACACTGTTAAGTGTGGCAGCTGCTTTTTCAAAGTACTGCCTAGCAGAGCCTACCATACCGGCTGTTTGAGCTGCTAGACCACGTTTTATCTGGCTTTCAATGTTGATTCTTAGTTGTAGCTTCTCAAGGCGTTTGTCTTCTGCAATAAACGCTTGGCTGTCAACTTTCCCTTTGTTGTGCTCAGAACGGATAATAGTACGGAGCTTTTTTATACCCTGTATTAGTGATATCAGTTGCTTGTCATTACCTGGTAAAACAAAACCATCCGAGCCGTCTTGAATCGGATTTTGTAGTCGCTCTTTTGCTTCTTTTAAGCGGTTTTTTAGTCCGCTACCACCGCTTGAAATAGACACCATATTACTTAGCGCATCATGAATACGACGTTGTAATATTCGCTGAGTTGCTTCTGAAAGTGGGATATTAGCGCTATTCATTAACGCCTCTTCAGTTTCTTCAATGATAGCTTTTTGTTTTGTTAGCTCTTTACGTCGTTCAGCTTCTTGTTTTTCTTTGTGTTGTTGAACAGCACTAACCCACAGTGCAATGACGATAAGCGCAACAATTAATACAATTATAATGGAAACGATCATGTTATAATTCTCAAATTCTTAACCTTATTATCTAATCTTACATTAAATATATAAAAGGTGGGAAACTTTGCGCCGATTAACTAAAAAAAACACCATGCATAAAGCGTTTAAATCTTAATGTGTTATGTTTTGTTTGCTGATAATCATTGCTATCTCAACTTTATTTATTGTGTTAACCTGAAATTTCAATAAATTAATTGTTACATTGTGTAACCTTAATCAGCCTTTTATATAGTTACCTATTAATTAGGGTGCGCTTTTATCTGTCAATGTGAATTATAACGAAACTACATAGCCATGAAATTACAACAACTTAGATATATCGTAGAAGTTCAAAATCATAAATTAAATGTTTCAGCTACCGCTGAGAGTTTATTTACCTCCCAGCCTGGTATTTCTAAGCAAGTACGTATGTTAGAAGATGAACTAGGTGTACAAATTTTTGGCCGTAGTGGTAAACATTTAACTCACGTTACAGGTGCTGGCGAAGAAATCATTAACATATCGCGAGAAATACTCTCAAAAGTTGAGGGCATTAAAGCGGTTGCTAATGAACATACGCTGCCCGATCAAGGTAAACTTAATATTGCGACTACGCACACCCAAGCACGTTATGCGTTACCAAGCGTAATTCAAGGCTTTACCCAAAAATACCCAGCAGTGTCACTGCATATGCACCAAGGTACGCCGCAGCAAATATCGGATGCAGCTGCGCGCGGTGATGCAGATTTTGCGATTGCTACTGAAGCACTGCACTTATATTCAGATTTAGTTATGTTGCCTTGTTATCACTGGAATCGCAGTATTGTGGTTGCTAAAGATCACCCCCTTGCGAAAAAAGTCGATAACTTAACGGTGGCAGATATAGCGCAGTATCCTTTGATCACTTATGTATTTGGTTTTACTGGTCGCTCAGAGCTTGATAAAGCATTTAACGCCTATGGGCTTGAGCCGCATATTGTATTTACCGCCACCGATGCCGATGTTATTAAAACGTATGTGCGCCTGGGATTAGGTGTCGGTGTGGTTGCATCTATGGCAATTGACCAGGTAAACGACAACGACTTAGTGTGCATTGATGCTAGCCATTTATTTGAAGCAAGCACCACTAAGATTGGTTTTAGAAAAGGTAGCTTTTTACGTACCTACATGTATGACTTTATCGAACGTTTTGCACCGCATTTAACCAAAGAGCGAGTAGAGCGAGCAAGTTTGCTGCGTAATCAAGACGATGTTGATAAATTATTTGCTGATATCGAATTGCCAGTTAAATAACCGCCATAAACAGTAATGAAAAAGCCGCTTAGTTTTGCAACTAAGCGGCTTTTTTTATGCTATCTAATTAGCACTCGATAATGTTAACAGCTAATCCACCGCGAGCGGTTTCTTTGTATTTTGTTTTCATATCGTTACCGGTATCGAGCATGGTTTTAATTACTTTATCAAGCGATACTTTTTGTTCTCCACTACCGCGAATAGCAAGACGAGAAGCATTAATTGCTTTAATAGCGCCCATTGCATTACGCTCAATACAAGGTACCTGCACTAAGCCGCCCACTGGGTCGCAGGTCAATCCTAAGTTATGTTCCATGCCAATTTCAGCGGCATTTTCTACGTGTACCACGTTACCACCAACAATTTCAGTCAGCGCACCAGCAGCCATTGAACAGGCAACACCAACTTCACCTTGGCAACCCACTTCAGCACCTGAGATAGAGGCATTTTTTTTGTATAAAATACCAATAGCGGCCGCGGTTAATAAATACCGAGTAGCAATGTCGCGGTCAACTTCTTTGATAAAAGTATGATAGTACATTAATACGGCTGGTAGGATACCAGCTGCACCATTTGTTGGTGCAGTAACCACACGACCGCCTGCTGCATTTTCTTCATTCACTGCTAATGCGAATAAATCAACCCAATCCATAGCACGAAGTGGATCGTTACTCACTTCTACATTGAGCTTTAAATATAAGCTTGGTGCACGGCGTTTTACTTTCAAACCACCAGGTAAAATACCTTCGGTACGCATACCACGTTCAATACAGGCTTTCATTACTTGCCAAATATTAAATAATTCATCTTTTATGGCTTCTTCACTGCGTAAGGTTTTTTCGTTTTTCATCATTAACGTTGATACGCTGTAACCCGACTCTTTACACATTTCGAGTAATTCTTTAGCCGTTCCAAACGGGAACGGGGCAGGGTTTTCTTCGCGAATATCTAAGGCCGCTTGTTTTTCTTTTTCAAACTCTTCATCTGTAACAATAAACCCGCCACCAATAGAGTAGTAAACTTTGCTATATACTTTTTCGCCATTGTTATAGGCAATAATTTCCATTGCGTTGGAATGTTTAGGGAGTGTTTTTCTACGATGAAAAACAATAGCGCCTTGTTTAGGGAATTTAGCTTTATGAGTTTGGTTTAGATAAATAACCTGCTCATTTTCTATTTTTGCTAAAATATCGTCCACTAAATCGGCATCAATGGTTTCAGGGTCATAACCGGCTAGGCCAAGGATCACTGCTTTTCCCGAACCATGACCAACACCTGTTTGCCCCAGTGAGCCGTAAAGCTCTACTTTTACATCGGTTACATTTGCTAATAGTTGTTGCTCATCTAGGTCATTAACAAATAAGCGTGATGCACGCATTGGGCCGACGGTATGTGACGATGAGGGGCCAATACCAATGCTAAACATGTCAAATGCACTGATCATAATGTGTGTCTCTACTTAGTTTTCTCAGCATTAAGCTGTTCTTTGAACGGTCGACTATAATAACGTGGAAATGCAGGTGTGTAACCCTTATTAGCAAAGATTTAAACTGGTATGGCGAGTTGTTTTGTAAAGTTTTTAATAATGCTGGCTGTGGCACCCCACAAAAGCCCGTGAGGAGTGATAAAGCCATTTAAAGTTAGGGCTTTTCCATTACGTTCAAAGGGGATTGGTTGCCAATTAGCTTCGTTGTTCAGTGCTTTTATAGAGAGTAAAAAGCTGGCTTGTACTTCGTTATGATCGTTCTCCCATACCGTTTCTTTTTTAATTAAGCCCACAAAAGGACGTATAGTAAATCCAGTAAGGGTAGAGTATTCCGGCAGCTGGCCTAAAACTTGAACATTATGTGGGGGAATGTTTAGCTCCTCATGTAATTCACGCAGTGCCGTGGTGCGCAGGTTAACATCATTAATTTCAAATTTACCACCCGGTAAACAAATCTCCCCAGGGTGGTGATGTAAATAGGTTGGCCGCTTACACAATAAAACATGTGCTTCGTTATCTATATCAATCAAAGGTAGCATCACTGCACTGGCGCGCTTTTTTTTATTATCTTTGAGCTGATCCACGGCTAAACTGCGGTTTAATTGAAAACGAGCCGAAATGGTTTCACTATTCAAAGCGACCTTCATTTAATATAGGGAGTATTTTATTTACTTTATCGTATGTTTCTTGATATTCCAATTCGACTTTTGAATCAGCAACAATGCCACCGCCAGCCCAACAATGTATTTGCTGATGATGAGTAACTAAAGTTCGAATGGTAATACTGGTATCCATATTACCGCAGGCGCTAATATAGCCAATAGAGCCACAATAAATACTGCGTCTGTGTGGCTCCAGCTCTTCTATTATTTCCATTGCGCGCACTTTTGGTGCCCCGGTAATAGACCCTCCAGGGAATGCAGCTTCAAGTTGATCGACTGCTGTTTTTCCTTCATCAAGGATGGATGTAACTGTACTTACCAAATGGTGTACTGCCGGAAAGCTTTCAATAGCAAATAAAGAAGGTACAACCACAGAGCCCGGTTTTGCGACTTTACCTAAATCATTTCGTAGCAGGTCTACTATCATGACATTTTCAGCGCGGTCTTTACTGGAGTTTGCCAGTAATGTGGCTTGTTTGGCATCTTCTAAAGCATCGGCTTTACGTGGTAGCGTGCCTTTAATAGGTTTTGTTTCTACCTTGTTGTCGTGCACTGCAATAAAACGCTCGGGTGATATTGATAAAATAGCGCCTTGCGGATGATTTATAAAACTAGAAAAAGGCGCTTTATTGGCCTGCGTTAATTTAACATAGGCCGCCCAAGGAAACCCTTGGTAATGTGCGCTAAAACGCTGCGCTAGGTTAATTTGATAACAATCACCACTTTTTAAGTATTCTTCAATCGCGGCAAACTTTTCGCTATAACTCCTCTGACTCATATTTGACTGCCACTGTGATGTAAGCGAAAAGCTTTCATGTTTAGGTGGTTGCGCTAAATGCTGCTGATACTGCGAGAGACGATTTACATTGGGCTGTGAAACATAAAACCAAGTATCCAGTTGTTTATCGTAAATCAGTGCATCAAGATAAAGTCCAACGGCCATTTGCGGTAAATCAATATCGTTTAAAGCACTGCTTGGCAGTTGCTCTATGGTACGCCCTAAGTCATAACCAAAATAACCAAGCCAGCCACCATTAAAGGGTAAATTGTTAGCGGCTTTTGTTGTATCAAGCTTTGCTAATTCATCGTTCATTATTTCAAAGCAGCTTTTAGCACTCGCTTGGTTATTAAAAACAGTTTGATTATTTTTAACTTCCAGGGTGCTTTGAGGTTCAATCGCAATCATGTCAAAACGACTGTTAATGTGATCGCTATCACCCGAATCTAGCAAAATAGCGTAGGGTAAATGAGCAAAATGCGAAAATACCTCTATACAATTTTGTGATATGGCTAATTCAACACAATTTTTTTTATTGTTTAGCATTTACTACCCCTTTAAGAACTGGCTCGAAACGGGCTGGGAGGGTATCATAAGTCAAATTTTTTTGGCAGCGTTTAGTGAGCGCTGTGGTTGAAAACAGTTCGAACCACCGTCACGGGTTTGATATCGCTTACGTGCAGCGTGCGTAACAACAACTTAAGGAACCACTATGAGTACAATTCGTCAGCAAGACTTTATTGATAGCATTGAAGATGCTTTGCAATATATCTCGTTTTACCACCCTCTTGATTTTGTTCAAGCGCTAGAAAAAGCGTATAACAAAGAGCAAAGCAAAGCCGCTAAAGATGCGATTGCACAAATCTTAATTAACTCGCGTATGTCGGCAGAAGGTAAGCGTCCGCTGTGCCAGGATACTGGGATCATCACCTGTTTCGTAAAAGTAGGTATGGATGTTAATTGGGATAAAACCGACTTAACAGTACAACAAATGGTTGATGAGGGGACGCGTCGTGCGTACTTAAATCCAGATAACCCATTGCGCGCGTCGATTGTTGCCGACCCTGCGGGAACACGTAAAAATACTAAAGATAATACGCCATCAGTGGTACACATTGATTTAGTTGCAGGCGATAAAGTTGAAGTGATGGTGGCTGCTAAGGGTGGTGGCTCAGAGAACAAAAGTAAAATGGTGATGTTAAACCCATCTGACGATGTGGCCGAGTGGGTAGAAAAAACGTTACCAACAATGGGGGCGGGTTGGTGTCCACCAGGTATGCTAGGCATAGGTATTGGTGGCACTGCAGAAAAAGCAGCGGTAATGGCGAAAGAGTCATTAATGGATCCGGTTGATATTCATGAACTCATTGAGCGCGGCGCAGAAACAACAGAAGAAAAGCTGCGTTTAGAAATTTTTGAACGTGCGAATAAATTAGGTATTGGTGCGCAAGGTCTTGGCGGTTTAACCACGGTTGTTGATATTAAAATTAAAACGGCGCCAACTCACGCGGCTTCAAAGCCAGTGGTTATGATCCCAAATTGTGCTGCTACGCGCCACGTTCACTTTACGCTTGATGGTTCAGGCCCTGCGAATTTAAAAGCACCTAAATTAGAAGACTGGCCAGAAGTGACTTTCGAAGTCGGTGAGGGCACACGCCGTGTTAATTTAGATACCCTGACTAAAGAAGACACTAAAGAATGGAAAATGGGTGAAACCGTTTTACTCTCAGGTACTATTTTAACGGGTCGAGATGCTGCTCATAAGCGTCTGCAAGATATGATCAACTCAGGGGAAGGTTTACCTGAAGGTGTTGATTTTGATAACAAGTTTATTTACTACGTTGGTCCTGTGGATGCAGTAGGCGATGAAGCAGTAGGTCCTGCAGGCCCGACAACGGCTACTCGTATGGATAAATTTACCGACATGATGTTAGAAAAAACAGGCATCGTGGGAATGATTGGTAAAGCTGAACGAGGCCCAGCAACGGTTGAATCTATTAAAAAGCATCAGTCAGTGTATTTAATGGCTGTAGGTGGTGCGGCATACTTAGTATCTAAAGCGATTAAAAAAGCACGTGTTGTTGCGTTTGAAGATTTAGGTATGGAAGCTATCTACGAATTTGAAGTAGAAGATATGCCAGTAACAGTAGCCGTTGACAGCGAAGGTGAAAATGCTCACACCCAAGGTCCTGCAATTTGGAAAGCAAAAATTGAAGAACTAGACAGTAAAATGAAGTAAGTTTTCTGTATAAACAGCAATCATAAAAGCGAGCACCCCGTGCTCGTTTTTTTATTTTTAAAATTTGCAGATACTTAAACACCTCAGACCAGTTTATACTGCGCAGACAGATATTATATAACCCATTGTATTTTATGATGTAGTGTTCTTTTTCAAGATGTACTATTAAGTTTACATATAAATTCAAAGTGACGTTCACGTAAGCGTAAACTTTAATCGCGATGACGTTTTTAGCTTTTATACTTAATAATATAATTATTATTAAATTTTTTATGCTTATTTATCGCGATAAACCGTTTTATTTTTCTATTGAGTGCGGTTTATTTGGTTTATCTACTCATAGTGTGGCGAACCATCAACTGAAGTGATAAAGTCTCGTCAATTTGTAGCGTGCTTGCCCAAAAGGGCCCATTATTTTCGGAGTATTTAAAGTGGTTGTATTTAATCAAGTTGAATTTGATAACCATGAACAAGTGGTTTTTTGTTCAGACAAAGCGTCTGGTTTAAAGGCTATTATTGCGGTACATAACACAAATTTAGGCCCAGCTGTAGGTGGTTGTAGAATGTGGGATTATGCCAACGATGAGGATGCAGTTTACGACGTATTGCGCTTATCAAAAGGGATGACCTATAAAAATGCTGTGGCACGCTTGCCATTTGGTGGTGGTAAGTCAGTTATTATTGGCAATGCAAAAGAGATCAAGTCTGAACAGTTGTTTCGTGCATTTGGTCGTCAATTAGAGCGTTTAAATGGCAGTTACTACTCAGCAGAAGACGTAAACATCACGTGTGATGATGTGGCGTTAATGAACAAAGAAACAAATTACGTGCTAGGCCTTGAAGGCAAAAGTGGTAACCCATCGCCATTTACAGCTTACGGCACGTTTTTAGGTATGAAAGCAGCGCTTCATCATCAGCGCGGCATTCAAGATTTCTCAGGTATTAAAGTGGCTGTGCAAGGTTTAGGTGCGGTGGCTTATGGATTATGTAAGCACTTGGCTGAAGCTGGTGCAGAATTATTTGTTACCGATATTAACCAAGCAGCGGTAGAGCGTGTAGTCAACGATTTTGGTGCAACAGCGGTTGGTATTGATGAAATATACGACTTAGATGTTGATGTATATGCGCCTTGTGCGTTAGGTGCCACTATCAATGACACAACAATCCCTCGTTTAAAAGCAACAATTGTTGCAGGTTGTGCAAATAATCAGCTTGCAGAATCACGCCATGGTGAAATTTTACGTGAAAAAGGTATTTTATACGCACCAGATTATGTAATAAATGCGGGCGGTATTATTAACGTGTATTACGAAACAGCGCCTGAAGGTTACAGTAAAGAGGCGTCTAATAAACACGTAGAGAAAATTTTCGATACATTAGCTGAAATCTTTACCCGTAGTGAAAAAGAACAAAAATCAACGCATTTAATTGCTGATGAGCTTGCTCAAGAAATTATTGAAAACGGACTTTAAGTTTTTTATTTAGTTCAACTAAGGAGCGAATATCGCTCCTTTTTTTATGCCTATATAAGACTTTGGTATAACTACACCCAAAGCATCATTTTAATTAATGCGAATATAGGCAAAGCGAGGTAAAATTTTACTTTTGCTCTGTGTATACTTTATGTCTTCTGCCGATTTATCTCTTCGGGCTATTGATTTTGATCAGTGGCCGCGCAAACAACATTTTGAATTGTTTCAAAACTTCACTCAGCCTTATTTTAATGTTTGTGTAAAGCTCAGTGCTAAAAAGTTATATACCGCGTGTAAACAAACTAATCGTGCTTTTTTTCATGGTTATGTTTATTGCTTATTAAAAGCATGTCATGAGTATGAGCCGATGATGCTGCGTATTGTTAATCAAAAACCTTATTATTTAAACATCACGCGCGCGAGTGTGGTTGAGCTTGCCGATGATGATTCGTTTCGCTTCAGTTATTTTAAACAGCAAAATTCGTTAAATGAGTTTGCTCATAAAGCAAAAGCGATAAGTCATGAAGCAAAATTAAATCCGCTGTTTTCTGATGCCTTTACCGCAACTGAAGGGCAAGCTGATTTGATTCACGTTTCTGTTTTACCTTGGTTAAATTTTAGTAGCTTTTCGCATGCGTTCACCCAGGGTCAAAGCTGCGGTATTCCTAAATTTGTGTTTGGCCAATACAACCCCGATACAGGCGAAATGCCACTCTCTATTGATGTTCATCATGCGTTACTAGATGGACTACATGTGGCTAAGTTCATCCAACGATTGCAACATACATTTGATAGTTTGAGTGATAATACTTAATGAAAAAGTTGTAAATCTTATGTTATTATTTGTTGGTGATGTTTTCTAATTAAATTTTCACCTTGAATTTACTCAAATATAAAAACTAATAATTATAAAGGCAGTGTCTGATGAATCGCTTGGTGATTTTATGTTTCTTGTTGGTGATTTTTACTGTTAATGCTCAGCAACAGACTCGGCTGCCGTTGCGCGATTATTTTTTTGAAACGTGGAATACCCGTTCGGGCCTTCCTCACAATAGCATTAATAGCCTTGCACAAACACAAGATGGCTATTTATGGGTAGGTACTTGGGAAGGGCTTGCCCGCTTTAACGGTCAAGAATTTAAACTATTTACCCGCTCAGAAATTACCGATTTGCCTGACTCAGGCGTACGTGCGCTTACCCCCACATCCGATGGCGGCTTACTCATAGCCGGAGCGCGCGGCGGTATTAGTTTATATCAGCACCGACAATGGGACACTCAACCTAATGCCCAAGCAATGGTTAATCACGTATTTAAGAGTAAAAACGAGGATTTGTGGTTAGCACTTGAAAATGATGGTGTGTTTTATCGACCTGCCAAAAGCACTCAAGATATCCCAATAATACAAAACGTCAGTGCTTATAGAATAATTGAAGATAAGCAGGGCACTATATGGGCTGCAACCAGTGATGGGCTGTATAAAATAGTTAACTACACGGCTACATTGATGACTCCACATAATGGTTTGCCAGATGCACCTGTATATACTCTATTGATTACCCGTGAAGGACGCCTTGTTATTGGTAGTGAAAGAGGTGCGCGAGTATTAAATGGCAATGTGTTCGAGTCACCCCATCCACAGCTTAGTGCTGAGTCGATTTCTAGTTTATTAGAAGATAACCATGGTGATTTATGGTTTGGCACTATTAATAAAGGGGTATTTAGGCTTAGTGTTGATGGCATAGAACAATTAGATGCTAAAAATGGCTTACCTGCAAACCGCATATTGTCGTTATTGCAAGACAGAGAAAACAGTATTTGGGTAGGTACCAACGCGGGTGTATTTAGATTGAGAGAGGCCCCGTTTTCATCGTGGGGAAAAAAGCGAGGCTTATCTAGCGACTACGTTCGCACGGTACTTTCACATTCTGATGGCAGTTTATGGATAGGCGGGAGTACAGGCTTAGATCGGCTGCAAAACAATAAAATTACCCATATTAAAGGAACTAAGCAAGGCTCTCCTTATTCAGTATTGAGCTTACTTGAACAAAGCCAAGGTGATGTTTGGGTCGGTACTTATACTTCAGGTGTTTTAAAGGTGGTTAATAACGAGCTTGTACCTTACTTAAATCGTGATAATGGCCTTGGTAGTAATGAAGTACGCTCGTTACTTTTTGATTCAAAAAATCGTTTATGGGTAGGTTCAGCCATGGGGTTAACGCGAGTTAATACCGACGGCAGTTTAGTGCAATTTACTAATGAGAAAGAGTTGCCGAGTGGCTTTATTCTAGCTTTGAGTGAAGATAAGAGGGCAAATATTTGGATAGGAACTGGAAATGGCGTAGTAGTTTACAATACCAATACGGATAAATTTAAACCAATTCAGTTCCCTGAAGCGTTTTCGGCTAAATATGCGTTTGGCTTTTATATTGACGATAAATATACCTGGATGGCGACCGATAGAGGTTTATTGCGTTATCAACATTCAAATGGCCATATGACTATTTTAGGGAGGGAGTTAGGATTACCGGTTGATAAGCTTTTTCAAATTGTGCCCTTTAAAGATTCACTTTGGCTATCAAGTAACCGTGGCATTATTGAAGTTAATTATAAGCAGGTTAATCAGCTACTAGATTCAGCTACAAAAGGTAGTCAGACGCTAGCTTTTCAATTATACGATGAGGGCGATGGCATGCTCAGTGCGCAAGCCAATGGAGGGTCAACGCCTTCGGCTACAGCGCATTCAGATGGTACTATTTGGTTTGCCACCGCAAAAGGGGTGAGTACGGTTAAACCCGCGCGATTAAAAGAAGCCACCGAGATACCGTTACCAACTATTGTAGAAAGTTTTTCTGTAGATGGTAAACCCATGTTATTGCCTGTTGATGGTGACACACTTGTTTTGCCACCTGGAGTTACACGACTGTCGTTCCATTATGCGGGCTTAAGTTTTATCATGCCGCAGCGATTAAACTTTCAAACAAAAATGAAAGGTTTTAACGATGAATGGGTTGATCGTTTTCATATTGCAACAGCTGAATATACTAATTTACCCGCGGGGAAATATTCATTTGCAGTGCGTTCTGCCTATCCTAATACCGATTGGCAGCAAAATGACAAAGTGATTCATTTTGAAATTCAATCGCATTTTTGGCAAAAAACCAGCTTTAAGCTAGTGGTGTTTTTTATTTTTGTGGTTGTCATATATAGTGCATATCGTTATCGCTTGTATCGCTATAAGCAAGTAGAAAAAGAGCTAACTAGCCGAGTGGTGAAGCAAACCCAAGCACTTCAAGAGCAAGCAAGTGCCTTTGCTTATCAAGCTACCCATGATCAGCTCACCGACTTACCGAATCGCCGGGCATTTGATGGTTGGCTGGCCGACAACTTTACAGATTTTAAAGCGCGTAATACTCCGCTTGCGATTGCCATTATGGATATTGACCACTTTAAACGCATTAATGATGGTTGGTCTCATTTGATTGGCGATCAGGTTATATGTGAAGTCGCCAATATTCTTAAAGCGCATTGTGAAGGCGAGCAAGAAGTGGCTCGTTGGGGCGGTGAAGAATTCACATTTGTATTTCCTGACATGAATACTGTGCAAGCACAGCAATTATGTGAACAATTACGCAAAGAAATTGAAAATAATGATTTTTCGTCTATTGCCCAGGGGCTTAGTGTAACCGTGAGCTTTGGTGTTTCTGACTCAGATAATGTCGATGATTACGATCGGTTATTATCTCGTGCTGATCAAGCTTTATACAAGGCAAAAAACAATGGCCGAAATAGGGTTGAGTGCATAACTTCCTAAAAAGAGCTGCTTTAATGCGTTAAATCTTTTTTTCCGACAGCTTTTATCATATAGATAATTTCAACTTCTTTATTATTTGTGTAGGTTAAATTAATTCATTAAGTAATTATATGTAAGCATAAGTAATATTAATTAACTTTATTTTAATTTGGGTGCTATACCTTGTGTACCCATTAAGGGTTTTTTTTGCTTTTTACTTAAGGAATATAAGATGAAAAACAAGATAATTAATATTACATTCGCAAGTCTTCTAGGGGCCTCACCTGTGGTATTAGCTGAAGGCGATAAGCATGATGACTTTTTGTTTACTAAACAGTCTTTAGCATCACTCAAGCTTAACTCTTTACTGACTATTGATGATACGCAATTTGTGTTTAATGACTCATTATTAAACGAAGATTGGGATAACTTTTTTTCTTTGCATGCGTCAGCAATTGAAGATAAAAAAGAGCTCATTTTACACTGGGCAGGTTATACCAGTATTAATCCAAAAGTAATTTTAGCGCTGATAGAGCAACAAAGTGGCTTACTTTCAAACCCAAATGCTGATATTGAGAACCCTTTAGCTGGTATAACAGACAAGCGTGGTTTTGATGCGCAAGTAAAAGACGTAGTGATGAAATTAAGTCAACGCTTTTATGCATATAAGCAGTGGCAAGAGTCACAAGATAAGTTAAAAAGACGCAATCAGGCAACCCAAACTACGAGTAGCACAGCTGCAACTGCGGCTCTAGTAAGTCTGTTTGCAGATAGCGATAGACTGGCATCAAACTCTAAAAATAATCAACAGACTTTGACTGAGTTTTTAGCTACGTTTGACCGTGTATTTCCTAGTAACACTAGTCAATTGCAACGTTCATTGAATAGTGTAGATCAAAATAATGAAAAACAACTTTTAGCCGCTAGTTTTGAAATGAACTTACCGTGGCCGTCTGGCTATTGGTACAGTGGTGGCGCTCACTCAAATACAGGTTCTGGCTACCCATACTCATCACTTGATTTTAACAATGGCTCTGGTGGCTGGGGCGCTAATACTCCTTTTGTTCAAGCTGCGCATGGCGGAACGGTAACTCGCTTTTCTTCCTGCAATATTCGAGTTACACACGCCAGTGGCTATTCAACCAACTACTACCACATGTCAAACCTTCAATATAGCAGTGGTGATTATGTTCAACCTGGTGCATGGTTAGGTCGCTATGCAAATAATTATAATCAAGCATTGTGTGAGGGCGGCCAATCATCAGGTCCTCATGTTCATTTTACTTTATTGTATAATGGACAACAGGTTTCTCTGCATAATAAATATATAAGTGAGCATCGCATTGATGTTGGCTCAAGTAATTATGACACCAACTGTAATCGTTTCTATTTTGAACGATATGGCTATCGTACATGTGCATGGCAGCCTTTGTATCGCTAGAATGATATAAATAAACAGTTCACTTGTTAAAGAAAAGGCCACGCTCTAACAGATGTGTGGCTTTTTATTTAGTGTTAAATAATTGAATTCTAGTTTTATGGACCAATTAATACTGTATAGATAATTATAGGGCTATTAAATGGTAAACGGATTATTGATTTTCTTACTTTTTGCGTTTGTCGTTATTTTTTGGCGTTGGCCTGATATTCAAAATACTCTGTGGCGCCGTAAATACAGTCATTTATCATTAAGCCCACAACAGCATGCGCTGTTGCTGCGGGCTATGCCAATTTATAACAAAATGACTGATGCAGATCGAGCCAAGTTAGCATCTCATATTGTGTGGTTTTTAAATGAAAAGCGCTTTGTTGGCTGTGATGGGTTGCAACTAACTGAAGCAATGAAACTCATTATTGCCGCCGATGCTTGCCTGCTGGTACTAAATAAACCTTGGCCTTTGTATAAAAACGTGAAGGAAATTTTACTCTATCCCAGCGCCTATTATGCGCCTCAATCAAGTCGCGATAACGCAGGACTTGTTAGTTTTCATAATACCGTAAGGCAAGGTGAGTCATGGCCAGGAGGCACACTGGTGCTGAGCTGGCATGATGTGCTTGAGGGTAACCGCTTACCCAGTGACGGGCATAATTTAGTGTTTCATGAGTTTGCGCATCAACTTGATCAAGAGACCGGTAAAACCACCGGCACGCCATTACTTACATCACAGACTCACTATCAACAATGGGGCAAGGTATTTAGCCGAGCGTTTTCGCAGTTAAAAACACACGTTGCTTATAACATGCCGCATGTTATTCATAGCTACGGAGCCACAAATGAGGCAGAATTTTTTGCGGTGATCACCGAAACGTTCTTAGAAAAACCCGCAGATTTACGCCGCGATGACCCTGAAATTTACCGTTTGCTGGTAGATTTTTATCAATTTGATCCTATTGTTTGGCATTAATTTTATGCACTTCATCCTATTACGCTGGTAACTTGCTAGCGTTTTTGTTGCAATCATGTAATAGAGCAACACACAGCAACAATAATAAGTGAGATAAGCATGAAGAAAATGCTGCAAACAGCGCTTGCGTTATCAGTTTCATTGGCATTGGGTCAAGTACACGCAGAGCAAACAGATGAAAAAAAATGGCAAGTTGATTCACCAAAAGGGCAATTTGTAGATGCTTCTATTAGTGTAGAGCAAGGCACATGGATGAATGTAGATATAAGCCCTGATGGAGAAACCTTAGTATTTGACTTACTGGGCGATATTTACACTATGCCAATGAGTGGTGGTAAAGCCACTCAAATAACCTCAGATATCGCATGGCAAATGCAGCCGCGTTTTAGCCCAGATGGTAAACATATCGCATTTACCTCAGATCAGGGGGGCGGTGATAATATTTGGGTTATGGACGTTAATGGCGAGAATCAAACTGCAGTAACGGACGAAACGTTTCGTTTACTTAATAGTCCGGCATGGAGCCCTGATGGCGATTATTTAGTTGCGCGTAAGCACTTTACCGCTAGTCGTTCTTTGGGCGCGGGTGAAGTTTGGCTTTATCACAAAGCGGGTGGTAAAGGGGTACAACTGACTAAACGTGAAAACGATCAAAAAGATTTAGGTGAGCCGATGTTTTCACCTGATGGCCGTTATGTTTATTTTTCTCATGATGCCACCCCAGGTAAAACCTTTCATTACTCAAAAGATTCGGTTGCGGGTATTTATAAAATTAAGCGCTATGATCGTGAAACCGGTGAAATAGAAACGATTATTAGTGGTATGGGTGGGGCAATCAGACCAACTCCGTCACCTGATGGTAAAAAACTTGCCTATGTAAAGCGTGATGACTTTCAAACTAGCTTGTACTTATACGATTTAACCAGCGGTGAGCATACCAAGCTATATGACAAGCTAGAGCGCGATATGCAAGAAACATGGGCTATTCATGGGGTATACCCAACAATTGCGTGGACACCAGATAATGAAGAGTTAGTATTTTGGGCTGGTGGCACCATTCATAAACTCAATGTCGATGATAAATCTGTCAGCGATATTGCATTCAAAATAGACACCACGAAAAAAATTCAAAAAGCGGTGCGCTTTACTCAAAATATCGATACTGAAGAATTTGATGTAAAAATGCTGCGAAATGTACAAATTAGCCCAGATGGCGAAACGGCATTGTTTGAAGCACTGGGTCATATTTATAAACGCGATTTAGACTCAGGAAAAATCAAACGTTTAACCAAGCAAACCGATCATTATGAGTTATTTCCACAGTACTCGCGTGATGGCAAAAAAATTGTCTACACCACGTGGGACGATAATGAACAAGGCACAGTGCGCGTTGTTTCTGCACGAAGCGGTCGCGGCGATACTATTACCGATGAACCGGGTAAATATGTAGAGCCTACCTTTAGTCCAGATGGCAAAACAGTGGTATATCGTAAAGCCAGCGGCGGCAGCATTTTAAATCCTAAATGGTCATTACACCCTGGTATTTACAGTGTTAGCACTAAAGGTGGTAAGAGTGAACTAATTTCTAAAAGTGGTTACCAACCGCAGTTTGGTAGTGCCAACGATCGTGTTTATATTATGAGCCCATGGCCTAAACCAACGTTAAGTGTGGTTGAGCTTGAAAGTAAAAAAGTGCGCAAACTTTATGAATCAGAGCATGCCACTGAATTTAGGGTATCGCCTGATGGTGAGTATTTAGCATTTGCAGAGCGCTTTAAAGTGTTTGTAACACCGTTTGTTGAGCGTGGCAAAACCATTAATATTGGCCCTAAAGACAGCCAATTTCCAATTGAGCAATTATCTGTTCGTGCTGGTGAAAATATTAGCTGGAGTGCCAACAGCAATAAACTCTATTGGACACTTGGCCCTGAGCTATACCATGCCAGTTTAGAGGGAATGTTTGCTATTAATAAAGCCGATGACCAAGGCGTTAAAGTCAAAAGTGGGACTAACATTGGTTTTAGCAAAAAAATGGCTGAACCAGAAGGCATGATTGCCTTAACTGGCGCAAAAATTATTACCATGGACGGCGAAAAAGTCATTGAAAATGGCGTTATTGTTACCGATGGTAAACATATTAAAGCTATTGGCTCTGCTGCAGATATTAGCATTCCAAAAAATGCTAAGATAGTTGATGTAACAGGTAAAACAATTATGCCTGGTATGGTTGATGCGCATGCGCATGGCTCACAAGCAAGCGATGAAATTATCCCACAACAAAATTGGAAAAACTTTGCAGGCCTTGCGCTAGGTGTTACCACCATCCACGATCCATCAAACGACACCACTGAAATATTCACTGCCAGTGAAATGCAAAAAGCCGGTATGATTGTCGGCCCGCGTATTTTTTCTACTGGTACTATTTTATATGGCGCGAATATGCCTGGTTATACTTCGCATATTGATTCATTAGATGATGCTAAATTTCATTTAGAACGCTTGAAAAAAGTAGGGGCGTTTAGTGTTAAGTCTTATAACCAACCTCGCAGAGAGCAGCGTCAGCAAGTGATTGAGGCTGGTCGTGAACTTGAAATGATGGTCGTGCCAGAAGGGGGCTCATTATTACAACATAACTTGAGTATGGTGGTTGATGGGCATACAGGGATTGAGCATTCCATTCCGGTTGAACATATTTATGATGATATTAAGCAGTTGTGGTCACAAAGTGATGTAGGTTATACGCCTACATTGGTGGTTGCCTATGGCGGTATTTGGGGGGAAAACTACTGGTACGATAAAACTGATGTGTGGAATCATCCTCGATTGAGCAAGTTTGTGCCAAAAAATCAATTATTACCACGTTCAATGCGTCGTGTTAAAGCGCCCGATCATCACTATAACCACTTTAACAATGCACGTGTGGCAGCTGAACTACAAGATTTAGGTGTACTGGTTAATTTAGGTGCACATGGTCAGCGTGAAGGTTTAGGTGCGCACTGGGAAATGTGGATGTTTGCTCAAGGTGGTATGACGCCGCTTGAGGCTATTCGAGCATCAACGCTCGATCCTGCTAAATACCTAGGTTTAGATAAAAACGTAGGCTCATTAGAAGTCGGTAAACTGGCAGATTTAATGGTTATAGATGGCGACCCACTGAAAAACATCCGCGATTCAGATAAAATTGATTACACCATGATCAACGGCCGCTTGTTCGACGCAGCAACGATGAACGAAGTTGGTAAAAAACAACGTGCCCCATTATTTTTTGAATAAGGCAGGCGTTTTTTAGTTAATAAGCGGCTATTTAGCCGCTTTTTTTATATTGTGTTTACCTATTTAACCAACTGCTACTATCGCTTTTAAAATATTATCACTAGGTGGAGCTACTGATACATCATGCATCACTCTCGCTCTAGTTATAAATCCTTCTTTTAAAATGAGTAAATGGTGTGCGGCTTCAATTGCTTTTTCTCTATTATGAGCAAATTCAGGGGTTTCTAAAAGAGCTGATAGTATAATCTCAAAGTTCGTTTGCTTATGCTGTTTGCAAAGTTTGGCAATAGGGTCATTCTCTATAGGGTATTCAGCTGCAGTATTAATAAAAAAACAGCCATTAAAGTTACCTAACTCTGAAACCTCATTATTAATCCACTTTTTCAGTCCGAAAAAAATTGCTTGCGCGACTAATATAGCACTTGGTTGTAGACATATTTTTTTTAGCCAAGCGTTAAAGCACATGTCGCGTGCGACTAAACAAGCACAAATAAGCGCATCTTTGCTTTCAAAGTGCTTGTATAAGGTTTTTTTTGCAATGCCGGATACAGCTAAAATTTCATTAATACCAACAGCGTGTATACCCTTTTTATAAAAAAGGCTCAGTGCCGTACTGATTATTTGTTGTTGTTTATTCATGATATTCCAAATTTGAGCAGTAAAAACACAGCTTGACATAGGTAGACCGACTTGTCTATATTACAGGTGTAGACAAGTCGGTCTACTTTTGAGGAGGTAATATGCATAGTGAGCAAATAAAGTCGGCATTAATCGCAGGTGTTTTTTCTACTTTTGTTTTGGCTTTTTTGGCGTGGCTAAATTATATGGGTGATTACGGTATTTGGTTAATGGCGCCATTCGGCGCAACAGCTGTGCTTGTTTTTGGCGTACCACATAGCCCATTAGCTAAGCCAAAAAACGTAATAGGGGGGCATATGCTGACCGCAATGATTGGGGTTGTTTTTAGCTATTATAGTGCTGATAGTGCGATCATGATTGGGCTGGCTGTGGGTATTGCTATAACTTTGATGATGATTACTAAAACCATTCACCCTGCTGCCGGTGCAAACCCTATCTTAATTATTGAGTCTAGCCAAAGTTGGGATTTTTTAATAATGCCAGTACTTGCCGGGACAGTGTTTATTGTGGTGTGTGGTTTTGTCGCGACGTGGTTTTTGGAGCTATTGATAGAAACTAAACATAAAAAAACCGCTTGACGCGGTTTCTTTTATACTGAGCACTCAGTGAATTACACTACACCGCGCGGTAGGCGGCAGTCGTGATCTTTACGAGCAAGCTCTACTATCCAAAGCTCTTCTGCTGTGTAACCTTCTTCGTTCTCAGTGATCACGGTGAAAGGCGCTTTTTTCTGTGCTTTTACAGGAGCAGCTTTTTTAGTTTTTTTAGCGGGTGCTTTTACTGCAGCTTTTTTTGTAGACTTTCCAGAGCTTAATTCTTTAGTCAGCTCTGCTACATCAGCTAGGCGCATATTCTTGCCGCCATCAACGCTGTACCAGCCAGGTTTAGTTGTTATTTCAGGTTTTTTACCATTGGCAGCTTCATATGCAGCTTCAAAGGCAGATAACACTTCTGTTTTGTCTAGTTTGCTCATCAGAGACCCTATACGTTGTTTACACAGATAAAGAAGAGGTATTTATACCTATTTTAGAACTGTTTTTCAATTTTTTGCGATTTTCCTTTCATTTTTAGCGCATAACCGCCAAAATTTGTACAAAATTCAGTGCAAAGTAAGGTAAGTAGTATGCAACGTAGAGAATTTAATCAACTATTAAATACCCTGTTAAAGCCAGAAACCATTAACGATTTTTGTCCAAACGGACTTCAGGTAGAAGGTAAAGATGAGATACGCACCATAGTAACGGGTGTAACGGCAAGCCAAGCACTTATTGATGCCGCGATTGAAAAAAATGCCGATGCCATTTTGGTACACCATGGCTATTTTTGGAAAGGCGAGTCACAACCTATCATTAGCATGAAAAAACGTCGTGTGGCTGCACTTTTAGCTAACGACATCAATTTATTTGCTTATCATTTGCCATTAGATATTCACCCTGAAATCGGCAACAACGCTCAGCTAGCGCAATTACTCGATATTGAGATTGAAGCAGGTTTAGAGCCAGTCAATAACAGTGTCGCGATGAAAGGGCGGTTAAAAACGCCGCTAACGGGGTGCGAATTTGCTAAAAAAATAAACCAAGTGCTTAATCGCGAGCCTCTTACAAGTTTAGTGCGTAATGATAAAATTGAAACTATTGCCCTGTGCACTGGTGGCGGGCAAGGCTATATAGATTTAGCAGCTGAGCAGGGGCTAGATGCTTACTTAACCGGTGAAGCGTCAGAACAAACAATACATAGCTCTCGCGAGCAAAATATCGACTTTTTTGCTGCTGGCCACCATGCCACTGAGCGATACGGTATTAAAGCGCTGGGAGAGCTTCTCGCAGAGCAATATAGTTTTGACGTAACATTTATTGATATAGATAACCCAGTGTAAACGTTTGCTGTAAAAGCAATGTCATTAATGTAACCTACTCATCATTTATCCTGAGTAGGTTATTTAAAATCTTCAAAAAAAATTAACTACTTTATCAAGCCAAAGGAAGCTTCTATTACATTGGTACATAACAGATCTTTCGCTGCAATTATCCCGTTTAAATTAAAATGTTATTTTCTCGCCGCCAGGCAATTCAACGTAAAGGTATAAAATGGAAGGCATGTTGGATTTAATACAGCAATATGGGTTGTTGGTTTATTTGTTACTTTTTGGTTATTGTGCTTTAAAAAGTGGGTGGTTACCCTTATTTGCAGGCTATGCTGCACATACCGGTGCACTTGATGTTGGTTATGTTGCTCTGGTAGCTTTTACGGGCGGATATTTGGGGGATGAATTACGATTTGCTCTCGCAAGAACATATGGCACTACATGGCTTGAAAAGCCAAACCGACTAGGTCGGTTATTTAAAAGAGCCAGTGAGCTTGCAAATCGTTATGGTACTGCCTACATTTTTTTATATCGTTATCCAAAAGGGCTACGTACCATCGGCGCTCTCCCGATAGGGCTCACATCGATTAGTTGGCCCCGTTTTAGCCTATTAAATGCATGTTCTGCAGTAGTTTGGGCAATTGTTCTAGTTGGTGGAGGCTTTACTTTTGGCGCTACCTTTGATTCTTTAGGGGTTGAGAACCTAACAGCCCTCAGTTTATTATTTCTTTGTGTATTTTTGATCACACTCTATCGGCTTTGGAGTCAAACCGCTGAGGTTAAAACCCATCAACAATAAAAAATCAAAGAGCTTCAGGATTTATTGTACGACGTATTTTTATCCATGTATCGCCAAGTACTTCATGGGCAAATTGAGTCACTACTAGTAATGCTTTTGCGTTGGGTATGAGTTGCTTATACCAAGGGTACGCTGCAAAGTTGTGGTAGTCAGTTGCTGCGGGGATCACAGTGATGCCTTGAGCATTAAATAAATTTATTGCTCTGGGCATATGGCTTACAGAAGTAACTAAAGCGGTATTATAATCAACTAGTTTTGAGGCTAAAAATGCGGCTTCTTGCGCTGTGTCCATTGCGTTTGGATTTTGTACAATGCGACTTTTATTCATACCCAAGCTAATTGCCGTTTTATACATAAGTGCGCTGTTGGTGACTTTTTCATAACCCCCACCCGATACAATTAACTGAGCTTGAGGATATATATTAGCGAGCCTAATACCTTCCACTAAACGTGTTAATGCACAATTTCCTAGCTGGCTGTTAGCACTAAGGGCTGGGTTAGGGTTTATGTCGCAGCCAAGTACCACAATTTTATCTATGCTTGGGTGATCATTGATACTAAAAGCCAATGAAGTAGGTTGATTATGTTTAATCAATAAGTTGGCAACCCAGGGCGTACTGGCAAGTAATAAGGTTGTAAGACTTAAAAAAGACAAGGTAATAACAAGCTTTCGTTGTTTGAGTGCAAAAATAAGCAGTATTAGGCTAAGTAAACCTAGTAATGGTAACGGCATGAGTAAACCGCCCAATATTTTTTTAAGTTCAAACATAATGAGTAACACGGTTGAATATATTTACTAACATGTTACTCATAAGTTTTAGATTTATCGACCGTTATTTAATTTACAGGTGTTTAAAAAATGACGGTAAACCGGATTGTCTTTCATGTCTTTTTTCATCGCTAAGTACATCGGACGGGTTAAACCAAGCGCGCCCAGTGGAATTGACTTAATTAGCCCTTGGCTTTCATATGGAGTAACTAGCCAATCAGGTAGGGCGGCTACACCCATACCTGCACTGACTAATTGAAATATAAGTAAGCCCTGATCAACTGTTTTAAGCGTGCCATCAAAACGTGCATTTTGAATAAAATGCTTAAATATATCTTGGCGCTCACGGGGAATCGGGTAAGAAATAATAGTTTCGTTTTTTAAATCAAGCGCAGTTACGTAGGCTTTTTTAGCTAAGTCATGATCCGGTGCCACTATTAGCTTAAGTTTAAAGTCAAATAGGTGGGCGTATTCTAGTTTGTCGGGTTCACGCACATCTGAGGTAAGCACTAGGTCTAATTCATCATTTAATAAGTCTGGGATGGCGTCGTAACTAAAACCACGTTCGTAATCAATCTTTATGTCAGGCCAAAAATTATTAAACTCTTTAATAGTAGGCAATAGCCAATGAAAACAGGCATGACATTCAACACTTAGACGCAGTTGTGAGATTGGCTGATTTAAACTTTCTTTTAATCGGCATTTAGTTGCTTCTAACTTAGGTAATATTTCGTGTGCTAATTCAAGTAATAACATACCTTGAGGTGTAAATCGGACGGGTTGAGTTTTTCGTTCGAACAACTGGCAATCTAATTTATTTTCTAAATCTTTGATCTGATGTGATAAAGCTGACTGAGTTAAAAATAGCTCGCGGGCTGTATTAACTAACGATCCCGTTTCTTTAAGGGTCGCTATAGTTTTTAGGTGTTTAATGTCAATCATCTTTAATAAATCTCATGGGTATGGTGAGTATTGCTTAGATTAACTACATACTACGCTTATATAAAAATCGTTTCAACGTCTAGATGGCTATAAAAGTGAGGTTTGGTGTGTTTTTTACTGCAAACATTAAATTTATTAACTTTGCATAGTCAAATATTGTTTTGTTATTTGTTTGTTGTTGAATTTAGCTCATGTTAAATCGGGTTTAAATAGTTAAGCTGAAATTAAAATAAAGCAGTGTGAATTTGGTTATGGAGTAAGTTATGTATGTTTAGCGATTAATGTGTTGTTGTAAAACATGCTGTTGAGGTTAGCATTTAGCATCAAGGTTTAATTGGTATGCTCTTACAAACGAGATTAAATTATTAAGAGTATTAAAGCGAGTAAGCACAGTGGTCAGTTTAATCCTAAATACTTGGTTGTAAATTCCAGCTGTGCCTAGCCATTAAAGAGGGCTGTGTATTAATGCTATGGCCTCTGTTGCTGTAACAGGTTTTGATTTTAAAAAGCCTTGCCCATAATCACATTGGGTTTTTTGTAAAATAGTAAGTTGCTCAGCGGTTTCTATTCCTTCTGCAATAACAATAAGATCTAAAGAAATAGCCAAGGTTAAGATAGCATCTATTAATGGGTTAGCAGTGGTTTTTAAGTTATCAATAAAGCTTTTATCAATTTTCATTACATGAATTGGCAGTTGGTGCAAGTAGCCTAGAGCAGAATAGCCTGTGCCAAAATCATCAAGGCAAAGCAACACTTTTAAAGGTGATAACCCTTGTATAATTTGCGTCGCTAATTCTAAATTTTCGATCAGTCCCGATTCAGTTATCTCAAGACACAATGAGCCCAGTGGTAGGTGGTGTTTTTTATAAATACTATGGAGCTGCTCTACAAATTCTAAACTGGCAAAGTGTCGAGAAGATACATTAACCGTGACACGTAAAAAGCGATGCCCTTGTTGTTGCCACAAAGCAATATGTTGCGCTGCGAGGTCTAGTAAATGCAAATCTAAGTTAATAATTTGCCCGGTCTTTTCAGCAATTGGAATAAAGTCGTTCGGTGATATAAACCCTTTTTTTGGGTGATGCCAACGTACGAGAGCTTCAAATCCTATAACCTCGCCACTGTTAATAGTAAAGATAGGCTGAAAATACAGTTCAAATTCATTATGCTCAATACCGTGCTGTAAATCGTTTTCAAGATCTGCATGCGTTTTTAGCTTATTGCGCATCACGTTATTAAAAAATTTAACTTGGCCACGCCCAGATGATTTTGCCTCATACATAGCCGCATCTGATTGTTGCAATAATAAAAATGCTTCATCGTCTACGCTGTCACTAAATGCAACGCCAATACTGGTGGAGGGCTGCAGTAAATGGCCATCAATATTAACAGGTTCAGATAGTGCCGTTTTAATGCGAGTAAGGGCATCGTTTACTTGGTCACGATGACTGAGGTTTTCCATAAAAATAGCAAACTCATCGCCACCTAAGCGAGAAAAGGTATCGGTATTGCGTACCGTTTGAGTAATGAGTTTACATATAGCAATTAAAAAGTGATCACCTACTTCGTGACCTAACGAATCATTAATACTCTTAAAGCGATCAAAATCAAGGTAAAGCAGGGCATGAAAAGTGCCTTTTTGAGCGCGATTTAGGCGTAAAATAGCATGCTTCATTCTTTCAATCAGTAGCGAACGGTTTGCCAGGCCAGTTAGCTCATCGTGCAGCGCTTTGTGCTCCAGCTCTTGGCGGGCTAAATGCCTATCTATAACCATGCTTATTTGACGACTTACATAGGTTAGCAACGAGCTATCATGCTCATTGTAGTAATGTTGTTCGTCATAACTTTGTACAACAATAACGCCACTCATACGCTCATTAACTTTAAAAGGCACACCTAACCATGAATCAGCTTGTTCACCTACTAACTTAAAATGGCCTTGTGCAATATGTTCAAAGTATTGCTGTTTATTGAGTAACAGTGGGCGTTCATTGATCAGCAAATAGTAAGAGGCTGTTTCTTTTAGTTGCTCTTTTGAAATAACTTTGTGGGTATTTGTTTGTACACCGCCTTCAACAGTATAAACAAAGTCGAGCGCGTCTTCTTTTTTGTCGTACAGCGCAATAAAAAAGTTACTCGCAGTCAATAAGCTGTCAATAATCGCATGCAAAGATTGAAAGAAGGTGTCTAAATTTTGTGCTTTATAAGTTAAATTAGCTATTTGCAATAGGCTGCTTTCTAATTTTTGTGCATTGTTTAGCTGCATAACAGTGTCTTGCAAGCTATTAACGGTATTCACTTGATTGATTTTTGCACTTAGTAAGTGAGCTACGGTGGTTAAAATCTCTAAATGTGAACTAGTAAAGTAATTTTTTATTGGGTGCTCACAGTCTATAACCCCTAGGACACGATCTTTGTATATCAAGGGTACGCATATTTCTGATTGAGCCGGGCGCTCATCAGCTATATAACGGCTGTCTTTAGTTACATCGCCAATTATTAAAGCTTGCCCTGTAGATGCTGCATAACCTGTAATGCCTTCGCTAAAGCGAATGATTTTTCGCTCAGATTGATAACTGATATGCCCGTTTTTAATACCCATAGAAGCTACTTGATTTAGCAAAGACTGACTGTCATCTGCTAAGTAGATAACACAATCTACAAACCCAAGTCGATTAACAACTTGTGTGGTGACGTAACTAAAAAGCGCTTCTAATGTATTCAGTTGCAATAAACTTGATGAGAACTGATTGATTATACTCAACTGATCCGTTTTAGTTTCGAGCGCTTTAGTGGTATCGATAGTATTCGACATAGGCAGCTTTGGGAGGCCTTATAATTATTAAAGGTACATACGTTAACCTAATATTAACGTTTCTACAAAATAAAACGTTAAATGAGAATCATCAAGTGTAAAGTTAACTTTAAATGTAGTATCTAAGGATTATTTCTAATAAGCCCTTTACTCGAAATCACCATATGCCTATGATCAGTTAACTTAAGCATTAGGACTTTACGATGACGAGCAAAATGACAACTTTAACGATTACTAGACCCGATGATTGGCATGTTCATTTACGTGATGGAGATCAGTTAAAAGATACGGTGCGTGATATTAGCCGCTATATGGGCCGCGCGATTATTATGCCAAATTTAGTTCCGCCAGCAACGTGTACAGAAACCGCATTATCGTATCGAGAGCGAATTATGGCTGCAAAACCTCAAGGGCAGTTTGAACCTTTAATGGTGCTTTACCTTACCGACAAAACGACGCCTGATGAAATAAAAAAAGCAAAAGCGACAGGTAAAATTTTTGCAGCTAAACTCTACCCAGCGGGCGCAACAACTAACTCAGATTCTGGTGTAACATCAGTAAAAAATATTTATCCAGTATTAAAAGCAATGCAAGAAGTTGGCATGCTTTTACTCGTACATGGTGAAGTTACTGACTCTTCTATTGATATATTCGATCGTGAAAAAGTGTTTTTAGATACTATTTTAGGCGACGTTGTCGCAGATTTTCCTGAGCTTAAAATTGTCCTTGAACATATAACAACAAAAGATGCGGTAGAGTTTGTTGAAAATGCTTCGGCTAATGTAGCAGCTACAATTACTGCTCATCATTTGTTATATAACCGCAACCATATGCTAGCAGGGGGTATACGCCCACATTATTATTGCTTACCTATATTAAAGCGTAATATTCATCAACAAGCGCTCATGGCGGCAGCTACAAGTGGTAGTAAAAAATTCTTTTTAGGCACGGATTCAGCCCCGCATTACAAAGACAAAAAAGAGGCAGCATGTGGTTGTGCCGGTGCTTATACTGCGCACGCAGCTATTGAACTTTATGCTGAAGCTTTTGAAGAGGCAGGGGCGCTTGATAAGTTAGAGGGCTTTGCAAGTCACTTCGGCCCAGATTTTTATGGCCTTGAGCGTAATACAGACACTATTACCTTAGAGAAAGCACCTTGGACAGTGCCAGCAAGTTATTCGCTAGGGGACTCAGAAGTTGTACCAATCAAAGCAGATAGTGTTATTGACTGGCAAGTTAAATAATTAGAATTTAAAACCACCTAAAACTAAGGTGGTTTTTTTATTTTAAGTTAGCAAAAGCTGTGCAGATCGGCCATATTTTAAAAAAATACACTCTGTTTATAAAAAACACAAATTATGAACTGTTTATCCCGTTAAAAATTAGAAACTTACAAAGAAAGTAATAAATCGATGAATCTTCAAAAATAAATCCCAATTAATAGAGCTAAAAAAATATTAATGTGTTAACCTTAATTGGCTTTGAGTTTTTGCGTATTGAATTACGGTATTGTGCTGCGTTTAAGGTTACCGGTTTGGTTATTACTTCTTCCTGTACTATCACCTCCAGTTTTTTGGGCATTGACTCAGGGAGGATATTGCCATAATAATATGGCTGAATTTTAATTATTGACTTACAGGAAAATTTAGTATGTCGGTTACTGGTAAAGTAAAATTTTTCAACGAAGCTAAAGGCTTTGGTTTCATTGAACAAGAAAATGGTCCTGACGTGTTTGTACATTTCAGCGCAATCACTGGTTCTGGTTTTCGCACTCTTAGCGAAGGTCAAGCAGTGACTTTCAGCATCAAGCAAGGTCAAAAAGGCCCAGAAGCTGAGAACGTAGAAGTAGCATAATTTATTATGTGAACCTAAGTTCATCGTGGTGAAGCACTAACCTGTTTCACCATAATTCATTAAAATCTGCAAAACTTATTAAACTTTCTAAACCATTCCTTTTTTTATACCTTTCTTCTGCCGAATTTCTATCTATTTAATTTAAACCTTGATGATTTAAATATTCTATCGGGCATTAAAGATTCTTTATTTTATCTTACGATTAGTCTATCTGACTCTAATCCTTCAGAGATGATACAACTGCTTAAGGTTGAGATTGGGGCTTGGAAAAATATTAAAAATGGATAAGGCCTTTAGGCTAATAAAGATAAAAAACACAGGTGTTAATAAAAATGATTTTTTGTAATCACCTTCCCCTCCTTTGTATTGCTTTTTATTAAATCTGCACGTCATTATTATTATGCGATGAATAACCTAATAATAACGATTAGCTGTATTTTTTGTGTAAAAAGCGTTAAAAAACCTTCGAAATGAATATTCGGGACAGAAAATTAGCTTATTTTTAATTTTTTTTCAGCAACGATTAAGTTAATTTTAAATGTTATATTTTTGTTTACATTAACAGTGGTGGTTATCGTTATTCTTACTATATCAGGGTTTGCAGAAATTGTGTTTATCACGTTAGTTATAATAATGTTAATTTTTTTGTTCAAGCCCAGTAAATATCTTACAAACAAGCTGATTTATTTATAGGTTATGCTAAACATGAAGTTGACATGACATGATGCATTTAGCATTATTGGTAAGTTGATATCTATTAAAAGATATCAGGGTTGTCTTCCCCTTAGCGGGTTGATAATTAAATTATAAAAGTAACATTACTTAATTGGTTGGGAACTATGTCTGTTAAAATCAGAAAGAGTCTTGTAGCAACTGCGTTGGTTGGCGCTTTTGCATTTGCAAGCAGCAATGTGATTGCAGATCCTTTGAATGACGTGCAAAAAGCAGGTCAAACAATTCAAAAGGCTGCGGTTAAGTCTCAAACTAAAATTGACAATGTATATGGTCAAACTCAGGAGCTAATCGCTGAGTACCGTAGCATCGTTGATGAGACTGAACTTATGAAAGTGTACAACGATCACGTAGCACGTTTGGTCGCAGACCAAAACGCGTCTATCGCATCGTTCGATCGTCAAATCGCGACTATCGATAACACTAAACAAAACGTTGTGCCTTTGATGTATCGCATGATCGATACGCTTGAGCAATTCATCAAAGCGGACGTTCCATTTAACCTTGAAACTCGTCTTGGACGCGTTGAAAGATTACGTGAGATCATGGCATCTGCATCTGTAACAACGTCTGAAAAGTTCCGTCAGGTTCTTGAAGCGTACACTGTTGAAACAGCATACAGCTCAGCTGTAACTGCTTCTCAAGGTACTTTAGATGTTGATGGTCGTAGCATTAACGTAGATATCGGTCGTTTAGGTCGTATTACTTACGTAGCGCAATCATTCGATCTAAAACACGCTTGGGTGTGGGATAACAACACTAAACAGTGGAAAGAATTAGGTGAAGAATACCTAAAACCTGTTAAAGAAGTGATCCGTATGGCACGTAAGCAAGCGACACTAGAACTTGTTAAACTACCAATTTTTGGCGCGGAGTAATCAATAATGAAGAAACTATTTAAAGGTTTTGCTGTTGCAGCAGTACTGTCTGTTTCTGCCGGTACCGCGCTTAATGCACATGCAAATACTGACGCTTTAGATAAAATTCTTGAGCAAGTAAAGCAAGAGCGTATCTCTGAAGGAAAAATCAATAAGCAACGTGAACAAGAGTTCTTGTCAGATCGTGCTGATAAGCAAGCGTTACTTAACAAAGCGAAAAGCCAACTAGCTGCTGAAAAAGCACGTGGTGATCGTCTTAGCAAAGAATATGCACAAAACGAAAATACTTTAGCGGAAAAAGAGCAAGCTCTTCAAAACGCTCAAGGTACGTTAGGTGAAATGTTTGGTGTTGTTCGTCGTGCAGCAGCTGACGCGATTGGTTCAATTGAAGCATCTTTAGTAAGTGCTGAAAAACCAGGTCGTGCTGAAGTACTTCGTTCATTAGCAGCAGCTAAAGAACTTCCAACTGTTCGTGAACTAGAAGAGCTTTGGATTTCACTTCAAACAGAAATGACTGAATCAGCAAAAGTTTCAACGTTTGAAACTGAAGTTGCTGGTCTTGACGGTAACCCGTCTATGAAAAAAGTAACACGTATCGGTAACTTCAACTTAGTTACAGACGACGGATACTTAATCTACTCACCAGAGACTAAATCTATTCAGCCTCTAGGTAAGCAACCTGACAGCTATATCCTTAAAGGTATTTCTGATTTAGAAGGTACTTCAGCTGATAACTATGCTGGCGTATACGTGGATCCTACACGTGGTGCAATTTTACGTATTAACACTCAGAAAAAGTCTCTTATGGAGTACTACGAGCAAGGTGCTGAAGTTGGTTACATCATCACAGTATTACTTGTTGTAGGTCTTTTAATCTTCTTAGTACGTTTCGTTGATTTAGCGCTTACTACTTCTAAGATCAAAGGTCAGCTTAAGAACTTGTCTACACCGAATACAAATAACCCACTGGGTCGTATTCTTAAAGTGTACTCTGACAACAAAAACCAAGATGTTGAAAACCTTGAGCTTAAACTGGATGAAGCGATTCTTCGTGAAACGCCACGCATCGAAGCGGGTATTAACATCATCAAGATCCTTGCTGCTATCGCACCATTACTAGGTCTACTAGGTACGGTAATCGGTATGATCCTAACGTTCCAAACAATCACATTGTTCGGTACGGGCGATCCGAAGATCATGGCTGGTAACATCTCTCTAGCACTTGTAACTACAGCGCTAGGTCTAATTGCAGCTCTACCACTTATCCTACTTCACTCTATTGTTGCAGGTCGTAGTAAGTCGGTATTACACATCCTTGATGAGCAAAGCGCGGGTATCATCGCGACTCACGCGGAGAAGGAGAAAGCCTAATGCTAGTCCTGATGGAGATCTGGGAATCTATCAGGGATTTTGTTGGCACAGGCGGCCAGGTATTATACGTGGTCGCGATAGCACTCTTTCTTATGTGGGTTTTAATGATTGAGCGCTATTGGTTCCTACTTGCTGAATTTCCTCGTTTAACGAAGGATATTGTAGCCAAGTGGGATGCCCGCCAAGACACTACGTCTTGGTACGCACACAGAATCCGTGAAGCATGGATTTCTGAAGCGTCTGAAAAATTAGATCAGCGTATGTTGTTGATTAAAACATTAGTAGCTGTATGTCCTTTAATAGGCTTACTTGGCACTGTTACGGGTATGATCGCGGTTTTTGAAACCATGGCAACCCAAGGTACAGGTAATGCACGTTTAATGGCATCAGGCATATCAATGGCAACAATCCCAACAATGGCTGGAATGGTTGCGGCACTATCTGGGGTATTCTTTAGCTCACGCCTTGAGGCAAGAGCGAGAATGGTGAAAGCCAAACTTGTAGATAGTATGCCTCATCACTAGAGAGAGAATTAAATATGGCACGTAAACAACGTTTTCGTGAAGAAGAAGAAGCTGCGGTAGATATGACGCCAATGCTTGACATCGTATTTATCATGCTTATTTTCTTTATCGTAACTACATCGTTCGTTAAAGAGGCTGGTATCGAGGTAAATAAACCAAAAGCTGCCCAAGCTACGAAGCAAAAAAATGCTAATATTTTTATTGCTATTCGTAATGACGGTGCAATCTGGATTGATAAACAGCAAGTTGATGTTGAACGTGTTTCAGCAAAAATTGAAAGTTTATTAGCAGAACAACCTACAGATGTTGTAATTTTGCAAGCTGACAAAGAAGCAAAACATGGCACAGTGGTTAAAGTTATGGACCAGATTAAAGCGACAGGTGATAACCTGAGAATTTCAATAGCTGGAGATCAGTAATGATTCGTTTTCTGTTTTCACTGATTGCAGGTGGGGCAGTTACTTTCGGCTTGTTCTACTTCATGGCATACCTCATCTCTGGTGGGGCTGACCGTAATACGGAACAAAAAGAGCAGATCATAGTCGAAATTATGACGAATCCGCCTGAATCTAAGGTGCAGGAGAGGAAGCGTGTACCGCCTCCGCCTCCGCCACCGCCAAAGCAGCCGCCTAAACCGCAGCCGCCACAGCCGGAAAATAGCAACCCAAGTACGAGTTTGTCGTTTAATATGCCAAGCATCGATGTGGGAAGCACGGCTGGTGGACTGAGTGGTCCAGGTGCATTTGGACGAGATGGTGATGCGACACCGATCGTTCGTATTGAACCAAAATATCCAACACAAGCAGCACGTGATGGTAAAGAAGGTTGGGTTCAACTTTCATTCACAATTGATGAGTTAGGTGGTGTGACTGACGTTGATGTAATCGACGCAGATCCAAAACGTATCTTTGACCGTGAAGCTAAACGTGCATTGCGCAAGTGGAAATACCGTCCTAAGATCATTGACGGCAAACCACAAAAGCAAGTTGGTTTACAAGTTCAACTAGACTTTAAACTTAACCAAGGCAACTAAGGAGGCGAGTAATGAGAAATTTTTCTAAAGTAACTGCACTTGCAATTCTTATGTCTGTGTCAGGTGCAGCATTAACTGCACCTGTTTTAGCGGCGCCAGATTACGCGAAAATTGAAGAGCGTAAGAAAGCAAAAACTAAAATCATGGGCGAACGTACTGGTAAAAAAGTAATTAAAGCGTTTGATTTGTATAATGAAGATGATGTTGATGGTGCAATTGCTTTATTAAAAGAGTTAGATCCGTCTAACGACTTTGACAAAGCAACTGTTAATCGTTACTTAGGCAGCATGTATGCTCAAAAAGAGCAGTACAAAGTCGCTATTAAGTATATGAAAGCAGCGATTGCACCAGATGTATTAAACTTTGCCGATCAGGCTCAAGGTTTAAAAACCTTAGGTGACATGTATGCAGGTACTGAACAGTACAATGCCGCAAAGCAAGCATATTCTGATTGGATGGACTTTACAGGCGAAGAAGACCCAAAAGTTTACACTCGTATTGCGCAAGCAAGCTATGAGCTTAAACAGTTTAATGAGGTTCTCGAGCCGGCAAACAAAGCAATTAAGTTAGCAAAAGAGCCTAATAAAGCTCCTTATCAACTTAAATTAGCTGCCTATTTTGAGCAAAAGCAATATCAAAATATGGTTAAAGTCGCTGAAGAAATCGTTCGTGTATGGCCTGAAGACAAAAAGTCTTGGGTAGGCTTAGGTAAGTATTATTTACAAACCGAAGAATACAAAAAAGGCCTAGCAACTATGGAAGTTGCTTACAAGAACGGTTACTTTGAAAACGAAGTTGAATACAAAGTTCTAGCTAATTTCTATTCTTTAAATGAAATTCCTTATAAAGCAGCTGTAACGCTTGAAAAGGCCGTTAAAGAAGAAAAAGTTAAACGCACTAAGCAAAACATGAGTGCGATTGCTAGTAACTACCATCGTTCGAAAGATATAGAGAAGGCTGCTAAGTACTACGAAGAAGCTGCTAAATTTGATAATGACGCTGAGCTTTATCGCAAAGCCGGTTCATTACTTCTACAATCTGAAAAATTTAGTGCTGCCGTTGTTCGTTTGAACAAAGCGTTAGAGCTTGGCTCTGACAAAAAAGGTACTATATATTCAGATCTAGCTGAAGCGTTTTACTACCAAGGCAAGTATAAGCAAGCACATGCCGCTATTACTAAAGCTATGGACGATCCAACCACACGTAGATTTGCAAAAGGTTGGGCTACATATATTAAAGATAAAGCCGCTCGCAACGGTGTTAAAATTTAATATTTAATGTACTCTAGTATTTTTAAAAAGCCCCATTGGGGCTTTTTTTATTGGAATTAACATGAACAGAACGCCTATTATTTCATTGCTCTTTTGTTTGCTTTTAGCATCATGCTCAAAGCCAGCTGATTTGTTTTCATCTTATGAAGAGGCACAAAGCGCGTTAATATCACTTAATACGGCTTTAAGTGCACAAATGAACTTAAACAGTACAGGGCTCAGTAACGAACAACTGCCTTTTACTGATTCATATTTAGCGCGTCGCCACGCTATTTACCAGCAGCTAATGCAAATGAAGTTATCTTCTGCGCAAACCCATCAAGTAAATTATTTGGTGATTGCTGAGCGGTTTCCAGAGCGTTATTTTGCATGGCCTGCACACACTGATGTGTTATCAAACATGCTTTCGATAGTTAAAAATGATGCTCAGTATAAAAACATTGAGCAGTGGCTGATATTTGTTAAATCACAGCTACAAGCTGCTGAGCAAAGTAACTTAAAGCTTAATAAAATAGAGCATAATTATTTAAAGCACTATGTGCAGCAAGCAATTAATAGTACTGACACACCTATTGAGCTTAATGAGTCTCTGAGTGTATTAAATAATTACTTAACGCAGTATAAGCCCAGAGGCAGCATTGGGTTGTCTGGTCTTGCAAATGGCAGCCAGTGGTACCAAAGTAAACTAAATTATTTTGCAAATGATGTACTTTCGCCGCTTGAGTGGCTAAGCCTTATAGATAGTAAATTTAAAACAATGCAGGGTCAAAAACAGCACACAATGGTAGAAGCTTCAAATGCCTCACAGCTTACCAAATTACTTCTAACTGATTCTAAAATAGTGGGTTTAGACTGGTCAACGGGTTATACGCTATTACCTCAGAGGGCTAACAATAAGCAATTAACGGCTGCAAATAAGCGTCTCTATTTAGCGATGATGGAAACTGATCTTGGGGTGCATTACCACGCGTGGACATTATCGCAAGCGCGCTTAAATTTACTAAAACGTTTAAATATTAGTGAAGGAGATGCGAGGATATTAGTTGAGGATATTATTTTTTATCCAGGACAATCATTTAGTTTTGCTTCGCAATTACTTAATTAAACTTAAGTGCGCTACTATTTAGCGCACTTATCACACCGCTGAGTAGCAGGGTCTCTTTCTAAGCGCTGCTCTGATATTTTTTCTTCACAGTCACAGCAGTAGCCATATTGACCAATATCCATTTGGCTAATTGCTGCTTCAAGCTTGTTCATTCGTTCAATTAACGGATTATACTCATTACCTAATTGCTGAGCGGCTAAATCGAGCCATTCTTCATTAGATGTATTGGTTAGGATGCAGAGCAAGTTTTGATGTGTAGGGTGAGTCGATTGTGACAGCAAACCTAATATCGTTGCTTTAACACTTTCTATTTCATCGTTTAGTCGTTGCTTATGATGCATTAGCAGTATAACCCTTAAGTTAATTTGTAGTGATACTGCTATTATCTATTTAGATTTACTTAGGTGTTATGATTTGTATCAAACTGTGGCGCTTTCGCATACTTCTTTAACACTTCGGCTACCTCATCCTTTGCTTTTAAACGACGAATTTCATCAAATAATAGCCCAGCTTGTGGATATTGGCGTTTTAAATAACCAAGCCATTGCTTTGTTCGAGATGCAAAATATTTATTATCTTTGCTAGCTGTTTGGTGCATAGATGAATGAATAATATGGTGTAAAATATTCTCCCAAGTGAGCTCGTTGTAGCTTTCGTTATTAACTTGCGCTTTAATTTTTCTTGCGAGATCAGGATGTGAAAGGGCGCCACGACCAATCATCAAATCACGACAACCACTGCGTTTTTGGCATAAAAGAGCATCTTCTATTTGCCAAATTTCGCCATTGGCGACCACTGCAATTTTTTTATCTTTGACCAAAGGGGGAATTTTTTCCCAATAGGCGGGTGGATTGTAGCCATCGCGTTTAGTTCTTGCATGTATTGCAATGCTGTTAGCACCCGCGTTAACAACGGCATCGACAATTTCTTGGCTATTACTATCATCATCAAAACCTAAGCGAATTTTAGCACTTACCTCATACTCATCATCAACGGCATCCCTTACCGTTTTTATAATCGAGTACATATGTTCTGGATCTTTGAGTAATACAGCACCGCCTTTGCTTTTATTGACTGTTTTTGCGGGGCAACCAAAGTTTAAATCAATGCCATGAGAGCCTAAGCCAATTGCTTTTACAGCATTTTCTGCTAACACGTCGGCTACTTGGCCTAATAACTGAATACGAACCGGAGTACCGCTACGAGTGAGTCCCGCATTTTTAAGTTCAGGGCAATAACGGTGGAATACTTTATCTGGAAGGCAAGTATCTACAACACGGATAAATTCGGTCACACAAAGATCGAAGCCGCCTATGTCGGTGAGTAGTTGCCGCATTTTAAAGTCAACGACACCTTCCATGGGTGCTAAAATAAGTTTCATAGTGTGATTAATGTATTACTAAAAAAGGAGCGCCAGTTTACCTGTAAATCATAAATTCATAAAACGCTTATTAGCGTTTATAGAGAGTTAAATAACTTATTTGCAAAAAAAATAGAAAATTTGAAAGTTTTTAGTTTAATACCGGTCTACTTTTATAATGATGTTCAACAAGTTTAAAAGGTAATTAAAAATGAATACAATAAAGAAAAACTCAATTGCATTAACATTAGGCGCAGTGGTTGTTGGCAGCGCAAGTATGGCAAGTACTGATGTTCAAGCTAATCCATTTGAGTTTCAACAAATGGTAGCTGGTTATCAATTAGACGCTGGTGAAGGCAAGTGCGGCGAAGGAAAATGTGGCGGCGACGCTAAAGCGAAAAAAGAAGGCAAGTGCGGCGAAGGAAAATGCGGCGGTGATGCTAAAGCGAAAAAAGAAGGCAAGTGCGGCGAAGGTAAATGCGGCGGTGATGCTAAGGCCAAAAAAGAAGGCAAGTGCGGCGAAGGTAAATGTGGTGGCGATGCTAAAGCCAAAAAAGAAGGCAAATGCGGCGAAGGTAAATGCGGCGGTGATGCTAAGGCCAAAAAAGAAGGCAAGTGCGGCGAAGGTAAATGTGGTGGTGATGCTAAGGCCAAAAAAGAAGGCAAGTGCGGCGAAGGTAAATGTGGTGGTAGCCACTAAACTTTTCTTTTTCAGATAAGCGAGAGGGCCATTAGGCCCTTTTTATTTAATATGAGGTTTTATTATGGCTCAAAATCAAACGCCTAACTTTGGCATGGTCGGTTTAGGCTTGCGAAGAGAAATGCTAGATGAGCTTGAGCATGCTATACCAAAACAAATTGAGTTTATGGAAGTGGCTCCAGAGAACTGGTTAAAGCTAGGTGGGCGCTTTGAAAAGCAATTTAAACAGTTAACTAATAATAATCACTTTGTTTGTCATGGTTTGTCACTTTCTATTGGATCGCCTGAGCCGCTTGATATTGAATTTATAAAGTCGTTAAAATCTTTCTTTGATAACCACGATATTAAAGCTTATAGCGAACATTTAAGCTATTGCTCAGGTAAAGGCCATATGTATGACTTAATGCCAATTCCTTTTACTGAAGAAGCGATCAAACATGTCGTTTCTCGGGTTAAGCAGGTACAAGATATGTTAGAGCGACCACTTGTGCTGGAAAATGTGTCTTATTATGGTGCCCCTGGTCAGCAGCTATCAGAGCTTGAATTTACCAATGCTATTTTAGAAGACGCAGACTGCCAGCTGCTATTAGATGTTAATAATATCTATGTGAACTCGATTAATCATGGTTATGATGCACAAGCGTTTTTAAGTGGGCTACCAACTAATAAAATTGCCTATTGCCATGTTGCAGGTCACTACAATGAAGCTGATGACCTAATTATTGATACTCATGGTGCTGATGTTATCGACCCTGTCTGGCAATTGCTCGATAGCGCATATCAAGCACATGGTGTTTTTCCCACACTGCTAGAGCGAGATTTTAATATTCCGCCTATTAATGTGTTAACCAAAGAGCTGGATATAATCCATCAATTACAGGCAAAGCACCTTAAGTTGTTATCAACAGCACAAAGTGCTTAGCTGTTTGAATTTAATAAGTACTTGCTATTTTAGGGTTTTATAAGAGTCGTTATTATGAGTTTTATCGATGTGCAAAATGAGTTTATGGCCCATATTCGAGAGCCTAATAAGCAGCCGTGTCCAACCGATGTTGAAGACAGACGAATGGCTATTTACCGAGATCTGTTTTTTAATAATATTAATGGCTTTGTTTCATCGGCATTTCCAGTTTTAAAAACACTCTATAGTGATCAACAGTGGCTATTACTGGTTCGTCAATTTTTTAGTGAGCATGATTGCCAATCTCCTTATTTTTTAGATATAGGTGAAGAATTTATTACCTATTTAATGACAAGCTATGTACCTAGAGAGTCTGATCCGATATTTATGCTGGCGCTAGCCCATTATGAATGGATTGAGCTTGACGTGTCTGTAATGAAGGCTGACCCCCGTGAGCTCCCTCTAAGCGCTAATAAGCTTACTCACTCTCCTTTGTATTTATCTAAAACAGCGCGTAACTTAAGCTACGACTATCCAGTGCAACATATAAGTGAAGAGTTTCAACCTCAACAGCCTTCAGAGCAGCCGTATTTCTTTGTTGTTTACCGCGATGAGAGTGATGAGGTGCAATTTTTGGCCACCAATGCCATGACCGCCATGCTACTGTCTATTATTGAAAATGAAGCGGGGAGTACGTTTGAGCAGGTTTGCCAACAGGTTAGTGAAAATGCACCACAATTTAATCTTGAGCAAATAACACAAGGGGCACTCAGTACCTTAACAGCTATGGCACAGCGGCAAATTATAGTGACAAAAAATCAAGACTAAGCTCTTTATTGATTATTTCACATCGTCTATTATAGCGCCTTTATTTGTTGTGCTTAATAAAAGGTTGTACCCATGTCAGATGATAAAGACTTTAAAGACCCGTTCAATGCGGCTTACTTTTTTGCATTCTTAGCCGTATTTGCTGGAATAGGGTGTTTAAATGCTATTTTAGGTTGGATCACCAGCTTAACTTAATCAGGTTTTATTTTAAGGCTGTTGTTTTTCATCAGCCTTACATTTTTATCACTTCCCTCTCCCGACACTTTATAATTATCGCAAACTCGCAATTTACGACCACTTAAGGTTATAATCACCTGCTTTGTAATATTAATCATTGAGCAGTTAAAATTATGACTCAAGTAACACCAGCAATTATCAAAAACAGCATTACTACAATTGCTGATTATCCTAAAGCGGGCATTATGTTTCGCGATGTAACAACCCTAATGGCAAACCCTGAAGCGTTTAAAGCAACCATAGATGCATTTATTGACGCTTATAAAGACCAAGGTTTTACTAAAATTATCGGCACTGAATCACGTGGCTTTATTTTTGGTGCTCCGCTATCTTATGCTTTGGGAATTCCTTTTATCCCTGTTCGTAAACCAGGTAAATTACCGCGCGAAGTTATTCGCCAAGATTACCAACTCGAATATGGCGAAGATACACTAGAGCTTCATACTGATGCGATTGTAGCCGGTGATAAAGTCTTGCTAGTTGACGACTTGTTGGCGACCGGTGGTACAATTGAAGCAACAGCCAAGTTGGTTGCAAAATTAGGCGGAAACGCCACAGATGCTGCCTTTGTTGTATCACTTCCAGAGCTTGGTGGTGAGCAACGCATTGAGAAAATGGGCATCAATATTTTAAAATTGGTTGAATTCGAAGGCGAATAATCGATGAGTTATCAGGTTCTAGCGAGAAAATGGCGTCCTCAAACCTTTCATGAATTGGTTGGGCAGTCTCATGTAAAACAGGCGTTGGTAAACGCGCTGACTCAAAATAGACTGCATCACGCTTATTTATTCACTGGAACTCGTGGTGTTGGTAAAACCACCATTGCTCGTATTTTTGCCAAAAGCTTAAATTGTGATGAAGGTATATCTGCCACACCATGTGGTCAATGTAGTAGCTGTGTTGATATAGAGGCAGGGCGCTACATTGATTTACTCGAAATAGATGCGGCTTCACGCACCAAAGTTGAGGATACGCGTGAGATCCTCGATAACGTTCAATATGCGCCAACGCGCGGACGTTACAAAGTATATCTAATCGATGAAGTACACATGTTGTCAAAGCACAGCTTTAATGCGTTATTAAAAACGCTTGAAGAGCCGCCTGAGCATGTGAAATTTTTGCTCGCAACCACTGATCCTCAAAAATTACCAGTGACTATTTTATCTCGCTGTTTACAGTTTAATCTGAATGCATTGTCGCAAGCTGAGATTAAGCAACAGCTTGAGCATGTGCTTACCCATGAGCAGCTTAACTTCGATAATGATGCGCTAAGTATTATTGCCAAAGCGGCCGATGGTAGTATGCGAGATGCATTAAGTCTGACCGATCAGGCTATTGCTCAAACAAATGGTGATATTAAAAATCAAGCGGTACAAGACATGCTTGGTTTAATGGACACCCATTACAGTCAAAGTTTACTTGCGGCATTATTAGCGCAAGATGGCACAGCCTTGATGAATGAAGTTGCTCAAGTCGCTAGCCGAAATCCAAATTACATTGCGCTGCTTGATGACTTAATTGCGCTAACGCATGTGATTCAATTGAGTCAATTAGTCCCTGAAGCAGCAGCACTTGATAGCAATAACGCCGATTACATTGAGCATGTTGCAGCGCATACCCATGCCCAACAAATTCAAGTGTATTACCAGTTATTACTCAATGGCAAAAAAGATTTACAATGGGCACCTGAGCCTCGTTTAGGATTTGAAATGATTATGCTCAGGTTATTGGCATTTGAACCTACGCAGTTGCAAACCAATCAACCTGAACCTAGCCCACAAGCTGCGCCAGAGCAAAATAGTGCAGGGCGTGCTAATGCACTGCGTGATATTTTAAATAAAAATAAACCAGCGCAGAGTAATGCTCCTCAAATTCAGCCATTAGCAACTAATACGCAGCCAACAAAAGCCGATGAGCCTGAGGTTTCAAAGCCTGATTATAGCCAAACACAACTTGAGCAAAGTTCGATACAAAGTCAGCCTCAAATTGTCGATACCCCTGCTGTAATAAGTGATGAACAAGCGCAGCGTCAAAGCGAAGATGATGCCTACATGCAGCACAGTGATGTAGAACAAACTATTGCCGCACAATACGATGATGTAATGAGTAGCGCTGTTGACCAAGGGTTTAACCCTGAGTTAGCAAATGCCACAAGTAACGCAGATCAGTCTGCGTCATCAATGGGTGAGCAAGAAGCGCGAGCACAGTCAGCAATAGCGCGTATTTTACGCGATAGAAACATTTCGGGTGCCGGTAAGCTTTCAAGTGCCGCTATTGAAAAGCCAACTGAAGAAAAACCAGCACCGACAAAATCCGAATTTAGTCGCCCGGTGAGCAATGAAGCACAAACTGTATCGCAGCAGCCACCGCCATGGGATAGTGAGGTGAGCGATGACCTGCAAAAAAAGCCTCAGCTCCCAGCACAGGGGAGCCGAGCTCAGGTAGCAAATAAGCCAGCGAGTAAAGTTGACTTTAAAGCAAAGCATCAAACGATTACTGAAAATTTAGCACCGGAGCTATTAGAGCAAATTAACCCGCAAAAACCAGCACCTGTTGTTGAGCAAGAGCCTAGTATTCCCGTACCAGATGATTTTCAAAGCCCAATTAGTGAAATTAGATTTGCTCATCAACAAGACGAGTGGGCCTATTTAATAAAGCGTATGGGACTTGGCGGACGCATGCGCCAGTTTGCATTGCATTCAATTTTTACCAAACAAGACAATCATTTCCATATTGAAGTGGATGAATCGCAAAAGCACTTAGATACGCCAATGTTACGTCAAAAGTTAAATGTGGCGTTATCAAGTATTTATGGACACAACGTTGAGCTTAATATTGATTTTGCTAGCGGGGTGATTGACTCACCTTATTTGATTCAACAAAAAATTGATGCAGGTCGTCACCAGCAAGCGATTGATGTGATCACCAGCGATGAAAATATAGTACAATTTCAACAGCTATTTAGCGCTGAAATTGACGAAAACAGTATTCAGGCATTGTAATTAACGACCAGTGCCCTTATTTATACTCCAGTTAATGTATTAAAAGAAAGAGAGACGATTATGTTTAAAGGTGGAATGGGTAACATGATGAAGCAAGCGCAGCAAATGCAAGAGCGCATGCAAAAAGCCCAAGAAGAAATCGCAACGATGGAAGTGGTTGGTGAAGCCGGTGCAGGTTTAGTGAAAGTAACCATGCTTGGTAACCACAATGTTCGTCGTGTTGAGCTTGATGAAAGCTTAATGGAAGATGACAAAGACATGATTGAAGATTTACTTGCAGCAGCGTGTAATGATGCTGTTCGCCGTGTTGCTGAAGAAACTCAAGAGCGCATGGGCAAAGTAACAGGCGGTATGCAATTACCACCTGGTATGAAAATGCCGTTCTAAGTAACTATGCAACTTTCAGATAGTTTAACATCGCTAATAGAAGCACTTCGTTGTCAGCCAGGTATTGGCCCGAAATCTGCTCAGCGTATTGCATTTCATTTATTAGAGCGCGACCGCAAAGGTGGCACTCAGCTTGGGAATGCGCTAACAAAAGCGATGACGGCTGTAGGGCATTGTCAGTCGTGCCGCACGTTTACCGAGCAAGCACAATGTGATATTTGCTTAAGCACTAAGCGCCAAGACAGCGGCATTTTATGTGTGGTTGAGTCGCCTACAGATGTGTTAGCGATTGAACAAACAGGCCAATACAAAGGACTCTATTTTGTATTAATGGGACATTTGTCACCAATTGATGGCATAGGCCCTAAAGAAATTGGGCTAGACGTGCTTGAGCAAAAGCTTGCCCATGGCGGTATTAATGAAGTTATATTAGCCACTAACCCTACGGTTGAAGGTGAAACAACGGCTCATTATATTGCCCAGCTTTGTCATAAATACAAAGTGGGTGCATCGCGAATAGCTCATGGTATTCCTGTGGGTGGCGAGCTTGATTTAGTCGATGGCACAACCTTAATGCATGCATTTAGTGGCAGGCGCTTAGTCAGCCATGAATAGTTTATTTTAAGCTTAACTATTTGAACTTACTTTAAAAGCCTACATGCATGCTGTAGGCTTTTTTGTTGGCTTTAATTGCAATATAAACAAAAGTTTAAGGATGATATGGCTGCAATAACTCAAAGTGCTCATGTGATTGTTGATGACTTTATCGCACCTGTTTGCCATGAACACATAAAAATTATTTATCAAGATGATGATATTTTATTGATCAATAAACCTAGCGGCTTGTTGAGCTTGTCGGGTAAAAACCCTCTTAACTGGGATTCGGTTCACTATAGGCTTGTTAATGGCCAACAAGGCGTTACCGCAGCGTTTCCTACTGCGATATTACCCCACCGTTTAGATTTAGGTACCTCCGGAGTGATGGTGGTGGCACTTAACGAGCAAGCAGCTAAAGCACTGAATCAGCAATTCCAATCCCGAAGTGTTAAAAAGCAATATCGCGCAATGCTCTTTGGATTGGTTTCTGAGCCTCAGGGAGAAATTACTGCGCCTATAGCAAAAGATAAAATGTTATTTCCGAAAGTGAAAATTTGTCACCAGAGCGGCAAACCCTCGCGCACTCAATTTAAAGTGGTTAAATGCTTTAACAAAGAGCAAAAAACTTTGGTCGATTTTACTCCTATAACTGGACGCACTCATCAACTTAGGATACATAGCCTAACGTTTGGCCACCCCATACTCGGCTGTGATTTATATAAAAATGATTGCAGTGAGCTGGGTGCTCAACGATTATTATTGCATGCCAGCGATTTATTTTTTGTTCATCCATGCACTGATAAGCCAATGCACGGGCATGCCACAACGCCTTTTTAGTTGATTAAGCCCTTTAAAGTGTCTTTGAATGGGGTTTTTTATTTTTTTTACTTGAACTTCTCACGGCTCACCCCATATTAAGTGCATAACGCAGACACTTTGCAAATTGGAGATACATAAATGACTGCAGCACAAAAAGAAACATTAGGCTTTCAAACAGAAGTAAAACAACTATTAAACTTAATGATTCACTCGCTTTATTCAAATAAAGAAATCTTTTTACGCGAGCTTGTATCAAATGCATCTGACGCAGCCGATAAACTACGCTTTTTAGCCCTTTCAAACGGTGACCTTTATCAAGGTGATGCAGATTTACGCGTACGTATAAGCGCAGATAAAGACGCTAACACAGTAACCATTTCTGATAATGGTATTGGTATGACGCGTGATGAAGTGATCAGCTCATTAGGCACAATTGCTAAGTCGGGTACGGCTGAATTTTTCAAAAACTTAACGGGTGATCAAAGTAAAGACTCACAGCTTATTGGTCAATTTGGTGTTGGTTTTTACTCAGCATTTATTGTTGCTGATGAAGTGACTGTTCGTACTCGTAAAGCAGGAGAGACTACAGCGGTTGAATGGCAGTCAAAAGGTGAAGGCGAGTACACGCTACAAGAAATCGAAAAAGAAGGCCGTGGTACAGACATTATTTTACATCTTCGTGAAGAAGAAAATGAATATGCAGATGAGTGGCGTCTTCGCAGTATCGTAACTAAATACTCTGATCATATTTCTACTCCAGTACAAATGTACAAGGCAGAAGTACCTGAGTCTGAAGGTGAAGATGGTGAGAAAATTCCAGCTGTTCCTGGTGAATGGGAAAGCATTAACCGTGCAACAGCATTGTGGACACGTGACAAATCAGAAATCTCTGAGGACGAATACAAAGAGTTTTATAAGCATGTAAGCCACGACTGGGAAGATCCGCTCAGCTGGGGACACAATAAAGTTGAAGGTAAAACTGAATACACCAGTTTGTTATACATTCCTAAAAAAGCACCCTTTGATTTATGGAACCGTGAGCGCCAAAGTGGTTTAAAACTTTATGTTCAACGCGTGTTTATTATGGATGACGCTGAACAGTTTATGCCAAGCTACTTACGTTTTGTTAAAGGCTTATTAGACTCAAACGATTTACCACTAAACGTATCGCGTGAAATTTTACAAGACAACAAAGTAACCCAGGCTATTCGCAAGGGGTGTACGTCGCGTATTATTAAAATGCTTGAGCGTATGGCTAAAAACAAAGCCGATGATTACCAAACATTTTGGAATGAATTTGGTCAGGTAATGAAAGAAGGCCCAGCTGAAGATGCGGCCAACAAAGAAAGCATTGCTAAATTACTTCGCTTTTCATCAACGCACACCGACTCAGAAACTCAAGATGTTTCACTTGAGCAATACATTGAGCGCATGAAGGACAGCCAAGATAAAATTTACTATGTGGTTGCTGACTCATTTATTGCTGCTAAAAATTCACCACACTTAGAAATCTTCCGTAAAAAAGGCATTGAAGTATTATTGCTAAGCGATCGTGTAGATGAGTGGATGATGAGCCATTTAACGGAATTTGGCGAAAAGCAATTTCAGTCAATTACCCGTGGTGATTTAGACTTAGGTAAATTAGATGACGAAGAAACTAAAAAAGCACAAGAAGAGTCTGAAAAAGAAGTTGCAGGTTTAGTTGAGCGCATTAAAACTGCATTAGGTGATGATGTTAAAGATGTACGCTTCACTCACCGCTTAACTGACTCACCAGCGTGTGTAGTGAGCGATGACAACGACATGAGCTCGCAAATGCAAAAGCTAATGGAGTCAGTAGGTCAAGCTGTTCCAGAGGCTAAGCCTGTGTTTGAATTAAACCCAGAGCACCAACTGGTTAAGCACTTAAATGATGAGCAAGACGAAGATAAGTTTGCACAGTGGTCACATGTACTACTAGACCAAGCCTTACTTGCAGAGCGCGGTACGCTTAAAGATCCGACTGGATTTGTAACTCGCTTAAATAAACTTATGCTTGATTTAAGCAAATAAGTATTAAAAATCAATGATTGAGTCAAAAGGGAACGTTTGTTCCCTTTTTTATGCGCTGCTGTATAGACAATTAGTATAAGTTACTTGAGTATCTGCAGCGCTTATGGAAGAATTCAGACTTTAAAATAAACTCTCATATTAGGGGACAATGATATGCGCATTATTCTTTTGGGCGCACCGGGTGCAGGTAAAGGTACTCAAGCTCAGTTTTTAATGGATAGATACGGTATTCCACAAATTTCTACCGGTGATATGCTACGAGCTGCAATTAAAGAGGGCACACCACTTGGCCTAGAAGCAAAAAAAGTAATGGACGCAGGTCAGCTTATTTCAGACGATATTATTATTGGCCTTGTTAAAGAGCGTATTGCAAAACCAGATTGTGAGAAAGGCTTCTTACTCGATGGTTTCCCACGTACAATTCCACAAGCAGATGCTATGAAAGAAAATGGCGTAGTGGTTGATCACGTTATTGAATTTGATGTTGCTGATGAAGTTATTGTTGAGCGTATGGGCGGACGTCGTGTTCATCCAGGTTCTGGTCGCGTTTACCATGTTGTTTACAATCCACCAAAAGAGGAAGGTAAAGACAACGAAACAGGTGAAGAACTTATTATTCGTGCAGATGATACCGAAGAGACAGTTCGTAAGCGCTTAGGCATTTACCATGAGCAAACAATGCCATTGGTTGACTACTACCAAGCAGAAGCGAAAGCGGGTAACACGCAGTACCATAAACTAGACGGTACACAAGCGGTTGAAGCAGTAAGCAAGCAACTAGCTGAGCTTTTAGGTTAACTTGTAGCTAAAACTAAAAGCATAATTAAAAAAACCGCTTTATAGCGGTTTTTTATTATTTGAAATTCGACCCTTAAAGCGTTTTAAGCTTTTCAATAACGCTATCGTATTCAGGCTCAGTTGATAAACTACTAACTAATTGCTTATAAATAACTTTATGGCTTTTATCTAAAATAAATACCGCGCGGGTAAGTAAGCCCATATCTTTAATTATTAAGCCATACTTTTGGCCAAAATCACGCCATACAGAATCAGAAAGCGTCGTCACTTTATCGATATTTTCGGCCTTGCAAAAACGTTTTTGCGCAAACGGTAAATCGGCACTAATGGTGAGCATGGCCACGCCTGGAAATTGTTGGGCGACTTTTTCATTAAAGTGCTTAGTTTGTAAGCTACAAATACCGGTATCTAAGCTCGGTACAACACTAATTAATACAGCTTGGCCTTTATAATTTTCTAATGTAACTGCAGTGAAACGCTCATCAACTACTTTAAAATTAGGGGCATCTTCACCGACAGTAAGGCCTTTCCCTAATAAGGTCACTGGCTTACCTTGTGCGGTTACTCTTCCTGCATCGAGTTTGTTTTCGGGTAAATCTGCGGCAAAACTTGCACAGCAAAATAGGCTTAATGCAAAAGCTAATGTACGACGCATGGAATTTTTTCCTTTTAAATTAACGTAATAATTGTGAGTGTATTATAATGTAGATAAGTTACCAAGCAGAATAATCCATAGCTTTATTTTTGCCTAAAATTGTAAATAGGCGATACATTGATTACTATATACGTATAGGAAATAGGTATTGTTTTTTTATGTACCTGTGGCTTGTTCTAAACGCTTAAAATTGCACCCCGTTTTAAAATAGTGAGATTGTATGTCAACATCGGTTTTAATATGTGATGATTCAAAATTAGCACGACGCCAGTTAGCTCGCTCCTTGCCCGATGATTGGGATATTAAAATTGAATTTGCATGTGACGGTGTAGACTGCATAAAACAAATAACCAAAGCCCAACCTGAAATTCTTTTTCTTGATTTAAATATGCCAGAGATGGACGGTTATGGCGTACTGGCAGCAATGAAAGATCAGGGGCTAGACGTACTTACTGTGGTGGTATCGGGCGATATTCAACCTAGCGCACATCAGCGTGTACTTGAGCTTGGCGCCATCGATTTTATTCAAAAACCATGTTCCCCCGAAAAGCTCGCTGCCATTATAGAGCACCATGGTATACGAGATAGAGCACTGCGTGAACGCTTATCTCATTCTTTAGGTGAACAAGTTGACCCTGATGTTCGTGATATATATCAAGAGTTGACTAATGTCGCTATGGGCCAAGCTGGGGATCTACTCGCAAGACTGCTTAATGTATTTGTTAAGTTACCCATTCCTAATGTTAATGTTTTAGAAGTCAGTGAGCTTAACATGGCCTTAAGCTCTGTTGATACCAATGACACTACATCAGGTATTTGCCAAGGCTTTATAGGCGGCGGGGTATCTGGTGAGGCGTTATTACTTTTAAATGATTCTAGTTTTAAAGAAATAGCCTCACTAATGAATTACGAAGGTGAATTAAACGACAAGGTGGAGTTAGAGTTGCTAATGGATGTGAGTAACATCTTAATTGGCGCTATATTAACAGGCTTGTCCAAACAGCTCGATATGACCTTTAGTCAAGGCCACCCCATTGTATTGGGCCAGCATCGTGATGTTTCTGAACTTGTTCAGTCTAATAAGTCGCGTTGGCAACGAACACTTGCCATAGAAATTAGTTACGGTATTGAAAATCATGATATTAGTTGTGATTTAATGTTGCTCTTTACTGAAGATTCACTTAAAACTTTGAAATATAAAGTTGCTTATCTACTGGAAGATTAAATATTTATGCCAGCTGATTTAGATTTAAATGAAATCCATTGGTTAATGGACATGTTCAATACTGTTGATGTAGGCCTTGTGGTGCTTGATAGAGACTACAAGGTGTGCGTTTGGAATGGTTTTATGGAAAACCATTCTGGGTTATTACCTAGTGCAGTAAAAGATAAAGACTTGTTTGATCTATTCCCAGCCATAGATGAAAAATGGTTTAGAAGTAAAGCTGAGTCAGTGTTTGTATTAAAAAATCGCTCATTTACTATCTGGGAACAGCAGCCGTATATTTTTCGTTTTAAAAATTATCGGCCGATAACAGGTAAAGCTGATTATATGTATCAAAACGCCACGTTTATTCCACTTACGAATGTACGAGGCGAAGTTGAGCATATTTGTATTATTATCTACGATGTAACAGATATTGCAGTTAACAAAAAAGAGCTTGAAGAGTTAAACAAAAAATTAGAGCAAGTAAGCCAAACTGACAGCCTTACCCAGCTTGCAAACCGAGGACATTGGGAGCATTTACTACATCAAGAATTTTTACGCACTAAGCGTAGTGAAGGTTGTTGCTCGTTATTAATTTTTGATATCGACCACTTTAAAAAGGTAAATGATGACTTTGGACACAGTGCTGGAGATGAAGCTCTTCGTCACATAGCAAGTTTACTTAAAACTGCATTACGTGAAACTGATATTGCTGGGCGATACGGCGGTGAAGAGTTTGTTGTTACTTTATTAGATACCGATAAACAGGGGGCGATTGTATTTGCTGAACGCTTGCGTCAATTAATTGAAACCTCACCGGCGAAATACAATAAGCATACGGTGCATATGGCAATAAGTGTAGGTATTGCCTGTTTTGACAACGCATTTAAAGATCATGAGCGTTGGATTGAAGCTGCCGATAAAGCACTTTATCATTCAAAAGAAACCGGTCGAAATAAAGTATCGGTATATGCTGATATAAAAAATGATGCGTAGGCATCATTTTTTTAATTGGGAGTTAAAATAACTAAATCAACGTTGAACAAACGCATTGTTTTTTCTGCGCTACTCCAAATTATCTTTGCTTCAATCCCGATATTTCTTACAGAGCCTATAGTCACTAAATCAGCATTAAGCTTAGCCGCTAAGCTTGAGATCACCTCCTCGGGTAATCCCCGCTTTAATATGAAGATTATCGCGTAAGTTGTTATCAGTTATAAGAGCCTGCTGCGATTGTGGTCGTTTCTCAAATGCATTAACGAGGTGTTCCTCAGAAAAAACCAAGCCTAAATCTCTTAATATTGGAAAAATATAGACAGTATAACCTGCATAAAACTCACAATCGGTTCGCTCTGCATATATTTACTCTGTTGTATGGCGTGAATCATCCATTGGGCATTGACCAATGGTTGAAATATCACCAGAATTTGACTCCTGTTCAAGTTTTACCCTAAAGCCCCATAGTCTGTAAAGGTGTTTTAATACCTCCTCATGGGAGTTGGCCAGTGGAATGGCGTTGTGAGGGATATATCGCAGGGTTAATGAGCGATCGCCACGTAAGTCTACATCGTAAACTTGTATGTTAGGTTCATGATTACTAAGGTTATATTGTGCAGAAAGTGCCTCTCTAACCGCTTTGTAGCCATTATCGTCATGAATAGCGCCTATTTCTAAATGTGGGTTGCTGGTGTGGTCGACGATAGTGAACAATTTAAAGTCTCTAATTAGTTTAGGTGATAAAAATTGGCTAATAAAACTTTCATCTTTAAAGTTTTGCATTGCAAAGTGAAGAGTTTCAAGCCAGTCACTACCAGCATGTTCAGGAAACCAGCGTTTATCTTCTTCTGTCGGGTTTTCACAAATTCGGCGTATATCTACCATCATATTAAAACCTAGCGCATAGGGGTTAATACCTGAGTAATAATCGCTATTATAAGGGGGTTGATACACAACATTTGTATGGCTTTGTAAAAACTCTAACATAAATGAGTCGGTTAGTTTTCCCTCATCATATAAGTGGTTCAAAATAGTGTAGTGCCAAAAAGTGGCCCAACCTTCATTCATAACCTGTGTTTGTTTTTGCGGATAAAAGTACTGCGATATTTTTCTCACAATACGCACGATTTCTCGTTGCCATGGCTCAAGTAAAGGAGCATTTTTTTCAATAAAATACAGAATGTTTTCCTGCGGCTCTTGCGGAAAGTGGCGCTCAGGCTTTTTCGATTCTTGCTGCTGAGAGGGAATGGTACGCCATAGTTCATTAACTTGTGATTGTAAGTACTCAGCCCGTTCTTGCTGGCGTTTTTGTTCTTCAAATAACGAAATACGCTGCGGACGTTTATACCTGTCAACACCATAACTCATTAACGCATGGCAAGAGTCGAGTATGCTTTCTACTTCAGAAATACCGTATTTCTCTTCACAGCGGCTAATATAATTTTTAGCAAACAATAAATAGTCAATTATAGAACCGGCATCAGTCCATGTTTTAAATAAATAATTCCCCTTAAAAAAAGAGTTATGCCCGTAACACGCATGTGCCATAACCAATGCCTGCATCGGCAGAGTATTTTCTTCCATTAAATAAGCTATACATGGATTGGAGTTAATCACAATTTCATATGCAAGGCCCATTTGACCTCGTTTATAATTTTGTTCTGTTTGGATAAACTTTTTACCGTAAGACCAGTGAGTATAGCCAATAGGCATGCCTACACTGGAGTAAGCATCCATCATTTGCTCAGCAGTGATCACTTCAATTTGGTTAGGGTATGTGTCTAGTTTATAATGCTCAGCAACACGTGCAATTTCATCTTGATATTGCTGAAGTAACTCAAAGGTCCAATCGGGCCCATCACTGATTCGCTCGTTATTCATATTGTTACCTCGCTTTGGCTATGCAGCCCCTTGCTGTTGACGGCCTTTTTTAAATAGCTCCCTAAATATAGGGTAAATGTCTTCAACACCTTGAATATGTTGGATGGCAAAATTACTGTGAGTTTGGCTAATGCTTTGGTACTCGCGCCATAGACTTTGGTGGGCGCGGGTAGTAATTTCTATATAGGCAAAGTATCGTACTGCATGTAACAGATTGTTACGTAAAATATGCCCACATTGCGGGGTATCATCTGCCCAGTTATCACCATCAGAGGCTTGTGCTGCGTATATATTCCATTCATCAGCATTATAGCGCTCTGCTATTATTTCATTCATTAGCTTAAGCGCACTTGAAACGATAGTACCGCCCGTTTCTTGGGAGTAAAAAAACTCTTGTTCATCAACTTCTTTAGCTTGAGTATGATGACGAATATACACAACCTCAATGTCTTTATAGCTGCGAGTTAAAAACTGATAAAGCAAAATATAAAAGCGTTTTGCCATGTCTTTGGTGGCTTGATCCATTGAACCGGATACATCCATTATACAAAACATTACTGCTTTGCTGGTTGGGTGTGGTTGTTTATTGTAGTTACGAAAACGCAAATCGTAGTTATCAATAAAGGGTACCGATTTAATTTGCTGCTTTAGAATGTCGATTTCTTGTTGCAACAATGTCACAGCGGCTTTGTCGCAGTGTGGTTGTTCAAGCAGTAGCGCGAGTTGACCTTCAAGTTCACTAAGGCGGCGCTTTTTTCCTGCGGTCATTGCAATTCTACGAGCTAAAGAGCCTTGTAATGAGCGCACTACGTCAATATTACTGGGCATACCGTCGCTGCAAAACCCAGCGCGATGGGTTTTCATTTGTACGAGCTTATCGAGCTGGTTTTCTTGTAAATTAGGGAGTTCTAAATCTTCAAATAACAAATCAAGATATTCATCTTTAGAAATTGAGAAAACAAAATCATCTTGGCCTTCGCCAGAATCACTCGCTTCACCTTCGCCCGCGCCACCGCCTTGTCCACCTTTAGGTCGCTCAATTTTATCACCAGTAGAGAACTGATCGTTCCCTGGATGTATTTGCTCTCTATTACCGCCTCTACCTTGATGAAAAGTAGGTTCACTAATATCACGCTGTGGAATAGATATACTCTCTCCAGAGCTAGAGTCGGTGACGCTGCGTTTATTTATCGCATCAGACACCGCTTCTTTTATCTGCTTTTTATAACGCCTAATAAAACGCTGGCGATTAACCGTACTTTTGTTTTTGCCATTTAAACGCCTGTCGATAAAATGCGCCATAATGACCTCCTAAAAACTGCAATTATGAAGGTTATTGCGATTTTCTAACCCGTAAATACCACTCAGATAGCAAACGCACTTGTTTTTGCGTGTAGCCTTTTTCAACCATACGGTTAACAAAGTCCTCATGCTTTTGCTGATCCTCAGCCGATGTTTTAGCATTGAATGAAATGACAGGGAGTAAGTCTTCGGTGTTTGAGAACATTTTTTTCTCAATAACAGTGCGTAGTTTCTCATAACTCGTCCATAGCGGATTCTTGCCATTATTGTGAGCGCGAGCACGTAGTACAAAGTTAACAATTTCATTTCTGAAATCTTTAGGATTTGAAATACCTGCCGGTTTCTCAATTTTTTCGAGCTCAGCATTAAGCGCATCACGGTCAAACAATTGCCCTGTATCAGGGTCGCGATATTCTTGATCTTGAATCCAAAAATCAGCATAAATAACGTAGCGGTCAAAAATATTTTGTCCGTATTCCGAGTACGATTCTAGATAGGCGGTTTGCAGCTCTTTACCTATAAACTCAACATATTGTGGAATTAAATAGCCTTTTAAAAAGCTTAAATAACGCTCTTCAACCTCGGCACTAAATTGTTCTCGTTCAATTTGTTGCTCAAGTACATAAAACAAATGTACTGGGTTGGCGGCCACTTCGGTGGTATCAAAGTTGAATACGCGAGATAAAATTTTAAACGCAAAACGAGTTGAAAGACCGTTCATGCCCTCATCGACACCAGCGTAATCACGATATTCTTGGTATGACTTAGCTTTTGGATCGGTATCTTTGAGTGTTTCACCATCGTAGACCCGCATTTTAGAGTAAATGCTAGAGTTTTCTGGCTCTTTTAAGCGCGAGAGAGTGGTAAATTGAGCTAAAATTTTAAGTGTTCCTGGCGCACATGGAGCATTATAAAGCTCACTGTGTTCAATCAGCTTATCGTAAATTTTAATTTCTTCGGTCACTCTTAAGCAATATGGGACTTTAACAATATAAACACGGTCTAAAAAAGCTTCGTTGTTTTTATTGTTTTTAAAGGTTTGCCATTCTGACTCGTTGGAGTGGGCGAGTATCATACCGTTAAATGGCAGGGCGCTTATGCCTTCTGTGCCGTTATAGTTGCCTTCTTGTGTGGCTGTTAAAAGCGGGTGTAGCACTTTTATCGGTGCTTTGAACATTTCCACAAACTCCATTAAGCCTTGGTTAGCTAAACATAATGCGCCTGAATAAGCGTACGCATCAGGATCATTTTGCGCAAAGTGTTCAAGCTGGCGGATATCTACTTTACCTACAAGAGCTGAAATATCTTGGTTGTTTTCATCGCCGGGCTCTGTTTTAGCAATCGCTACTTGATTTAAAATTGATGGGAAGCGTTTAACCACTCTAAATTGGCTAATATCACCATTAAATTCTTGTAAGCGTTTTGCGGCCCATGGCGACATCACTGTTTTAAGGTAGCGTGACTTAATTCCATATTCTTTTTCGAGCAGGTTTGCATCTTCAATGGGGTCAAATAATGCCAGCGGATGGTCATTAACTGGTGAGCCTTTAATGGAGTAGATAGGCACTTGTTGCATTAAATACTTTAATTTTTCGGCAATTGATGACTTACCACCACCCACAGGGCCGAGTAAATAAAGTACTTGTTTACACTCCTCTAAGCCTTGTGCTGCATGTTTTAGATAAGACACAATTTGTTCAATAGCGTCTTCCATGCCATAAAAGTCAGCAAATGCTGGGTAACGTGCAACAACACGATTTGAAAATAAGCGACTTAGGCGAGTATCGGTAGCAGTATCTACCATTTTAGGCTCGCCAATGGCCATCAGTAACCTTTCAGGTGCACTGGCATAAGCAGACTTATCGGTTTTACAAATTTCGAGGAATTCAGCAACACTGTACTCTTCTTCTTGTGTTGATTCATAACGTGCTTGGTAGTGATCAAAAATAGTCATAATGACCTCCGAAACCTACTTTGAAGATGTATTCACTATTTAAAGTCTAGTCACGAATTTCATTTTTTGTGCAATAAAATTAAAAATTTATATGAAAAATGATCAAGATGCGCTTTTATAAAACAACCTACGTATAAACGCAATTAATGCAAATTGTAGGCATAAAAAAAGACGCCTAAGCGTCTTTTTAAAACTAGTATTAAACTAATTATGCGAAGTTAGCGTTCGCGAATTCCCAGTTAACTAGTGACCAGAAACCTTTAAGGTAATCTGGACGCACGTTACGGTAATCAATGTAGTATGCGTGTTCCCATAAATCCACTGTTAGGATTGGAGTAACACCTGCATCTGTTAGTGGTGTAGCAGCGTTAGATGTATTAACGATGTCTAGTGAACCATCAGCCAGTTTAACTAACCAAGTCCAGCTTGAACCAAAGTTATTTACTGCTTTATCATTTAACGCGTCTTTAAATGCGTCAAATGAGCCCCATTTGGCGTTAATTGCATCAGCAATTGCACCTGTTGGAGCGCCACCGCCATTTGGAGATAGGCTGTTCCAGTAGAAAGTGTGGTTCCAGATTTGAGCAGCGTTATTAAATACACCGCCTTCTGAAGAACATACGATTTCTTCAAGTGACTTACCTTCAAACTCAGTGCCTGGGATTAAACCGTTAAGTTTAGTCACATAAGTGTTGTGGTGTTTACCATGGTGAAACTCTAGCGTTTCTTGTGAAATATGTGGCTCAAGTGCATCAATTGCATACGGTAGTGACGGTAGTTCAAATGCCATTTTTTATCTCCATCTTCTTTTGGTTGATAGTCTATTTAGTAATACGTAATGCCTGCGCAAACAGGGCACTTATCTATACCAAACAGGAATATAGTGTTACTATAATTGTTGAGTATTTTACTCAAGTTTTAGCAAACAGCAATGCTCTTGCTAAAGCTATTTAAGATTGAGGCTTTAATTGCCTATTTTAATCTATATATCTGAGGCCACAGTGAAACTTTTTCAAGGCCTAATGTGTTCGCTATCGTCATTTTGAGGTTGTAAATGGAAACCATCGATAAAATTAAACAGCAAATTGCTGAAAACCCAATCATCTTATACATGAAAGGATCACCAAAACTGCCTAATTGTGGTTTTTCTTCACAAGCATCACAAGCGTTAATGTCGTGTGGTGAACCGTTTGCTTATGTAGATATTTTACTTAATCCAGACATTCGTGCAGAGCTTCCTGCGTATGCTAACTGGCCTACTTTCCCACAACTTTGGGTTGAAGGTGAGTTAATTGGTGGCTGTGACATTATCATTGAAATGTTTCAACGTGGTGAATTACAACCACTGATCACTGAAACAGCTGCAAAGCATAAACCTGCAGACGCTGAATAAGCGTTTAGGTAAAAAAAAGCTGCAATTTGCAGCTTTTTTTTATGTCTATAAATTATTTACTCTTGTTGCTTATACGCTAAAAGTAAGGAGTGAGAAGGCAGCTTTACTCGTTTTTACGTAGCTTACAAAGCCGCAAACTTCAGAGCGCGATTGAATCGCCCCTAAATTGAGCAAGTTTTCATTCTTAAATAAGCAGTTATCAGGGTAAACTTACAAAAACACTGATCCCGCCGATTTCACGATTATGCAGGCTAATTTGCCCATGATGGGCTTCAACAATTTCTCGACACAGTGCCAACCCTAATCCACTTCCAGCTGCCTTGGTAGAATAAAAAGGGATGAGAGCACTGGCCATAACCGTTTCACTCATGCCTTTTCCTTGATCGCTCACATTAATATGAGTGCCGAGGTTATCTTGTGTTATTTTTAAACTAATATGCTCTGCTAGCGACTCTGATTCATGTGCGTTTTTCAACAGGTTAATGAGCAATTGTTCTATTTGGGTTTGATCGGCTCGTGTGATGATATCTTTTTGAAGGTCGAAATTAAATTGCCATTGGCTTTGTAATTGATCGAGTAATGAATGCCAATCAACCGTTGTTATTTTAGGTGGTGGTAGTTTAGCAAACTTTCCATAGCCTTGAACGAACTCGTTTAAATGCTTTATTCGCTCTTCAATGGTAGTGAAAACGCGTTGTAAACGAGGTTCATCCACTTTTTGCGTTAACAGCTGTGCACTATGTAACATGGATGACATTGGACCTAGTGAGTTATTGAGTTCATGGCTAATGATCCTAATAACCTTTTTCCAAACTTCAACTTCTTGGCGGCTCAATTCGCGGGTCAATTGTTTAAATACAAACAACCTGTGGTGTTGGTTGTTAAGCAATAAGCGACCCATTGAAAGATGCCATGTTTGCGGTTCTTGTTCTGCTTTATCGAGAATAAATAAACCATCTACGCCTTTATTAACGGCATTAATTATTTGCTGTGGGGCTTTAGACAATAATGGTGATATTTTTTCGCCTTCTAGGGCTGTACTTGCATTAAAAAAATCTCTCGCACTATGGTTACTATAAACAATAAAATCATTGTCATTTACCAATAATACAGCTTGAGGGGCGTTTTGTAATACCTTATCAAGCATCAACTCTCGTTGGTAAACCCATTGTTTTTCTTGTCTTAATTGCTTTGCAGTTTTGTTGTAAAGCTGGCACAAATGACCTAATTCATCATTATGGTTATAGGCCAGTAAAGTCGATAGTTCCCCATCTTTAAAATTTAATAAGCCAGTTTCTAATGAAGTAATACCTTGGACCAGTTTACCGCTGAGTCGATGAGCCAATAAGCTACTTAGCGCGGCTGTGAAAATGACACTTACTGTTGTTTTTATAGCGTCAACACCCAGCAGCCAACAACAGATAAAAACAGGGATCACAGAGGAAAATACACATACTAAAATCACTTTAGAAGTTAAAGAGAAGCGGTATCTTGATTTTTTCATCAGTAGGCAATCTCAAACTTATCAAGACGACGGTAGAGTGCTTGTCGGCTGAGGCCAAACTCACGTGCTACTTTGGCAATCACCCCTTTATGTAAGCGCATGGCATCCTCAATTTGTTGTTTGTTAGGCTCTACTTTTTGAGTGTGTGTTTGAGGCGTAATAGGAGTTAAACCAAAGTCGTCGATGCTTATCTCACCGCTGGGTTTGAGCACACTGACACGTTTACATGCATTTTCAAGTTCACGAACATTACCGGGCCATGAATGGGCTAAAAGTAGGTTTTCGCATTGTAAGTCCAGCTCACGTTCTACTAAAAAATGATGAATAAGAGGAAGTATGTCATCCGGTCGCTGATTAAGACTTGGCAGGTTAAGTTCAATTACATTTAAGCGGTAGTATAAGTCTTCTCTAAACAGCCCTTTGCTGATTGCATCTGTTAGGTTTTCATTGGTCGCTGATATTACACGGACATTAACTTTTCGGGTCTGGGTTGAACCTAAGCGCTCGAATTCTCCCGTTTGTAAAATCCGTAGGAGCTTCATTTGTCCTGATAAAGGGAGATTACCTATTTCATCTAAAAATAATGTGCCACCATCAGCCGCTTCAAATCGACCAATCCTTTGTTTTGTGATCCCTGTAAAAGCACCTGCTTCTGCACCAAATAATTCTGCTTCTATTAGTTGATGGGGAAGGGCACCTGCATTGACCGTAATAAACGCAGCATTTTGGCGAGGTGAGTTTGCTTGAATAATTTGTGCTATGCGCTCTTTACCACTGCCATTTGGGCCTGTTATTAATACAGAGACATCAGATTTGGCGACTTGTAATGCCATTTTAACTAATTGCTCCATCGCCGTACTGCGATAAATTAAACCTACTAAATTAGCATTTTCTATAGATGCCTCACGCTCTTGCTGGTGGCGCAATAAGGTTTGATTTTGTTTTTTTGTCTTTCCTAGTTCAATTAGGTTATTAACACAGGTAAGAAGCTTGGCATCATCCCATGGTTTTGGTAAATAATCAGCCGCACCGGCTTTGACAAGTTCAACGGCTGTTTCAAGCTCAGTCCATGCAGTGATCAGAATAATGGGCAGATGGGGATTTAGCTCTCTAAGTTGATAAAAGAGTAACTTTCCCTCTTCTCCTGAAGTTGTGTCGTTACTAAAGTTCATATCTTGAAGTACAAGTGCAATACGCTGGTATTGCACAATTTGAATAGCTTCAAATGGGCTATTTGCAGTAACCACTTTATAGTCGTGAATCTCTAGCAATAATGACAAAGCATCTAAAATTGCAGGATTATCATCAACGATAAGTATTTTTTCCATGTTAATTTAATCGCTGTTTATTATTATTTAAATATTGAAAATGCTACACCGCGTTTAGCCAGTGTAGCATAGGTTGGGAGCTGTGCTATATGGTTCGGGTTGCGATACTCGGCGAAATATTTGCCGCGCGTTTAGCTGGGCCAAATACAGCCAAAAGACTCATTGTAAACACCATGACTGCCGTGACAGCAATATAACTTGATGGTAATGCCGCTATTGAAAAATGTTGCATTAATAACTGACCGAGTAAAAGTGCTGAAATAGCACCTAAAAATAAGCCAGCAATGCAAATCAGCGCATTTTCAACTAAAAAATAATTAACAATTGCAGATTTACGAGCGCCTAAAGCACGACGGGTTCCAATTTGCTTGGTACGTTTGTTTATATTAAATAGCGTCAAACCAAAAATGCCCAGTGCGGTTACCAATACCAGTATGGTTATGAGCACAATTAACATACGCATCATAAGTTTATCTGCAGCCATATATTGATCTTTAAGTTCATCAAGACCTTTAATATTGTTGATCACCCGCTTGCTATAATTATTTAGCATCGCATTTTCGATTTGTTTCATTACAGCTGCGCGTTGTCCTGGCTTTGTTCTTACAGCAAATTGTGCGTAAGTTTTGCCTTGAATATACGGAATAAGCGCGACATTATTGGGGTGACTATCTTTTAGCCAAGGGCCTTTCATTGGCGCTGTGATCCCAATAATTTGTAGGGGTAAGTCACCAAAATAAACGGTCTTACCAAGGCCATTGCCCTCAGGGAAAAGCTCATTGGCTAACGCCTCAGTAACGACAGTGACATTAGTTGTTCTATCTGTCGGTGAATTTGTAATGAGTACTTCAGCCTCAGTAAAATTACGCCCAGCAATTAATTTTACGCCATATGTGTCTAGGCCGTGCTCATCAATAAAAAAGTAAGCAGTGCGCACATTTTTGCTTTCTTGTGGTGCAGGTTTTAAATTAAAGCCGGAAGCGCTGCCACTACCAGATAACGGAATACTGCTACTTTGCGCTGCACTCTCAACCCCTGGTAGGGCTCTTAACATGGCTTCATCTAGTTCAAACTGCTGGCTAGCATCAACGTCTTTCCCAAAGGTCATCACATTGAACTTAAACAAGTCTTGCTCTGGATAGCCGGTTTCTTGGTTTAAAAAAGCGATTCTATCTTGAATGATAAACGCCGCATTGCTGACAATGGCTGTCGTAATTGCAATTTGAATTAAAAGTAATATTGCGCCTACCTTTGAGCGGCAAAGGGCATGAAATATTGGTTTTATTTCTAACATGATTAGCTCCTCATTGGCTCTTAAGGTAAATGGCAGGGTTGGTTTTACACACTAGCCAAGCAGGGTAAAGCCCAGCAATAATGCAAGTAGTTATTGCGATAACTGGGGCACTTAATAACATGGCTAAATCCATCGTGGCTATGTTTTTGTAATATTCGTAACTTTGCCTTACCCCGAGCAGGCCAATTTGTGCAAGTACAATACCGAGCAACCCGCCGATAAAACCAAGCATGGCTACTTCTACTAAATGCTGTAGAAAGACTTGTCGCTTACTTGCCCCGAGTGCTCGACGCACGCCGACTTCTGGAGCACGGCGTAAAAACTTTGCTAGTAAAAGACCTAAAATATTAGCTAAACACACCGCTAAAAACATAAAGCTTAAACTAACCAGTATTTTGTTATCTTCACTAACGACATTGTTGTATTCCATCCATTGGTTTACATCACGCAGGCTATATTCAGGTTTTTCTCGCGTGAAGCGGCCACGCTTTTTTTGCTCTTCAATGTAAGATGTGAGGTAATCACCGTAAGCGGTTTTTTGCTCTGGTGTATCAAGCTGAGCCCAAAATTGGATCCACACTATTTCCGATTGCAATCTATCGGCATAGGTATTTATATTTTCATGTTTCCAGCCATTACTATTGCCCCAGCTGGTGAGCTCTTTTGCTTTAGTTAGACTGAAGGGTAAAAATAGGTCTGCTATTTTATCAAAAGCGCCGTTATTTAAATCGTAATATTTAAGGTTGAGGGGCCAGTCATCAATGACACCGACAATTTGGTAGCTATCGTCATCCAAATAGACTAGTTTGCCGATGGAGTTCTTACCCGCAAACAACTTATCGTTCAGCTCTTTTGAAATCACCAAAACAGGGGCTGCAGATTGCTCTTGTTGATCACTCCACACACCGCCATAAATAAATGGCACATCAAACATGCTAAAAAAGTCAGGTGTGGTCATGCGTGCTTCACCAGTAAACGGCTTAACTTTATCTGAGTCTAAATACACAGAGAAACCAGTACGCATCATAGCTACTTTATTTTCTGGGATTGGAGCATTGTGCAAACTAACTGCATCTTGATAGGTCAGTTGCATAGGAATATCGTCACCCGTCCACCAAGTATGGCCTTCATCCATGGTTTGTAGCTGTACATTAAACAATTGGCTGCTCTTATGTGGGATAGGGTCTGCCGACATCATGTGATAAACGCTTAAACTCGTCATAGTGATGCCAATACCAATGGCAATCGCCAGTACCATTAAAAAGCTTACTAAAGGTGTGCGCTTGAAGCTGCGCCAACTTAAATCGAGGTAATGTAGAAGCATGGCTTAGGCTCCAGCAACATTTTTAAGGTTTTGTGCACCTTGGTACAAGGTGAAATCAGCAAGTTGACCGTCGACAACTTGAATGTTTCGAGGGGCACGCCGAGCAAGTTCTGCATCATGGGTGACCATGACAATGGTTGCGCCATCGCGATTGATTTGTTCAAGCAGCTCCATTACTTGACGAGCCATAAGGCTGTCGAGATTACCGGTTGGTTCATCGGCAAGTAAAAATCGTGGCTCGCCAGCAAGCGCGCGTGCTATGGCTACTCGTTGTTGCTGTCCGCCAGAGAGTTGCTGTGGCAAATGTTTTGCCCGAGAGGCAAGACCAACTTGTTCTAAACATTTTTCAATGCGACGTTTACGCTCTGCGGCTTTAATACCTCTATAACGTAGCGGTACTTCAATATTTTCATATAAGTTTAAGTCAGGTATTAAATTGAACCCTTGGAAGATAAAGCCTATTTTTTGATTTCGACAATCTGCGCGCTGGTTATCGTTTAACTTACCTACATCAATTCCATCAAGTAAATATTCACCTGCAGAGAAGGGTTCTAACATTCCAGCTATATTTAAAAAGGTCGTTTTTCCTGACCCGCTAGGGCCTGTAACAGCAATAAATTCGCCTTCATCAACGTGTAGATTAAAATCACGTAATGCATGGGTTTGAACCATTTCTGTTTGATATACTTTACTTATATTATTCATCTTTAACATGCTTTTTCCTTTTGTTGTTTGGTTCTACGCGATTGTTAGCGAAGTAATAATGTGTGTGTGTGTTTGAAACTGTTATAGCTTGAAATAATCAATTCATCGCCAGCTTGAACCCCTGAAATTAACTCAACCGCATTAATGCTGGTTGCACCAATTGAAATATCAATGAGCTGAGCTGTATCACCGGTAATTTTATAAACCTGTGTACCACCTTGTTGTAAAAATGCCCCACGCTTAACTTGTAAAACATCGTTACGATTTTCTAATAAAATACGTGCTGTTAATCGTTGGTTTTGTCTGATACCCGTCATGTCTTTTTCAAAACGTACACGCGTTGTGACTTCTCTATTATTGACTTCTGGTGATATGGCAGAAAGGGTACCCATCACTTTGCTAGCGCCCATTGTTATCTCTACGTCCATACCTAAACCAAGCTCATTTGCATAACTTTCAGGGACTTGTAGTTCTGCTTCAAAATTGCTCAAATCAACTAAAGTCATTAATGGTTGGCTTTGTGTTACCGCTTCTCTTTGTTGAACTAGTAAGTTACCTACAATCCCTGACACAGTGGCTTTAATTGTTAAGTTATTAACTTTACGAAGTAGATCATCGACAATCAGTTGTTGACGAGTGACATCTCGTTTAGCGGCCTGTAGTTCAAAAGCAAGTGTATCTTTGGACAATTCAACTTCTTGCTCTGCATGTTTATAAGAGAGTTTTGCACGGGCAAGCTCATCAATGGCTTTTTCGTGATCAATTTGACTGATCACATTTTTTTGCATTGATAAGGCCGCTCTGCGATTTTCTCTATCGGCAGCGTTTAACTCTACTTGTGCTAGATCAAGTGCTTTATTTAAGCTTAATGATTGGCGGCGTGCCTCAAGGTGTTTACGTTGTAGCTCGCCCTCAAGACGAGCTAAAACAGACTGTTGCTGCTTTAATTCGTTTGTGAGCTCAGGACTATCAACCATGGCTATTACATCATGCAGTTTTACTGAGTCACCAGCATTAACCTTCAATGAAACAAAGCCTCGTTCAGGGCTGTAAACTTTTGGTGCTCTGGCGGCCACAATTTTACCGCTGGCTGCAACATCGCGTATTAGCGATTGGCGCACCACCGTGGCTATTTGTAGGCTTACTCTATCAACCGAGATAGTACCTTCTTGATCAGCATTTAATAGTGCATATACACATAGAGCAACTAGGCCCACAATAAATATAAACAGCCTGATGTATTTTTTAAAATTTATAGGTCGTGAGATTTGCGTGTCTTGCCCGCTAGTGTCTTTAATCATTATTCATTCTCTTAGTGTTTTTCAAACACAGTAATCATTAGCGAGGCAATAAACAGAATAATTGGTGAAATTAAAAATAAGCCAATAGTAAACATTCGAACATCCTCAAAATTTATATAGTTATGCTGTATTCGAATAGCATGCCATTTTTTATCTTATTGAATTTATTCGGTTTTTAACTTTACCCTTTTTGTTTTACATGTCCGCGGACATAAAAAGTGTCCGCTGCGGGCACTTTTTTGATTTGTCTTTGGGATGAGGTTACCTCAACGTAAAGCAAAGCAAGTTGTTAATTAATGCATAACATGAGGGGAGCGTTTAAATCTATTGAATAAACTATGCGCTAATAGAAGCCGCTGTAATTAAATGTCGTGTTCAGATGAATTACTAATACAGCACAAAAGAGGAAATAGCACCTAATGAATAGTTATTCATTTTTAGCTCGCCTTACGTTTACGTAAACTGCTAGTCGTGCATGCTTTTTGTTTACAAGTTTTTAAAAATAACACCGGTGTCAATCTATTTTTCGATTCGATATCTATGCAAATGTTAATGGGTGGCATTATTTTATGATTTTTAATTAAGTTGAAATATATTCAATATAATGAATATGTATTCATAAAAATATTGACTCAAGGGTGGAATAACGCTAATTTTGTTCGTCTGTTAGCAAATCGTCGAGCCGTTCATCCACGTTAACAGCGCAGCAAGGGGAGGGGTCCATGTTATATGACTCAAAACTAGAAAAAGATAATTGTGGCTTTGGCTTAATAGCCCAAGTTAATAACCAAGCGAGTCACCGACTCATTCGTACGGCGATCACCGGTTTAGATCGCATGCAGCACCGCGGTGGTATTTCTGCTGATGGTAAAACGGGTGATGGTTGTGGCTTGTTATTACAAAAACCAGACAGCTTCTTTCGGGCTATTGCTGCCGAGAATAATTGGCATTTAGGTAAAAATTACGCCGTTGGGATGATCTTCCTCAATGCTGATCCGGTACTAGCACAAGCAGCCAAAGATGTTTTAAGCGAAGAACTAGAAAAAGAAACGCTAAATATTTTGGGCTGGCGTGTGGTTCCAACTGATCCATCAATGTTAGGACCTATTGCTCTAAAACAATTGCCAGGTTTTGAACAAATTTTTATTAGTGCGCCAGAAGGTTGGCGTTCTAAAGATTTAGAACGCCGCTTGTATGTTGCACGTCGTCGTGCAGAAAAGCGCCTAATGGACGATGAATCATTTTATATTGCGAGTTTATCTGGGCTAGTCACCATCTATAAAGGCTTAATGATGCCTGCTGACTTGCCAAATTTTTATCTCGATCTTGCGGATATTCGCATGACCAGTGCTATTTGTGTTTTTCATCAACGCTTCTCTACAAACACACAGCCTCGCTGGCCTTTAGCGCAACCATTTCGTTATTTAGCGCACAATGGTGAAATTAATACTATTGAAGGTAATCGCCAATGGGCACGTGCCCGTTCTTATAAATTTGCTTCGCCACTTATTCCTGATTTACAAAGCGCAGCGCCGTTTGTTAATGAGACAGGGTCTGACTCATCTAGCCTCGATAATATGCTGGAGCTATTTTTAGCTGGTGGTATGGATTTATTCCGTGCGATGCGCATGCTAGTGCCGCCAGCATGGCAAAAAAATCGAGCTATGGATGACGACTTACGTGCGTTCTATGATTTTAATTCTATGCATATGGAACCGTGGGATGGCCCTGCAGGCATCGTTATGTCGGATGGGCGCTTTGCAGCCTGTAACCTAGACCGTAATGGTTTGCGTCCAGCGCGTTATATTATTACTCAAGATGGTTTTATTACTTTAGCTTCTGAGGTGGGGATTTGGGATTACACCGCTGATGAGGTGGTAGAAAAAGGACGTGTTGGCCCTGGCGAGCTACTCGTTATTGATACCAAACTCGGAAAAATTTGGCATTCAGATGAAATTGACCAAGACTTAAAATCACGCCACCCTTATAAATCGTGGTTAGAAGAAAACGTTAAACGCTTAACACCTTTTGAAGCACTGACTGAGCAAGATGCAGGTAATCGCTCATTCGATGATGCAACTCTAGCCAAATATCAAAAGATGTTTGGCTATACTAATGAAGAGCTAGACAGTGTTATTCGTGTTATGGGTGAAAATGGTCAAGAAGCTACCGGTTCAATGGGTGATGATACGCCGTTTGCCGTCCTAAGCGAAGGGCATCGTTCACTTTACGATTATTTCCGCCAGAAGTTTGCCCAAGTGACTAATCCGCCAATCGATCCGTTACGTGAAAACCATGTAATGTCGTTGGCAACGTGTATTGGCAGTGAACAAAACGTATTTAATGAAACGACAGGGCATGCTAAACGCCTACAATTTGATACACCTATTTTAATGTATGCTGACATGCAGCAGCTACTCAATGCCGATGAAGCACACTACAGTTACTGTAAAATTGACATTACTTACACCGTAGAAGAAGGACTTGAAAACGCCGTTAAGCGTGTTTGTGATGAAGCACAAGAAAAAGCCGCATCTGGCTGCATTATGCTGGTATTAACGGATCGTAACTTTGATGACAATCAATTACCTATTCCTGCAGCTATGGCGGTGGGTGCGGTACAAAAACGCTTGGTAGATAATAACTTACGCTGTGAGTCTAACATCATTATTGAAACCGGTAGCGTTCGTGACGCGCATCAATTTGCTGTTCTACTTGGCTTCGGTGCAACCGCAATCTACCCGTATTTAGCGTATGAGTCACTTGTGGCCATGAGCGATAGCAAGGTAATTAATAAGTCATACTGCGAAGTGACACTGGCTTATCGTCAAGCAATTAATAAAGGCTTGTACAAAATCATGTCGAAAATGGGTATTAGCACCGTGGCTTCATATCGTTGTTCGATGTTGTTTGAAGCAGTTGGCTTATCGGACGCGATTGTTGAGATGTGTTTTAAGGGCGTTGCAAGTCGCATAAAAGGGGCGTGTTTTAGCGACTTCGATGACGATCAGCAAAGCTTGCATAAACTGGCGCTTAGTAAACGTAAATTATTAAGCCATGGCGGTTTATTTAAATACGTTCACGGCGGCGAGTATCATGCTTACAACCCTGATGTGATTCAAACGTTACAAAAAGCAGTACGTAGCGGCGAGTATAGTGATTACAGCGAATACGCAAAGCTAGTTAATCACCGTCCAGTCGCGACTTTGCGCGATATGTTGGCTTTAAAACTACCTGAAAAGGGTATAAGCATTGATGCCGTCGAGCCTGCCACTGAGCTTTATAAACGTTTTGATTCTGCAGCGATGAGTATTGGTGCATTATCACCAGAGGCGCATGAAGCACTAGCCATTGCTATGAACCGTTTAGGTGGTTGCTCAAATTCTGGCGAAGGTGGCGAAGATAAACTTCGTTACGGTACAGAAAAAAATTCACGGATTAAACAAGTGGCCTCTGGTCGATTTGGTGTAACACCTCATTATTTACGCAGTGCGGATGTCATTCAAATAAAAGTGGCTCAAGGCGCTAAGCCGGGCGAAGGCGGGCAGTTACCAGGTGAAAAAGTAACGCCCTATATTGCCAAGCTTCGTTACTCGGTACCGGGTGTGACACTAATTTCACCGCCACCGCATCATGATATTTACTCTATTGAAGATTTAGCCCAGCTTATTTTTGATTTAAAGCAAGTAAACCCGAATGCACTGATTTCAGTAAAACTGGTATCTGAACCGGGCGTAGGAACAATTGCAACCGGTGTTGCAAAAGCGTATGCCGATCTAATTACTATCTCAGGCTACGATGGTGGCACAGGTGCAAGTCCCTTAACCTCGGTTAAATATGCTGGCAGCCCATGGGAGCTTGGCCTTGCAGAAACGCAACAAGCACTTGTCGAAAATGGCCTTCGTCATCGTATTCGCCTGCAAACAGATGGGGGGTTAAAAACCGGGCTTGATATCATCAAAGCAGCCATTTTAGGCGCTGAAAGTTTTGGTTTTGGTACCGGACCTATGGTGGCGTTAGGCTGTAAATACTTACGAATTTGTCACTTAAATAACTGTGCTACTGGTGTAGCAACCCAAGACGATACACTGCGCCAAAAGCATTATCACGGCTTACCAGAAATGGCGATGAACTACTTTAAGTTTATAGCTCAAGAAGCGCGTGAAATTATGGCAAGTTTAGGTGTTGCAAACCTAACCGATTTGATTGGTCGCTTAGATTTACTCGAAGCCATTGAAGGCAAAACAGCCAAACAACAAAAAATAGATTTATCAGCGGTTATCGCTCAGCCGAACAACCCAACGGGTGAAACACTGTTTTGCAGTGCACCAAATAGCTCGCACTATTTAGGTGAGTTAAATGAGAGCTTGCTAGGCAAGGCAAAAGAGGCAATTGATAATTCAAGCGGCATTTCATTAGTGAGTCGTATATGTAATACCGATAGATCTGTTGGCGCAATGCTTTCTGGTTATATTGCTGATAAGCACGGTAATCAAGGTATGGCAGCAGATCCAGTGGTGATTGAACTTCATGGTACAGCTGGCCAGTCATTCGGGGTATGGAATGCTGGCGGCCTTGAAATGACTTTAGTTGGTGATGCCAACGATTACGTTGGTAAAGGGATGGCTGGCGGTAAGCTAGTCGTTCGCCCACCACTGGGTTCGTCATTTGAAAGTCACAAAGCAACCATCGTAGGTAATACCTGTTTATATGGTGCCACTGGCGGTAAATTGTTTGCAGCCGGATGTGCTGGTGAGCGTTTTGCTGTGCGTAATTCGGGTGTGCAAGCTGTTGTTGAAGGTGTTGGTGATAATGGTTGTGAATATATGACCGGTGGTGTGGTATGTGTACTTGGTAATGTAGGAGTTAACTTTGGTGCAGGTATGACCGGTGGTTTTGCTTATATTTTAGATGAACGAGGTGATTTTGAGAAACGCATTAACCCAGAGTTGGTTGAAGTGGTTACTTTAGATGATTTGAGTTCACATCAAGAGCATTTACGCGGCTTAATTGCTGACCATTTAGAGCTAACAGGCTCATGCAGAGCAGAAACTATTTTAGCTAACTTTGAACTTTATTTACCGATGTTCAAATTAGTAAAACCTAAATCAAGTGACGTAAAAAGTTTACTCGGGCATCGCGCTCGCAGTAGCGCCGAACTACGTGTTCAGGCGCAATAAGGGGGCAGTATGAGCGAAAATGTATATCAATTTATAGACGTGCAGCGTGTAGACCCACGCAAGAAACCAATCTCGTCGCGTAAAAAATCGTTCGTAGAAATTTATGAACCCTTTTCAGAAAACCAAGTTAATTCACAGGCAGATCGCTGCCTTGATTGCGGTAACCCTTATTGTGAGTGGAAATGTCCAGTACATAACTATATTCCACAATGGTTAAAACTGATCCGTACAGGGCGCATTTTAGAGGCGGCTGAGCTTTCGCACCGTACTAACAGTTTGCCTGAAGTGTGTGGTCGAGTATGCCCGCAAGATCGCTTATGTGAAGGCTCATGTACATTAGATGAAGAATTTGGTGCGGTAACAATTGGTAATATTGAAAAGTACATCACCGATACCGCGTTCAAAATGGGCTGGAAGCCAGACATGTCCTATGTGACATGGACTGATAAAAAAGTGGCTATTATCGGCGCAGGACCCGCAGGGTTAGGCTGTGCTGATATTTTAGTACGCAACGGCGTAAAGCCTGTGGTATTTGACCGTCACCCAGAAATTGGTGGACTGTTAACTTTTGGTATACCTTCTTTTAAATTAGAAAAAGAAGTCATGCAAAAACGTCGCGAAATATTTACTGAAATGGGTGTTGAATTTAAGCTTAATGTCGAAGTGGGTAAAGACATTAGCATGGATGAAATACTTAATGAGTATGACGCCGTATTTTTGGGAGTGGGGACTTATCAGAGTATGCGTGCGGGGCTTGAAAACGAAGATGCTCCGGGTGTGCATGATGCACTGCCATTCTTAATTGGTAACACCAATCGTGTTATGGGTTACGATGAGTCTAAGCAAGCCTGTATTGATATGGCAAATGAAAAAGTCGTTGTGCTAGGTGGCGGTGATACTGCAATGGATTGCGTGCGAACATCAATTCGTCATAATGCATTAAAGGTGACCTGTGCGTACCGTCGTGATGAAGAAAACATGCCTGGCTCAAAACGTGAAGTAAAAAATGCCAAAGAAGAGGGCGTGATTTTTACTTATAACGTTCAGCCAAAAGGGATTGTCCTTAATGATAAAGGCGCAGTCGCTGGCGTTAAAATGGTAAAAACTCAGCTTGGTGAGGCAGATGAAAACGGCCGTCGTCGCGCTGAAGAAGTACCCGGATCAGAGCATATTATTGAAGCAACACAAGTGATTATGGCATTTGGCTTTAAGCCTCATAAAATGGACTGGTTAGAAAAATACGATGTAGAAATTAACCACTGGGGCGGTATTAATGCACCTGAACAAGGTGAATTTACTCATCAAACTACCAACCCTAAAATATTTGCTGGAGGCGATATTGTTCGTGGCTCAGACTTAGTAGTTACCGCTATATTTGAGGGACGTAATGCTGCAGAAGGCATTATGGATTATTTAAAAGTGTAAATAATTCTTTTGTTAGAATGGAGTCAAAAGCAAACTTTCGGGTTTGCTTTTTTATTCCCTCAGTTTTACAAATAAAAATGCCCGCAATACACAGGTTGCGGGCATTTTTAAACGCTATGTTAGTTAATCCATCGAGAAGTGATCAAGGCTCGATTTCACTCTGGCTTGTCGACGTTTCACACTTTTATAGCAGATAATGTTACAAACAAGCTGTAGGCTAATAACCAACCAACTAAGTGTTATTAAGCCACTAATAGTTGTGCTGCTAAAAACTAACATAACAGCAATAACAATATGTACAATCAATGCCATATTTAAAAAACGATATAAGCCTTGTTTAAATTGTGTATGTTTAAACTTGCTAAACATGGCTAAAAGTACACTAACTATAAGTAGTAGCCAGTTAATTGCTAAGCCAAAATAAATGACCGTTGTTTGCATCAAGGTATCCTCACCGTATCAAGGTAACGCACTATAAATGTATAATTTTATCCGTGCGCTTTTATAAGCTCTTTCGCATTTGCTTTAGCTGTTTTGCTAATGTTATCACCACCCAGCAAGCGCGCAATTTCATTAACCCTGCCATCTTTATTCAATGCCAGCATATGCGTAAATGTTTCACCATTAGCGATTTCTTTGGCAACAAAAAATTGCTGATGAGCACTACTGGCCACTTGCGGTAAATGAGTTACACAAATTACTTGTGTCGATTTACCTAATTGGCGAAGTAGTTTACCAACTGCAGCAGCAGTAGGGCCAGAAATACCGACATCAACTTCATCAAATATAAGCGTAGGAGTCGTGACTTTTTGGGCAATAATAACCTGAATAGCCAAACTAATGCGTGATAGCTCACCACCAGAGGCTACTTTTGCTAAAGGTTGCAATGGTTGCCCTGGGTTTGTTGATACTAAAAACGATACATTATCAAAACCTAAGCTGTTTGGAGAGCGATCGGTATGTGCTGTAAGGGCTATTTCAAAAACGCCATTTTCCATAGATAAATTAGCCATGCTTTCGCTGATCAAGCCATTAAGTGTATTAGCGTATTGATGACGGCTAGCACTTAATTCCTCACTAGCCGTTTGATAATCTTCAAGAGCTGCTGTAATTTCACCTTCAAGCTGTTCGAGGCGCGAACTATTACTGCTTATAGAGTCTAGCTCTTGTGTTACATTTTGATGAAACTCAACGAGCTCTTGTGGCTTTATATGGTGTTTTCTTGCTAAATCCATAGCGCCGCTGAGCCTGTTTTCTACTTCCGTTAAGCGAGTAGGATCTAAGTCAGCTTGTTCAGTATAATTGCGTATTTCTCTGCTTGCTTCTTCAACTTGAACCGCCGCTTCTGTCAGTAATGCTGCTACATTGGCCAGGGTTTCATCATAATGTGCAAGTTCATTAAATTGTTGCGCGCTATGTTGTATAAGAGAGCACGCATTTTGCTCATCACTTTCGTATAAGTGTTGTAGCTCGCGCTGACAAGATTGCAAAATAGTTTGGCTATTACTGAGCTTATAATGCTCTGCTTCTATTTGTTCAAATTCACCTGTTTGCAAGGCAAATTCATTAAGTTCAGCTACTTGGTATTCTAATAACTGTTTCTGCGCAGCTTGTTGTTGCTGTTGATGTTCTAGTTGTTTAAATTCTTTTTGTAAATCAGCATAACGTTTATAGCGTTGGCTTACAGCATTAACTAGATTTTGGTGCCCGGCGTAAGCATCCAGTAGCTGTAATTGATGCTCTGCTTTTAATAGATGCTGGTGTGCATGTTGACCGTGTATAGAAATTAAATATTGGCCTAGCTCTTTTAGCTGTGCAGCGGTGACAGGGCTACCATTAATGTAGCTTTTGCTGCGGCCATTCTTGCAAACAACTCTACGAAGTAGACATTCGTTATCGTCATTATTAAGCATGTTCTCTTCTAGAAATGCATGGGCATGTGGCAAATTGCTTAAATCAAATTGCGCACTTACCTCGGCTTTATCAGTGCCTGGGCGCACAGCTGAAGCCTCTGCTCGTTCTCCAAGGCACAATGATAACGCATCAATAGCGATTGATTTACCCGCACCCGTTTCACCGGTAATAGCGGTCATGCCCGAATGCCATTCAGTGCTTAAATTACTTACAATTGCAAAATTTTTAATTTCTAAACCAATTAACATACTGTTCATCCATCCAGTGAATTAACTGTTAATTTATACAGTGTTTTGGTTTATTGCAAACTAAATTTCTATATTTTAAGCAAGGCTGGACTCAATTAGTGTTTTTTTTTCTTCATCAATAGGGAGGGTTTCATCGTTAAGATCAATATTATCAACTGGTTGTATGTTGTCTTCAGTTTTCAACTTTAAGATTAACGTAGGAAGGGCTTCTTGGTAAAAATTTTTATTGTATAAAATACCTTGAGCTGGCAACTCTGCTATAAAATATTGAGTGCTGTCGGCAAATGCTTGGCTATTATTACTTTTATAGGTTTTTATAAGCTCTTCGTTAAGTATATTAATAAGTTGGTCACATAACGATTCCAGCTTAACTAAATTTTCATCGGTGTGAGGCTGTACCACAAAAAAGTTACTAACAACGGCTTGAATTCGAGGAAGGTGCTTAGCACTGATTACTTTTGCATCAAGTAACTCGTTTAGTTTTATTTTTAAACGTGATTGAGTACTTGCTACGCGCTCGTTAAACAGCTTTTTCTTTGCTTCAATGGTTTTTTTTCGATTACTCTCAATTAGCATGTAACTGCCAAGTAGGGTAATTAATAATAATAAAGCAAGAAATACTACATAATTCATTACTACTTTTTCCTGATGATATTTAAAATTTCTAGTCCAATATTTTGCGCTAAAGTTGCATCTTTGGCAATAAAATTAGGGGCTAATGATTTTTTCAGATTAAAATTCGTTCAAACTAGTATAGACGACTACCCCAATTAAGCTTTTTACGTAGCACATTATAATAAGAGTAATTTTTGGGGTGAATTAAGCGTAATTTTTTATCTGCTTTTCGTATAACTACCTCATCACCCGGTAATACGGCGAGTACAACATGGCTGTCACAGCTTACTTGTAAGCTATCAGTATTATCTAAACTAAGCTTTAAACGCACTTCATTGTCAGCATCAACCACTAAAGGGCGGCTTGATAAAGTATGTGGAAACATGGGAACTAGTGACATTGCATTAAGCTCTGGTGTTAAAATAGGTCCACCACCTGATAAAGAATAGGCCGTTGACCCTGTTGGAGTGGATACAATCAAACCGTCGGAACGTTGTGAAAATACAAAATCATCGTTAATAAAGGCTTCAAACTCAATCATGTGTGCTACTTTATCAGCATGAAGCACCGCTTCGTTTACTGCTGAATTAGCACTTTTAAGCTCGTTATGTCGATACACTTCAACTTCTAATAGAAAACGTTTCTCTTCAATGTAATCGCCGCTGAGTACCTGCTCTAAGCTACCTTCAAATCCTTCTGGGTTCAGATCTGTTAAAAAGCCTAAATTACCTCTATTAACACCAATTACGGCTATGTCAAAGCGTGCCAGCACCCTTGCAGCACCAAGCATGTTGCCATCGCCTCCAACCACAATCGCTAAGTCGGCACGCTCGCCTAAATCAACGAGCTTTACGAGTTTGTCACTCGGTACATCACTAAGTTGACTCCCTGTACGTTTTTCAACAATCACCTCAAAGCCTAAAGCTAATAAAAACGTATGTAATCGTTGTAAAGTAGCGGCAGCATTAGGATGATTTGGCTTACCAATCAAGCCGATAGTATTAAAGGGAGAGTCCATAATAAATACACTGAAAGTTCTAATATTTGTAGAGTAACCTAAAACAGAAGTGTTTGAAAACACAGATCTTAGTAATAACCAGCGGATTTAATTAATTCACTGTAAAATTTAGATTTATTGTATTTTTTATACTTGAAATAATAATACTTAGCCCCGATATAACAGCTATGCATAAAGATGTAGATAACATGAAACTAAACCCACGAGATCAGCAAATATTTGCCGCTGTTATGAGTATGTACTGTAATGGCGATGGCTTACCTGTGCCGTCAACAAAAATTGCAAAGCAAAAAGATATGGCGGTATGCTCTGCCACTGTGCGTAACGCGATGGCGCGCCTTGAAAAAATAGGCTTGTTGTATTCACCACACACATCGGCTGGCCGTGTGCCGACCAATGATGGGTTTGACTATTGGTTTGATGAGTTTTTTACGCTCAATGATATTGCTAATTATTGGCAACCTGAGCAGGCACAATTGGTTGAGCTTGCGCATGGTTTGAGTCAACGTTACCAAGTATGCTGTTGTGTGGGGCTACCGCAGGTTAGAACACAGCAGGTATTTAGGGTAGAAGTGCTCGACTTTGATGCAAACAACTGGCTTATTTTACTCTTAGATAGAGCAGGGCAGAGCCACAATATTTGTATTAATAAGCCTCATGATCCAAGCGATAGTCAACGTTATGAATTTGCGACTTGGCTCAATACGGTTTTTAGTCAACAATCTTTAATCGAAGGCCTTTATCGGATGCAGGCAATGGCCAATACGGCACCACGTAATTGTCATGATTCTTTAACTCAATGGACCCGTGAGCTAAGCCAAAAATTAGGCTCAGATAACAGCATTGTTGTTGGGGAAAATTACCTTTATAAGAAAATAGACTGTGAGCAAAGTCTCAATATTGGTGTGTCATTCTTAAATTTTGTTGAAGATAAACTCGTTTTCAAAAATGGGGTCTCCATTCTTGGTGCCGAAAACTTACCTTTTAGCTCCTGTGATGATCTTATAGTGATCAGTGTGCCGTATTTTCAAAACCAAGAATATCAAAGTCGTTTTTGTGTTATTTGTCCAAAATCAGCGCAATTAGAGAAAATAATCCAAGAATTTAAATTATTAGAGCCATTGAGCTCTTGAATCTTTTTATTCAATCCCCATAATTACCGCAGTTGTAAAGAATTGGAGCGTATATTTTATGTCTGAGCAGACACAAAACCCAGAGCAAGAAGTAGAACTGAACGAAGAAGTGACGCAAATGGAAGCCGATGTTGAGGCGGCAGTTGAAGCAGCTGAGCAACATGCCGAGCAAGAGCAAAGCCCTGAGGCAGAAATTGCTATGTTATATGCCGAGCTTGAAACTGCAAAGCAAACTATTGCAGATCAAAAAGATAGCGTAGTTCGCGCTGCTGCAGATGTGGACAATATGCGTCGTCGCGCTGCACAAGATGTAGAAAAAGCACACAAATTTGCACTAGAAAAGTTTGCTAATGAATTACTCCCTGTTATAGATAACTTAGAGCGTGCTATTGAGTTTTCTGATAAAGAAAATGAAACGCTTAAGCCTTTACTTGAAGGCATTGATATGACAGTGAAAAGCTTTAACGACGCGGTAGCTAAATTTGGTGTTGAAATTGTAAACCCTCAAGGTGAGCAGTTTAACCCAGACTTTCATCAAGCAATGTCAATCCAACCAAGCAACGATGTAACCCCAAATACTGTTTTAGCAGTAATGCAAAAAGGTTACACATTAAACGGCCGTTTATTACGCCCTGCAATGGTTATGGTATCTAAAGCCGCTGACGCTTAATTAAGTATATAATTTAAAAATGCCTCATTATGAGGCATTTTTTTTGTCTTTAAAATAATGTATTAACTGCACCAGTATTGTCAGTACCACCGCACTAAACATTAAACTAGAAAATGGAACCGCACTTTGTGCATGCATTACCGCTAATATAGGGCCTACTAATGCGCCACTACCAAAACGCAAGGTTCCGATAACCGCCGTAGCAGTTCCGGTATTTTGTTCAAACTTCATCAAAATTAATGAATCTGCATTACTTGCTATTATGCCTAAGCTCATCATTAACGGGACAATAGCCGCAACAATAAAGTAAAGCGATGAATGTATTACACTAAAACTGAGTAATGCTGTGCCAGAGATAAAGCCACATATTAAGCCGTAATAAAGCATTTTTCGTGAGCCAATACGTGGTACTACGCGAGTGTTTAAAAAGTTACCAAACATCAGCGCCATTACATTAAAAGCGAATAGCAGACCAAATAATTGCTCTGATACTTTAAATAAGTCGAGGTAAATATAAGGAACCGAGGTTAAAAAGCAAAAAAAGCCAAACGACACAAACATCGAGCTTAAAATATCAGCGCGAGCATGCGGGTTGCTCAATACCACTTTGTAACTTGAAAAGAAAAGCGATAACCCTTTACGATCATTTTTAAATATCGGAATATCAATTAAGTAACGCTGCACAAAAAGTAAAATTACAAAGCTATAAGCCGCTAAAACAATAAAAATAGTCGACCAAAGCGAAAAGCCTAAAATAACTGAGCCAATAGAGGGGGCAAGTAAAGGCGCTATCATCATAATCATAGACACGTACGACATACCCTTAGCAGTATTTTTTTGATATATGTGTCTAATAATCCCAGGAACCACAACCGTAGCTGCCGCCCCTGTAAATGCCTGTACTGCTCTTAACAGCCAAAAAGTATGCACTTCAGTGGTAAATGCTAAAGCGAGTGAACTCAAGCCAAATAAACTGAGCCCTATTCGTGCCAGTTTACGCCTGCCAATTTGATCGGCTATGGGGCCAAAAAATAACATTCCCAATGCATAACCTGCTAAATAGATACTCAACGAGATTTGAACATTTGGCATGCTAGTATTGAGATCGTTGGCAATTACCAGCATAGCCGGTAAATACATATCAATGGCTAAAGGCGTGATTGCTACAATACTGGCTAATAAAGGCAATAAAATACGGGTATTAAAAGAAGAAGCCGAAGCGCTCATTTAAAAACTCAAAACAACGAATATAGGTTGGGCAGTATAGCAGGGCAATGGCGTTGGATAAACTTAGTTTGCCTGCTAACTTAATTGTTTAATCGCAGAAAGCAAAGATTTTAAACTAACACTGCGTTTGGTATTCTATACTCAGTAACAAACTTTTTTAGGGCATTATAATGAAGAAATTGGTTTTGGCAGTACTTGCCAGTGCAGTATTAGTAGGTTGTAAAACATCACCAACTGGACGCACACAGATTGCGCTTTACTCAGATCAACAAATGAGTCAAATGGGCACTGCGAGTTTTGCCCAAATGAAAAAAACACAGCCGGTAAATAAAGACCCAAAAGTTAACAGTTACGTCAATTGTATTGCTGACAAAGTAGTAGCCGTGCTTCCTACAGATTATGCATCTCAAAATTGGGAAGTGGTGGTCTTTGAAGATGAATCTGCAAACGCTTTTGCATTGCCAGGTGGTTATATTGGCGTGCACACTGGATTATTAAAAATTGCTACAAATCAAGATCAGCTTGCAACTGTTTTAGGTCATGAAGTCGGTCATGTGATTGCAGAGCACTCAAATGAACGTGTTTCACAAAGCTCTATTTTACAAACTGGAATGAAAGTGGGCAGTGCGGCGCTTGAAATGGGTAACGTGCAATACCGTAATGAAATTATGCAAGGGCTTGGTCTTGGTGCTCAATATGGTGTTGTTTTACCGTTTAGTCGTTCACATGAGACAGAAGCAGACGTTATTGGTTTAGATTTAATGGCGCAAGCAGGTTTCAACCCTAAAGAGTCTGTTACGCTTTGGCAAAATATGAGTCAAGCGGGCAGTGGGGCAACGCCAGAGTTTTTATCAACTCACCCAGCACCAACAAGCCGTATTGCAAATTTACAATCGCAAATGGGTAAAGCGCTTAGTGAGCAAAGAACAGCTAAAGCACAAGGTAAAAATCCGCAGTGTAAGTTGTAATCAACCATAAAAAAACCTGTCTAATGACAGGTTTTATTTTTTAATAGTTAAGTATTTAATTATTAAAAAGTCCACTCTATGTGTACTTGTGGAACTGACTCTGTAACATCTGTACCAAGTTTGTTATGCCAGTACTGCCACTCCATACCTAACAGTAAGGTGTTTTCTTTCATTTCTAGCGCATGCCCCATATCCCATACAATAATAGGTTGAGCTAAAAACCAAGCGCGTACGTCATTACCAAACTCATCTTCACGCTCAGCAATATATTCCGCATGACCCTTAACACTAAATTTTTGTGAGCCAATCATAAATGGATATTCAAAAGCAACGTCAAACATCCAGCTGTTAGTTTCAATAGGTGCACCGCCTTTTGCAACACCTTCACTATCATCAATGTAGGCAGTCACAAGGGTTGAGAAGAAATTAAAACCAGGCACATCCCAGCTTAATTTTACACCCGGTAAGTATTTAACAACTTTAGCATCGCCTGCGGCATTAATACCCATGGTTAGGCCAACATCAACGAGCGCACCTGACGCTACTTTTTCGTCCATAACGGCCGATAAGCTAAGCGTAGAATAACCTTCAAAGTAAAAGTCTTGATCTTGGTAGTTATCGTCATTGCCATCAGTGCTGTAATCAATAAAGAAAAAGTTATCCCCATAGTCATGGCCTGAAGCATGTTGCAATGAATAAACCGTGGTGCTTGATTTTTGTTCAGTGAACGGGTTTTTATGATTACCGTTGTTAATATGAAGCGCAGTACTGCTCCAATTAGCAGCAGTAGCTGTTGAACTTAAGGTACACGCACTAAGTGCAACGAGAGGAAGTAAGTTTTTAATTTTCATAACCATATTTTATGTGACACGCTGAATACCACATTATAGCAAAGACGGTTAATTTGTTAATTATTTATTGTCATAAACAGTGTACTAGCATGTGGCTAATACACTGTTTAAAGAAGATTTAAGCTTTATTACGACGTAAACAAATAACCGCAATAGCGGTAAAAGCTAAAATAAAGCAGTAGTAAGATGAGGTTGATACTTCCCACGGGCTAATTTTAAATGTAGCACCAAGCAGAAGTGCTTGTGCGCCGTAAGGTAAAGACCCTTGGGTAACACAGGCAAAAATATCTAATAAACTGGCAGAACGTTTACCACTAATTTCGCCATCGTCAGCTAGCTTTTTAGCAATAGGGCCAGTCACAATAATAGACACTGTGTTGTTAGCAATACACATATTGCTGGTTAGCACTAATGCAGCTATCCCTAACTGATCCGCTACCTTGCGATGCCATTTTGCAATGACCTTAGTGATTGCTTGAATTTTTTGCGCGATGTAGTCGAGGCCGCCATTAATACGAATAAACTCAGAGAGGCCACCAATAAACATAGAGAGCAAAAATATTTCCTGCATGTCGCTAAAACCTTGGTAAATATCTTTTACAAAGCTGGCGCCTTCATAGCTTCCAGTAAAGCCCATCAATGCGGCGAAAACAATACCGCTTAACAGTACTACAAATACATTAAAGCCCATTACTGCCAGTACTAAAATAAAGGCATAAGGAAGTACTAATAAAATATCGTAGTCTTTGGTATCAACTACTTGTGCTGCAGGCGTTAAAAACAATAGTAATGCAATAGTAAGGATAGCGGCCGGAACAGCAATTTTAAGATTTTCTTTAAACTTATCTTTCATTTCACAGCCTTGCGTGCGGGTAGCTGCAATCGTAGTGTCGGAAATTATTGATAGGTTATCACCAAACATGGCGCCAGATACAATGGTACCGGCCATTAATGCGGGATCAATCCCTGTTTTCATTGATACTGCATAAGCAATTGGGCCAATAGCACCGATAGTTCCCATTGACGTGCCCATCGCAGTAGAGATAACCGCTGCAATTAAAAACAAACCAGGCAGAAGTAATGAAGGGGGAATAAGAGAGAGACCAGCATTAACAACCGCGTCAACGCCACCGGTTGCCCCTGCAACCGCAGAAAAAGCACCTGCTAATAAATAGATAAGGCACATGGTAATAATATTGTTATTACCCACGCCTTTAATAAAGGTTTCTACACTCTGATTAATACTGGCTTTGTTTAAGATAAAGGCTAAAACAATCGCAGGTAAAATAGCGACCGGTGCTGGGAGTTGATAAAATGCATAATCAACCCCTTGAGATTGCAAATATAAGCCTGAGCCTAAAAAAATAGCAACAAAGGTGAGTAGGGGTAGCAAAGAAAATCTTGCTTTATTTTTATCAAATGATGGCTGCATCATAATCCTCATTAATTATTCATAGCAATCGAAACCGATTGATATACTTAACAGCCAAAGCATCCCTCTTTTAGCTGAATTTAGTTGTTTGTTTTACTATCTAACCAGATAAGTAACTCAACAGCGCCCGCAAGCCAAAGACCAAATCGGCGCAAAAAAGAAGTTTAAATGTATAGATGGCTAAATGCAAAGACTATCTGTTATTATTATGAGGGTCTGTTGATCTTTCAAGGTTAAATTTGCAGCAGTCTGTTTGGTATTTAGGCAAGGCAGAGCCTATGTGGTGTGGTTATTCCCTATAAATAGGCGATAACGCAGCATCAATGCCAAACAGGCGCTGCCCGAAGGGTTCTGCCTAGGAGCGATTTACTCTTTGTTGCTCGGTTTTTACTTAGCCCACTAGGTTACAAACCTCGCGCCACGATTAAACCGCTCCTAGTTTAAGCAAATTTTAATCCGCAAAGGTCAACAGACCCTAAAATAATCGAAGCTTTTTTATAAGCTTTCCTGACTATTACATGAGTTTTAGATAAAATCTAGCTAACTAAAAAATACATAGGTTGTAAAAGATGAATCGAGTAGGTGTGTTTGGTGCGAATGGCCGTATGGGGCTGGCACTTTTAGAAGCAGCAACAATCAATAAAAATTCACAATTAGCGGCGGCCTATGTACGCAGTGAGTCTGAGTTAGTCGGTCTATCGGTTAATCAACTTAATAGTGCAGCTGCAAAAGACATTCACTTTAGCAGTGAACAGCAGGTTGAAAATGTAGATGTGCTTATAGACTTTACCCTTCCACAAGGCATGAGAAATCACTTAAATACAGCTGTTGAGAAAAAAACACCTATGGTAATTGGCACCACTGGCTTAACTCATGATGATATGGCTCTATTAACCGATGCCGCTAAACATATCCCGATCGTATTTGCGCGTAATTATAGCGTGGGCGTAAATTTACTGCTTAACTTAGTGCAAACAGCAGCGACAAAATTAGGCGATGATTTAGATATTGAAATTTTTGAAGCGCATCATCGTCATAAAATCGATGCGCCATCGGGTACAGCATTAGCTATTGGCGAGTCGATTGCACAGGCTAAAGGGTGGGATCATGATGAGGTTGCTGTTTATGATCGTAACAACATAGAGCAGGCCAAATCACAAAATGAAATTGGCTATTCGGTGCTAAGAGGCGGCGATATAGTAGGTGAACACACGGCCTACTTCGCTACAATGGGCGAAAGACTTGAATTAACCCATAAAGCAAGTTCGCGAATGACCTTCGCGCTAGGTGCTATAAGAGCTGCGCAGTGGTTGAAAAATAAACCTGCAGGACTTTATGATATGCAAGATGTGCTAGATTTAAAGTAGTTAAGTTCCTTTTTTAACGCTTTGAGGTGGTTTTTTGGTATAACCACTTATTTATTGCAATTTACTAATTAGCGTTAGACCTAAAAGCCAACTTCATGTAGAATACAGCCAATTTGCCAAAAATTACTAAATGCGTGTTTCCAATTATACTCATATGGTTAGCAAAACCGGGGTTTGTGTGGGAATAAAAAGAGTTTTAGGCAAGAAAAATGAATGAAGGTTTAGTGGTTTACATCGGCATCATTTAAGACTGCGTAAAACAATTTAAGCTCACAGGAATCAGGTTTTGACCAATTATTTGGGTATTGGCGGGGTGTTAAGCAATTTGCTTACTCCCGTTTTTTACTGTTAGGAGGTTTAACTTGACTAAATCCGCTCTGTTAGTCCTAGAAGACGGCACAGTGTTTCGCGGTACTGCAATCGGCGCTGACGGCATGTCAGTCGGTGAAGTAGTATTCAATACGTCTATGACTGGTTATCAAGAAATTTTGACTGATCCATCGTACGCGGAACAAATCGTAACTTTGACGTACCCACATATCGGTAATACGGGTACCAACAGCGAAGACGAAGAAGCGAGTCACATTTGGGCGAAAGGCCTAGTGATCCGTGATTTGCCACTGCTAGCAAGTAATTTTCGTAACGAGCAATCGTTAGATGATTACTTAAAAGAACGTAATATTTTAGGTATTGCGGACATCGACACCAGAAAACTAACCCGTATTTTGCGTGACAAAGGCGCACAAAATGGCTGTATTGTTGCTGGTGACGAACTAGACGAGAAAAAAGCGCTCGAAGCCGCGCAAGCCTTCCCAGGCTTAAAAGGTATGGATTTAGCAAAAGTTGTCTCAACCAAGGAAAATTTTGAGTGGCGCGAATCAAGCTGGACATTAGGCGAAGGGTTTAAAACCTTAAACGCTGATGATGAAAAGTTTCATGTTGTTGCCTACGACTTCGGTGTTAAACGTAACATTTTACGTATGCTTGTTGATCGTGGTTGTAAACTGACCGTTGTCCCAGCACAAACCTCTGCCGCTGACGTACTAGCCTTAAACCCAGATGGTATTTTCTTATCAAACGGCCCTGGCGATCCTGAGCCATGTACTTATGCCATTGATGCAATTAAAACCTTTTTAGAAACCGACACGCCAATTTTTGGTATTTGTTTAGGGCATCAACTACTAGCACTTGCCTCAGGTGCTAAAACAGTAAAAATGAAGTTTGGCCACCATGGTGGTAACCACCCAGTTAAAGATCTTGACCGCGATGTTGTAATGATCACTGCACAAAACCACGGTTTTGCTGCAGATGAAGCCACATTACCAGATAACTTACGTGCTACGCACAAATCGTTATTTGACGGTACATTACAAGGTATTCACCGTACAGATAAACCAGCGTTTAGCTTCCAAGGTCATCCTGAAGCAAGTCCTGGTCCGCACGATGCAGCCCCATTATTTGACCACTTCATCGACTTGATGCAAGCGCGTAACCACTAATTTAACCGGAGTAATAATGCCAAAACGTACCGATATAAAAAGCATTCTTATCTTAGGCGCAGGCCCAATTGTAATTGGTCAAGCTTGTGAATTTGACTACTCTGGTGCTCAAGCGTGTAAAGCACTAAGAGAAGAAGGCTATAGAGTTATATTAGTTAACTCAAACCCAGCCACTATCATGACTGATCCAGAAATGGCCGATGCAACATACATCGAACCAATTCACTGGGAAGTGGTAGAAAAAATTATTGAAAAAGAAAAGCCAGATGCTGTACTGCCTACAATGGGTGGTCAAACGGCATTAAACTGTGCGCTTGATTTAGATAAGCACGGTGTATTGGCAAAGCATGGCGTTGAGCTTATTGGCGCAACAGCCGATGCAATCGATAAAGCAGAAAACCGTGAGCGTTTTGATGTTGCTATGCGTAACATCGGCCTTGAATGTCCACGTGCCGAAATTGCCCATTCAATGGATGAAGCGCGCGATACCATGACCCGAATCGGCTTACCGTGTATTATTCGTCCTTCTTTCACAATGGGCGGCACCGGTGGCGGTGTGGCTTACAACATGGAAGAGTTTGAAGAAATTTGTGAGCGCGGTTTAGACCTTTCACCAACCAGCGAGTTATTAATTGATGAATCGTTAATTGGTTGGAAAGAATACGAAATGGAAGTTGTTCGTGACAAAAAAGACAACTGTATTATCGTCTGTTCTATTGAAAACTTTGACCCAATGGGTGTGCACACAGGTGACTCAATCACGGTTGCACCAGCACAAACATTAACCGACAAAGAATACCAAATTATGCGTAATGCCTCTATGGCCGTATTGCGTGAAATTGGTGTTGAAACCGGCGGTTCAAACGTACAATTTGGTGTAAATCCAGTTGATGGCCGTATGGTTATCATCGAGATGAACCCGCGTGTATCACGTTCATCAGCGCTTGCATCTAAAGCAACAGGCTTCCCGATTGCTAAAATCGCAGCTAAGCTTGCTGTAGGTTACACGTTAGACGAGTTACAGAATGATATTACTGGCGGTAAAACCCCAGCATCGTTTGAGCCTTCAATCGATTATGTTGTAACAAAAATTCCTCGCTTTAACTTTGAAAAATTTGCCGGTGCAAACGACCGTTTAACAACGCAAATGAAATCAGTAGGCGAAGTAATGGCGATTGGTCGTAACCAACAAGAGTCATTACAAAAAGCATTACGTGGTTTAGAAGTAGGCGCAACGGGCTTTAACCCAATTGTGGCGCTTGACGACCCGAAAGCAAAAGAAAAAATCATTCGTGAATTACGTGAGCCAGGTGCAGAGCGTATTTGGTACATTGCCGATGCAATGCGCCATGGTATGAGTGTTGAAGATGTGTTCGAACTGACTAAGATTGACCCTTGGTACTTAGTACAAATTGAAGACATCCTAAAAGATGAAGCTAAAATTTCAGAAGTCGGTATGGCCGGCTTAAATGCAGACTTCTTACGTAAACTTAAACGTAAAGGTTTTGCCGATCCGCGTATTGCAGAAATTGCTGGTGTGTCAGAAGCTGAAATTCGTAAAAAGCGCCATCAACTCAATATTGTACCTGTGTACAAACGCGTTGATACGTGCGCCGCTGAATTTAGCTCAGACACTGCTTACATGTACTCATCTTACGATGAAGAATGTGAAGCTAACGCATCTGACCGTGATAAAATCATGGTAATTGGTGGCGGTCCTAACCGTATCGGCCAAGGTATTGAATTTGATTACTGTTGTGTACACGCAGCCCTTGCGCTTCGCGAAGACGGCTACGAGACCATCATGGTTAACTGTAACCCTGAAACGGTTTCTACCGATTACGACACATCTGATCGTTTATACTTTGAGCCAATTACGCTTGAAGACGTACTAGAAATTGTACGTGTTGAAAAGCCAAAAGGCGTTATCGTGCAGTACGGTGGTCAAACGCCACTTAAACTTGCGCGTGAGCTTGAAGCGAACGGCGTGCCAGTCATTGGTACTTCACCTGATGCCATTGACCGTGCAGAAGACCGTGAGCGTTTCCAACAACTTGTTGAGCGTTTAGACTTACTGCAACCAGAAAATGCGACGGTTACCTCTACTGAAGAAGCACTACTTAAATCAGTTGAAATTGGTTTCCCACTGGTAGTACGTCCTTCGTACGTATTAGGTGGTCGTGCGATGGAAATTGTATACGATGAGCAAGACTTGCGTCGTTACATGACCGAAGCCGTATCTGCATCAAATGAAGCGCCAGTATTACTAGACCGTTTCTTAGATAACGCGATAGAAGTTGACGTTGACGCAATTTGCGACGGCGAGCAAGTGATTATTGGCGGCATCATGGAGCATATTGAACAAGCAGGCGTTCACTCTGGTGACTCAGCATGTTCATTACCAGCTCACTCGCTTACGCAAGAAGTGCAAGATGTGATGCGTAAGCAAGTAACTGATATGGCACTTGAACTTGGCGTAGTTGGTTTGATGAATACACAATTTGCGGTTAAAGATGGCAAAGTGTATCTAATCGAAGTAAACCCACGTGCAGCACGTACAGTACCATTTGTATCTAAAGCAACGGGTGTAGCACTTGCAAAAGTAGCGGCACGTTGTATGGCGGGTCAATCTTTAGCAAGCCAAGGCATTACTAAAGAAGTGATTCCACCTTACTACAGCGTAAAAGAAGTGGTATTGCCATTTGCTAAGTTCCAAGGCGTGGATCCTATCCGTGGACCTGAAATGCGCTCAACGGGTGAAGTAATGGGTGTTGGTGATACTTTCGCCGAAGCGTTTGCAAAAGCACAATTAGGTGCAAGCAACACTTTACCACGTGGTGGTCGCGCGTTACTATCTGTACGTAATAGCGATAAGCCACGTATTGTAGAACTAGCTAAAACCATGACAGAACTTGGTTTTGAGCTAGATGCAACAGGTGGAACAGCTGCTGCACTTGAAGATGCTGGAATTACGGTTCGCCGTGTAAATAAAGTATACGAAGGTCGTCCGCACATTCTTGATAGAATCAAAAATGGCGAGTATAGCTATATCGTTAATACCACCGAAGGTCGCCAAGCGATTGAAGATTCGAAGGTGTTACGTCGTGGTGCATTGCAGCACAAAACCAATTATACTACGACATTGAATGCGGCATTTGCTAACTGTACTGCTAACCAAGCAGATGACCGCAGTAAAGTGACGTCTGTTCAAGAACTACACCTGCGATTGAACTAAGGAAATGTGCCAAGGCCATAACCATGGCCTTGGGATTAAGTGAGAAAAGTATGCAATCAATTCCAATGACAGTTCGTGGCCAAAATTATTGCGCGATGAGCTTAACGAATTAAAAACTGTTACCCGTCCAAAAATTGTATCTGATATTGCTGATGCACGTGAACACGGTGACTTAAAAGAAAATGCTGAGTATCACGCTGCGCGTGAGCAACAGGGTTTTTGTGAAGGCCGTATTCAAGAAATTGAAGCAAAACTTTCAAACATGCAGATGATTGACGTAACAAAGATGCCTAATACAGGTAAAGTGATTTTTGGTACTACAGTAACCATCGTTAATGTTGAAACCGACGCTGAAGTTAAATATCAGATTGTTGGCGATGATGAAGCAGATATTAAAAGTAATTTAATTTCTGTTAATTCACCAATTGCTCGCGGCTTAATTGGTAAACAAGCGGATGACGCTGTGATTATCAAAACGCCAAAAGGTGATGTAGAGTACGAAATCATTGAGGTTGAGTATATTTAATTAGTTAACTCACTTTAACGTTTTATAAAAACCAGTGCTTAGTAATAAGCACTGGTTTTTTTATGCTTGGTTTTTATATTTGGTTTAGAATCGGTTGAATATTATTCATTGTTTGTAAATGTAGGCTATGTTGTTATGGTAGTAACCTATTCTTCAATAAGGAAATAATATGGCAAATATACTGTATCCGGCACCTTTAAAAGTGGGATCTAAAATCGCCGTGTGTTCTTTATCAGCGGGGATCAAATCAAAATACCATCCACGGTTAGATATTGTCATTAATGGCTTAAAACATCGAGGTTATCAGATTGTTGAGGGGGAGTTTTTACGTCAAAACGAGCCGCGAACTCAACTTACAGCTAAGCAGCATGCCAAGCAATTAATGGACTTTTTATTAGATGATGAAATAGATGCGATCATGCCGCCAATGGGCGGAGAGCTGGCAATGGAAATATTGCCTCTGCTTGATTTTAGCGCAATTAAAAACGCTAAACCTAAATGGTTAGTGGGCTATTCAGATGTCAGTACGATTGCTTGTGCACTGACAGCAAAATGTAATTGGGCAACACTGCATAGTGCTAATTTAATTCAATTACACCCTGATGAAAAAGACCCGTATTGTTTACAAATTTTTGAAAGCCTAAGCTATGAGGCTAGCAGTGAGTTTGAGCAAGCCCCCTCGACTAACCATCAACATAGCAAGCCTGATTACGCACAAAACCCGAATGCATTATTTGATCACAGCGTTCCCACACAATGGCAATGTTTAAATTACACCGATAAGCGCAGTATTGAAATGTCAGGGCGGTTGTTTGGTGGGTGTCTTGATACGGTTGGGCTGTTACTTGATTCGCCTTTTTTAGCTCTGCATGAGTTTAAAAAGCACAATGCCTCGCAAGGTATTGTACTTTATTTAGAAAGCGCAGAGCTCACGCCAGCGACCGTTGCACGGTTTTTATTGTCACTTAAATTAGCGGGCATGTTTGATGATATAAATGGGGTGATTATTGGTCGTCATGTGACCTTACAAGGGCAAGACCCAGGGTTTGATTATCGCCAAGGCTTAAATGCCGCTTTTGGTGGGTGTTTATTTCCGGTGATCATTGATGCTGATATTGGCCACATTCCTCCTAATTTAAACTTAGTTAATGGTGCATTATGCACTGTTACCGCAGATGTTGAACAAGGCAAAGTGCTCAGTGCATCTGTGGTCACAAAACTAGCCTAGTAATAATAAACTGCTCACTTACTATTTAAAGTGAGCAGTTATGACTTATAAAACCTGAATAATTTGTTCTTTGCTTAAACGTGATTTTGGCAGTTTAGCATTGTAGTCTTCTTCTGCGTCATGGTAGCCCAGCGCAAGTGCGACATCACAGATGTAGCCATCTAATTCGCTTGCGAACTCTTCGCCAATCAGTTGTGCATCAACGCCTTCCATCGGTGTGGTATCAATGCCTAAGCGTGCTGCTGCATGCATAGTATTGCCTAAAGCAATGTAGGTTTGTGCTTTAGTCCAGGCGGCATTATTACCCTGCTCATCGGTATTTAAATCCACAAACGCAAAGGCGCCAAAAGCTTGCTCGCGGTTTTCTGTTTGAGTTCGGCCATTTTTTATATCAGCATCAATTACTTGGCCATAGTTTTCACGGGTATATTGCGGATTATGAGCGAATAAAATAATGTGTGATGCCGCTTTAATGTGTGGCTGATTAAATTGAAACTTATTAGCAAAGGTACTGTGCATACGCTCTTTTGCGGCATCAGATTCAATCACAATAAATTTCCAAGGCTGTGAATTAATTGACGAAGGAGAAAGACGCATAGCATTATACAATACCGCTAAATCGTCTTGAGAAATGCGCTTTGTAGCATCATAACGTTTAGCGGTGTGGCGGCTTTCAAGATCGCGAATAATAGGGTGAGTCATAGTCTCTCCATAAAAAAAGGGCTGATAAATAGTGTTCATTGAGTGTATGAGCAGCATAATACAATTTGCTTTATTTAAAATAAACAGCATAATTATTGAATCATTATCAAATAAAAATAGATAATATGCAGGTTGATGACTTAAAACTGATTTTAAAAGTAGCTGAGTGTCGAAGCATTACGCTAGCAGCAGCCAAGTTAGATATGCGCACAGCAACGGCCAGTGCTGCTATTAAGCGTGTAGAGTTGGCACTTGGCTGTGAATTATTTATTAGAACCACTCGTCATTTGCGTTTATCTAGTGCAGGGGAGCGATACATACCCCAATGCGAACAAGCTCTGGCCGTGCTTGAAACGGCAAGGCAAAACCTTAAAGGAGAACATGATGCCATTGAAGGGGAGTTACGGGTAGCTACCTCATCTGATTTAGGGCGCAACTTAGTGATACCTTGGATTGATGAAGTCATGGATAAGTACCCAAGTGTGAGCTTGCGTACGCACATTAGCGATAGCAATATCGATTTTTTTCGTGATTCGGTTGATATAGCACTACGTTATGGCTCACCCAGTGATAGTAGTGTATATGGATTTAAAATTTGCAACGTACCGCGACTACTCTGTGCTACACCTACCTATTTAGCTAAATATGGTGAGCCAGAGCACCCAGATGATTTAGCGCAGCATCACGGATTATTTTACCAGCTGCAAGATATTATCAATAATGTGTGGGAATTTACCGACGGCGGAAAAAAATACAAAGTAAAAATGCAGGGCAGACGAGCTTCAAATGATGGCGATTTAGTTAGGCGTTGGTGTGTTGCAGGTAAAGGTTTAGCGGTTAAATCAGCGTTAGATATTGCCGATGACTTATTAAATAAACGCGTTGTTACTGTGATGAATAATTACCAGCATACCTGTGGTGAGCTGTGGCTCATTTGCCCAAGCAGGCAATCGATTACTCCCGCTGTACGACTATTGCGTGATGTGTGCAGAGAAAAAACCGCTCACTTATTGAATCAGCTAGTAAAGCAGGGGATTGTTGATAAACGTATATTAATTAACGAGTAACAAATACACGTTTAGTAACGTTAACTTAAATAGTTTTTAAAAAACGCCAATTAAACCCTTTATGAGGAATATGTTTAGGCTGAGGGAGGTACTTAGCTGTACCTTTCTTAAATATGATTATTAAATATCATCACGTAAAAGGCATAAAAACGAGTAATTTATAGTATTCATCATAGGATCTTTTTAATCACGCAATTAAACGTTGAACAGCATAGATAAAGCTAACCCAGTAATGAGAAATAAAAATCCGATAATTTGTGTTGCTATATCTCTTTTGCGAACGAGAGTTTCCGCTACAGGGCTAGTTAGTTTACGAGTAAGAAAGTTTGCAGGGATTAAGCGAATGCTTGCAAAGCCCATAAAACAAAAGCCAAAGCCAATGAGGAAGCTCGAATAGGTGGAGTCAATAATGCCACCGATAAACGTGAATAAGGCGATCAAATAAAGTGATATACTTGGCCAATGTATTACTTTTTTATTCATAGTCAGTCCCTGATAATCCCTCATCAAATCCGAGTAAAAAATCTAATCCTACAAATGCAAAAGAAATAGTTATTGCACCTAATAGCATTAAATTGCGGTTATTCTTTTTGTAACCCAGAGTAGTCAATACGGCAAAGGCGATAAATAAGATAAGCTGAATTGTGCCCATGGTTAATCCTTTTAGAGCAAAGTTTAGAGTTAAGTTACCAGTAGGGAGAAAAACTGGCAAATAGTTTAATGCTATTTGTTAACTATAAATAAAAAGCTCGGCATAATTATGCCGAGCTTTTTTGGTTGGGATTTTACTTAATTAACTATTGGTCGTTGCTGGTTGGCCATCGACGATAGGGTCTTTGCCGCGCCACTTGCGGATCAGACGTTTTGTATCCTCAAGCGCAACGTACTGACACGGTATAAGAATAAGCGTTATTACTGTAGCAAACAGCACACCAAAGGCGAGTGATACGGCCATAGGTATTACAATTTTTGCTTGTAAACTGGTTTCCATAATAATGGGCATTACGCCAATAAAAGTAGTGACTGAGGTTAGTAATATGGCTCTAAAGCGACGCGCTCCGGCTTGCATTACCGCTTCTTTTATTGCCACACCTTCTGCACGGGCTTTGTTTACAAAATCCACCATAACAAGTGAATCATTAACCACTATACCGGCTACAGCGATAATGCCGAACATTGATAGCCCGCTCATGGTCATACCTAAAGCCATATGACCGAACATAGCACCCACAACACCAAATGGGATCACCGACATAATAATCAGTGGCTGAGAATATGAGCGAAGTGGAATGGCCAATAGCGCAAAAATAATCATTAATGAGATTGCAAAATCACGTAGTTGTTCATTAGCACTTTCCATCTCTTCTTGAATACGCCCTGCAACATTACTTTTTACTCCAGGATAGTTTTTAAGAAGTGCCGGTAAGTAAACATCACGAATTTCTTGTGCAATGGCAAATGGTTCTACTTCGTCGCTATTGACCGCAGCCCACACATTAATAGTACGATTTGAGTTTTCACGTCTGATACTGCTTACGCCGTCAACTAGCTTGACTATAGCTATTTCACTTAAAGAAACTTCAGCGCCCGCAGGGGTGATAATACGCGTATCTTGAATGTTGCTTATCGAATTACGCTCGCTTTGCGGGTAGCGAATCATTACTTTGATTTCTTCACCTTCACGTAAAATACGCTGTGCTTCAAGGCCGTAATAGCTAAAGCTTACTTGAGAGGCCACATCAGCAAGGGTTAAGCCCATACTGTAAGCAAGTGGTTTTAAATCAAGTTGCACTTCGTCGGTGGCACTTTGCAGTGAGTCATTTACATCACCCACACCTTCCATACTTTGTAACTTAGCTTTTAGTTTGCTAGATACTTCTTTTAACTCGTCGGCATTTTTTCCTTCGAGTCTAAAGCTAACGTCGCCATCATCACGACCACCACCAAAAATACTATCTTGAATAGTGAGTGTTTTAAGCCCCGGTAGCGGCGGCATTTTTTCACGCCACATAGTGCTTAGCTCAAAGGTATCGATTGGGCGCAAATGAGGCTCTACTAAAATGGCCATAATACTCGCATTAGTACGACCACGCAGACTAACAGACAAATCACGGATCATAGATTGGCCATACTGCTGCTTTAGTTCTTTGTCGACGCTCAGTAATACATTTTCTATTTTACGCGCAGTTTCAAGCGTTGCTTGCTCAGAAGAGGCAAGGTTCATTTCTAGCGATATACGCGGAAAGTCATGCGGAATTTTAGGGTTTGGTACAAATTTAACCATTCCACCGGCAAAGAGTCCTGCACTGACAATTAAAATACATAAAAAGCCAATAATCACGGTATAGCGATAATGGATACAACGACCGATAAATGGAGTGTAATAATGTTCAACAAAATGCTTTAAGCCACTATCAACTGCATTACGTAATTTATGTAATGGGTTTTTAGGATTAGGCTTACGCGGGTTCATTGCTGCGATGTGTGCAGGTAAAATTAGTTTTGATTCAATCAGTGAAAAAATTAAGCATAAAATAATTACTACACCAATTGCTTTCGAAAACGCAGCGCTCGGCCCTGAAGCCATTGCTTGAGGTAAAAATGCAGCAATAGTGGTTAGTACACCAAAGGTTGCTGGCATGGCTACACGTTTTACACCACGAATAACGTTGTTAAGTGAGTGCCCATGTTTTTCAATTTCAGCACTGGCCGACTCACCTACAACAATGGCATCATCAACCACAATCCCCAAAACAATAATAAAGGCGAATAAAGACACCATATTAATAGTAATGTCTAAAAAGCCGATAGGCATAAATAAGAATGCCCCTAAGAAAGACACTGGTAGGCCCATCATTACCCAAAACGCTAATCTAAGAGGTAAAAACAGCGCTAATACCAGCATAACTAAAATACCGCCCCACACCATGTTATCGACCATCATGTCGAGGCGACCTTCAAGGTAGTAGGTTAAATCAACGATGGGTGATAACTTAACGCCTGCAGGAAGTTGATCGGCTTTGTCAGCTAGGTACTTTTTAAGGACTTTAGCAACAACGGTAATGTCTTGATCTTTTGAGGCATCAATTTCAAACGACAGTGAATTTTTGCCATTGTATTTAGAATAAAGTAAGCCTTCTTCAAAGCCATCATTAATGGTTGCTACATCGCCTAATTTAATTTGAGCACCGTCTGGTAATGTAATTAGCGGTAACTTTTCAAATTCACCGCCACGATAGGCTTGCTTTTCGACACGCATCGAAATGTAGCCAGTATCAGAGCGAATTTGACCAGCCGACATATTAGTAGAAAAGCTTTGCACCGCATTAGAAACATCTCTAAACGTGAGTCCGTATTCGCGAAGTTTATCAGGGCTAATTTCAATACCAATTTCGTAGTCTAAGCCACTGTAAAAATCAACTAGGTTTACATGAGGAAGGTTTTGTAATTCATCTTTAATATCATTACCAAGTTCTTTTAACTGGTAATAACTCATATCACCATAAAGCGCGAGTATCATTACTTCTTGTTGAAATTTTTCACGCTGAACAACAGGGCGTTCCATACCCGCAGGAAACGTATTAATTGAATCTACTTGCGCTTTTATTTCATCTAGCGCTTCTTTGGCGTCATATTTTTCTTCAATCTCAACCCAGGCTTGTGCATAGCCTCGATTAGAGTAAGTGATTAGACGTTTAATACCTTCGGTACCTTCAAGGTTTTCTTCAATTTTTATAGTAATGCCTTCTTCCACTTCTTGTGGCGCGGCGCCAGGGTAAATAGCTTGTATACTTACCCAGTTACTTTCAAATTGAGGGAATGCTTGCTTACGAATGGTTAGCGCGGTTAACAACCCGCCAATCAAGACAAAAATCATGATTAGGTTAGCAGCAACGGGGTTACGCGCAAACCACGCAATTAACCCTTTTTCATCAGTTGTGGTCATCGTTTACTCTCCTTTTAACGCAAGTTGAGTAACGTCTGGTTTGGTCACAGTGTCTTCAATTTTTACTGCCATTCCTTCACTAGGGTATTCAAGAGCAGAAGTGATCAGTTGTTCTCCCTCTGCTAAGCCTTGATTTGCGATGACCATGCCATCTTGTTCGCGAATAATATTGAGTGTTTTAAATGACAAAGTTAAATCATCGTTTAAAACTGCAATTTTATTGTTTTTAACCAGATGATGAGGGACTACAATAGCGCCATTAACGGCGCGACCTTCAATTGTAGCGTTTATGTATGAGCCAAAACGAAGTGGCTGAACCCCTTCATATGGGGTTTGAAGTTGGGCAACCAAATAACTCATACGGCTTTTTTGATCAATCACACCTTCACTTCGTACCACTTTAGCCTGCCATGTGGTTTCTTTCCCTGCATATTGCGCATTAAATTCAACTGTTGCACCTATGCCACCATTATTAAGGTATTGCAGCTCTTTATCGGCAACAGGTAAACGCACTTCGGCGACCTCAGTCGAACTAAGTGAACCAAAGCTATTACCAGGATTAACTACCGAACCTAAACTAATGCTGCGCTCGTTTATAATCGCATCGTAGGGAGCTTTAATATATGTGCGTTCTAAATTACGCTTAGCACGTTTTACACTTGCTTGTGCTGAGCGATATCGGGCCATTTTTTCAGCTAATTGCGGTTTACGTAAATACAGTGCAGAGGCGGTGATATCACTTGAGTCTGCTTTAATGCGTTCCCATTCGGCTTTAGCAACATGCGCTTGTGCGCGTTCAATTTCGAGTGCTGAGCTTGCTTGGGCAAGGCCTGCTTCTGCTTCAATTAAATCAGCTTCGTAATCATTTGGATCAATTCGTGCTAAAATGTCGCCTTGCTTTACAAAGGCACCTTCAACAAATTGTCCTGCAACTGAAATAACTTGGCCACTCACCTGAGCAATCAATTCAGTGCGGTCTTTTGGTTGTACAATACCGTACGACTTTACATCGAGGGTAATTGCATCAAGGTGAACTGGTTGTGCTGCAACCAAAGGACGCATGTCTTGGGGGGGCTTTTCTTCAGGTGGCTTTTTCATTGCAGAAAAGCCTGCTGCGAGGCCAATGCCACCAACAAGGACCGCGATCGGAAGTATTATTTGTTTTTTAGTCGCCACAGGGCATTCCTTCATAAATTGTGCTGATGGACTAATGATACGCAATAAAATGTTTACAGTGTATTTGAAGATGTAACAAGTCATTGCACAAGGCGGTTACAAATAGAACGAAACACGCTATTTATGTACAAAGCAGCAACAAAACAATTGAAATTTATTACTGAGGTTAGAATGAAAACACAATCAATGGCGTGCCGTTTAGGCTGTGGAGCATGTTGTATTGCGCCGAGTATTAGCTCGCCAATTCCAGGTATGCCAAACGGTAAAAAGGCCGGAGAACGTTGTATTCAGCTGGATGAACGAAATTTATGCAAGCTATTTGGTGATGAGTCGCGCCCAAAAGTGTGCAGTGACTTTAGTGCCACGTTAGATGTATGCGGGACAACCAATGAACAAGCATTAACGTTAATTACCGAATTAGAGCAATTAACCTAATTTATTGTATTAAATACACATATATTTACAATTAATACGTTTGAAAAGTGTAGACACTTACTTTGTGTTTCTAAAACCCATACTCAGAGAAGAAAATTACGTATCTACTTAACATTGTCGCTAGTGTTACCTCATTTATTTCTCATTTAATTCTCTCAGTTCATAATTTTTTAATTATAAATGCACAAAGAGGGCGAAGAGGCGCTGCGCTTTAAGAGTGAGTGACTTAGACATAAAGTTATTTGGCTTAGTTACTAGTAATTTCTCATTTTCTTCTCATTCACTTCTCTTTGTTCATACTTTTTTAATTATGCATGTACACAGAGGAGGAAGAGGTGCTGCGCCTTTAGAATACTTAGGGAGGGCTGAGAAATGAGGTTTCTGATTCAGCTTTCTACTAGTCTGTTTCTTATTTTAATTAAAAAAACAAGCTCAGCGTGGAGTAAGCCCTCGCTGAGCGATAAAGTTACCAGCTATACGTGGCACTTAGTGTATATTGCTCGCCACGACCTGGCGTACCTGGAATTTCTTCAAACGACTCATCCCATAAGTTATCAGCCGCAAGACTAATAAAGAAGTTAGGCACAGCTGGTGGAGTTATTTTTAACGTCAGCTGAGTAAATAACGCCTCGTCACCTGAACGGCGTAGCGCATTGTTATGCTGTTTACGCCATTCATTATCTACTCGAAATTCTAATACATTAGTCGGGTTCCAAATCGCACCTAGAGTTAACCGGTGATCAGGAAAATTTAAGGCATAAAAGCTAGCATCAATATTTTCAGCGCCGTAGGTTTCTGTTTTATGTAAGTACGCATAGCTGGCAATAATTTCTGCGTTATCAAATTGTTTAGTAGCTAAAAATTCAAGGCCTGTGGTATCAATATCAACAGGCTGTGCAAATCGTGCTGAGCTTGAATCAAAGTTAAATGTCCAATCGGTTAGGTTGTTATCTTTACGATAAAAAAGCGCGGAATTAAGCTGCCAGCTTTGTTGCTCAAGCAATAAGCCCAGCTCTAAGCTTTTGGTGGTTTCACGTTCAAGGTTAGCGTTACTTCTAAACAAACCACCAGACTCACTGCCACCAATAGCGGTGTAGCCTGCTACTTGGCTTGCCTCGGCATACGATAAATACAATGTACGCTCAGTGCCATCGTTATTTTGGGTATTGAAACTAACATCACCAATTAGCGATAGCTCATAATCATCACGACTGGTGTTATCAAATGCAGCACCTAAGCGGACGGTTAGTTGCTGGTTGCTTGCTAGTGTTGTTGTGTATTCAGGCAATACACTAAGCTTAAAGTAGTTACGTGAAGTAAAGTTATTTTCAAGGGTGGTGGAGTCAATACTATCTTCTATATATTGCGCCGAGTAATTAACTGCAACTGACTTTGTTTGCGCATGACGACCTGAAATAGCCAATGATTTTACTTGTGTTTCATGAAATGCTTGGAACGCGCTTGGGTTTTCTCTTGAATAAACATAATGGTCGTTATGCTTGCGGTAATAAGCCGATACTTCAAATTCACTGTTGGTAGCATAGGCTTGTTTATGGTTTAGCATCCATAATTGAGTTTCTAAGTCTTCAGTTTCATTTACACCAAATGGGGTATAAAGGTTTGGCCAACCAAAAAACTTTTCTTGCAAGCCGTAAAATAAATCAGTTTGTGAATCGCTCCCAGTTAACTGCACTCTACCAGAAGTACGGGTAAAATCATGGTCGCCAAAATCAATTGAACCATCACTTTGTGAGTGCGAATATTCACCTTCAAAACCAATATGCCAATTAGCGTTTGCTTCAAGTGGAGTACTCACACCTGCATGAATTGTTTGTAGGTTAAAGTCATTTGAGCCAGCGCCCAAAGAGACACTGCCACCAGTTGTTATTGGTTTCCAAGCAAACGACACAGTACCCACAGAGCTATTCATGCCATTAAGTGCATTATCGGCTCCGGTTAATACGCTGGCACCCGTTAGCATTTGTGGTGCAATAGGAATTTCTGCAAAGTAGTGACCAGACTGCGGGTCGAGTAGAGTTGCACTGCCGATTCTAAAGCCGGTATTTTCAAAAATACCACCGCGTATCGTTACATCAGCTTGTGCTTCAGCCATATTGCGTGATTGCAAGTCAACACGCGGGTCGTATTCTAAATTTGAAATAGGTGAATCAAAAGTGCCTACGGGTAAGGTATTGGCAGTGGGTGACGCCTCAATTGTTATTTGTTCTATGGTTGCTGTTTCTTTACTCTGCTCTGCATAAGCAACAGTTGAAATACTGGCTAACACGGCCGGTATAATAAGGTGCGGGGCACGATTCATATCATTATTCTCATTTTATGCAATGGCGCTAACAATTAAATACCTATCACTTTTTATCACATGATAAGGTAAGCTCACTAAGCATGGGTGATTTTGGGCGCTATTGTACATTAATGATAAAAAACTGCATTTGATAATCAAATCTAGCGTTACAAAATAGTAACTCTGCATCCTATAAATTATTTACATTGGTCACTTTATTATGCAAACACAACAATCGAGTCATTCATTTAATCAGCACACACTTTATTTTGCTGGTGGTTGCTTATGGGGCGTGCAAGAATTTATGAAGTATTTACCTGGAGTAGTGACTACTGAGGCGGGGCGTGCCAATGGCACTAGTAACACAACACAAGGTGAATACGATGGCTATGCCGAATGCGTGAAAGTAACCTTTGATATTCAAGAAGTGACCTTAAATGAATTAATCGGCTATTTTTTTGAGATTATTGACCCATACAGTATCAATAAACAAGGTAACGATGTAGGCGAAAAATACCGTACCGCCATTTTTAGCCAAGAAAGTGATCATTTAAACATCGCCAGAGACTATATTAGCCAGCGTGATGATGCTGAAAAAATAGCGGTACAAGTAGCGCCATTGACTAATTATGTCCCTAGCGATCCCGAGCATCAAGACCGTTTAACCAATCACCCAGATGATTATTGCCATATCCCAATTGATTTATTGCACAAGTATAAGTAACAACTTCATTGGGGCGTATTTAAATAAAAAGTGCTTGTAACTAATGAAACTAATTTTTGCCTCGTTTGTACTTTTTTTTATTTTTATCAGGCTTTTTCTTTTTTCGCGGGAACATATCTCTAAAAAGATAGGGCACAGCTAAAAAGTAGATCCCAGTTCCTAAATAAAGAAAAAGGTAAAAAAGATACGTAAACGGCGTCGCTGAAAAGAAATAAACGTCAGATTCGACCCGGTAATCTGTTGGAGTCAGAATATAGCCATCATTTATAAATTTTATCGCAAATATAATAGATAAAAGGCCTAAAGCCCAAGATACTAAAGAGAATGCGATTTGATTCAATAGCATTCTCGTATTACTTATATCTACATATTTTACTTTTGGTTTCTTATTTTTTGATTGCTTCATTTTGGCCAAAAAAAGTAATAATGATCGCTACCAGTATTCCTACCAAGCCAATGCTTGAAAACATTAGACTGTATTGGCTTTTAATATTGAAGATATTTAATAGGCTGGTTATTAATAATAAAAAAATACCAATAATTTTTATAATCGTGAGTGTTTTATTCAAACAAAACCATGTTTGGCAAGAAGGGCATTGTTTTTCAATAAAAATACTATTTTTGTTAATATTTTTTATATCTTTAGCTGCAAAATTACTTTTACAATTTGGGCACGTTTCTTTCATTTTAATCCTTTAATTTATCTCACAACTTTAAACACTAGATTTACTAAACGTCTTATTGATTAAGCTTTATCCTTGTAACATGATAACTATAGCATTGAGCTATCACCTTGTTAATGTGTAACTTATTACTTTATAGGTAAACAGTTTTTAAGCCATAAAAAAGCCCGCAAACATGCGGGCTTTTAAATATTAATTAAAGTTTATTGCTGCGCTTTAGGCGGGAAGTTGCTTAAAATATTGGCAACCGTTTCTTTAATAGCGGTTTCACGTTGTGATGGGGTTTGTTTTTTCTTTAAACGACCATCTTTAGCACCACGCCAAATTAATTGGTTTGACTCACGATCAATAATATCGATAACTAATGTGCCTACTTCATATTCGCGTGCGCTTACATCGTGGTTAAAGCCTGTGCCCCAGTAACCCCAACGTGCACCGTAGCCTACGTTAAAGCTGTCAACTTCAAGCTCTTTATCTACACTTGCATGGTAGTTAACAAGTACATCAGCTTGCGCTACGTCAACCAATTGCATACCTAATTGTTGGCTTAGTTGGTTGTTTACCGCATTGCGAACGCGTTTTTCCATAAGCCCACTGATTTGGTAGTTATTCGTGTCTTTGGTTAGACTCGCGTTTTCTACCCAAGCAAACGTTTTGTAGTTACTAAAGTTTGCTGATTTATCGTAATCCCAATCGGGCGTTTGTGTACAGGCGGTTAGTAATGCCAGGGCTGCGACAATAAATATGTGTTTCATTCCGTTTGCTCCAATAAAGTGCGTTTGTTTAAACTACCATGGGCGAGGGTAATTTAAAATCTATAAAATAAGTGTAACTGGCTAAGATGAATAGCCAATTAATTCTTAGTCTAGCTGAGGAGCTTTATGTTCAACCTCAATCCAATCTTTTTCATCTACCCAGTTTTGTGCGCCGTCTTTTACTGAACGAATTGGCACAATATAATCACAACTTATTTGCGGTTTAACCGAGGCAAATATTGGCACAAAGCCAAAGCTCAGGGCAGTTTCTATAATTGCCTTTTGATTTTGCGGGTCGATATCAGCCGCTTCATCTATATAAATCGGTATACGGTATAAGTTTTGTTCCTGATCGCTTAATAAATAACGAATAAACAACATGCCACATAACAGCTTAATAGTAATACGCGTACCATTTGAGCCAGCCGAGTCTATCTTTTCAAAGTGCTCGGTTTCACCTGCACGGTTAACCACTTCAAAACGAATATCAAACAAATCGGTGAGGGTCAGGCCTGCTTTGTCTGAGGCGAGTTTAATTAAATGATCTTTTGCCTCGTTTACCGCGGTCTCGCTGTAAGGTTCTTGGCTGAGTAAATCTAGGGTATCGCCTTGTTCAAATTGGTTAGAGGTACTGATAATAGTATCAATACTATCTACCAACATTTTGCGCGGGATAATATTAATTTTAAACGCTTGCAGGTTTGAGATGCGGTGCTGGCTAATGCCTTTATTAAAGCTATTCATTTCACGGCGTAAGCGGTCTAAATCTTCGCGCAGGCCTTTAATTGTAGCGGCCACTTCAGTGAGGGCAACGCGACCTTGGCGCTCAACTGCATCGCGCTCGTTATCAATGTTATGAAACGCGCTAATAAGCTTTTGATATTTACTAAACTCATCGTTTTCGTTATCAAACTTAGTGATACCGGCATTATAAATATGCATATAGGTATTACGTACATTTATATCGAAATTACGTAGCTCTTGGCAGTCTTTATTAAAGTGATGAATTAAATCGCTTAAATTATCAAAATCGATTTTTATATCAATCATGTAAGGCGTTACTTTACCACTGTATAAATCTAAAGTGTGGTCAATACGCTCAGTTTTAACTTGGCGTAAGCGCTCTGTTTGACGATTAATTTGCGCTTGTTTTGATTTGATTAACGAGCGTCTATCAGCAATTGAACCACTGTTTTTTTGAATATCTTGTAGGTAATCGTCAACTTGTTCGCGCTCGGTTAAAAGCTGTTCTTTTAGCATTGCTTGGGCGTCAACCGACTGTTGCATCACTTCAAATTGCTCTAAGCGTTTAAGTGCGCTTTCTGCACTCATAAGCTCATCATAGAGCGCGTCTTTTTCTTTTTGTTTATCAGCAACATTGGCGGCCACTTCGCGCTGTTGTTTAAACTCTTTTAATGATTGCTCAAGCGCGGTTAACTGAGCGCTCAGTTGCTCTTTATTTTCGCCGCTTTGCATTTGTACTGGTGAGAGCTTTTTAAGTTTAATACTGGCACCAGGTAGGGTGAGTATACCGCCTTTAACATTTTCGCTCAGCTGTGATAAAAATTCACCAAAGGCATCTTCGTCATCAATGGTTATATCGCCATTACTGGTGGTGGCAAAGGAGAGAAGATCGGGGTTCAATAGCCGCGATATTTCTTCTACTTCTTTCAGTGATAAGTCTTCACGCATACGGGTGAATAAATTAAATTCTAAGTTTTTAAGTTGTAACTTTAAGCTCTTAATTTGTTTTTGTGTTTCACCAATACGGTAATCAAGGGTGTGCAGACTTTGCCCTTGAGCACTCGTAATAGAGTGTGACAACGACTCGTAGTCATTTTTTAACTGCGTTAGGTTGCTTTTGATAGTGGCTTTATTAACCAGCTCAAATTCACTTTTAAGGGCGTTGAAATCTAAAAACCATTGTTCAATTTGAGTTTGCTTGCGCTCTATATCGCGCGATTGTTGCACGTATAGCCCTTGCTTTTGTTCAAACTCGTGTTTTTCGTGCTCAATATCTTCAAGGGCGATGCTGAGCTCGCTTAGTTGCTCTTCTTGGTAAGCATCAAAGTCAATCAGTGCTTGGTCAATTTTTGGCGCATAAGCGGCCAGTTTACCTTTAAGCACGGTTTGGTTTTCAAGCATAGATTCAAGAGCGGCTATGGGCTCTTGCATTGATTCTAGCGCTTTTAATTCACGCTTTGCGCGGTTTACTTTATCAAACGAACGGCGCCAAACCTCGTAAAAGTCGACCTTAGAATTTGACATGTGGCGTTCAAACACACGGAGCATAAAGCGCTTAACGTCGTTTGCGCCTAATTTATGTAAATTAAGAATACGACGAAATATTTCTTTGTATATTGCAGAGTCTTGAACGTTGTTGAGGGGGATCATTTTTAAATTGATCTCACCGTCAAATTGCGTTGCTCCGCCAGTCAGTAGGGCGTTTAATTCTTGTGCCTTAAGCTCTATTGGGTTGAAACCTTGCTGCTTTAAGTGATTAAACAGCTTGGTAAACTTAATAATGGTATTGCCTTGGGTGTACTGGGCTAAATCAAGCTTACCTTGATAGCAAAAGTATTGGTGTGCATAACCGGCAATTTTACCTAAGCCGGCTACGCCAATGACGACTGAGCCATGGGGCAAATCGGCTTGCAATAAAATGTACGATTGATCTGATGAAAAATAAAACTTACGGGTTTCATCTAAATCGTGGCCATCCCACTCGGTTAGGCGTAAATCGTTAATTAGCGGAAATTGCAGTGCATTAATTACTGAGCTTTTACCTGTGTTGTTAGGCGCACAAATCGAGCTACTTTTATCCAGTGGGATCACACATTTTGCATAGCCTGCGGTATTTAGTAGGGCGAGTTTACTCAGTCCGTATAAATTTTTCATTGCTCGTCCTCACTAATAAAGGTCTCTTCGTTTACTTCCATTAAGGCATCAATATAGCGGTGAATAGGGGCTTGCAACATAAAGCCACCTTCTACTTCGCGGGCAAGGCCTAAACGTACCATGCGTAAATACACATCTTTTCGTAAGTCAGAACCCGAGAATATCTCAAGCTGATCGAACAAATGTTTATTAAGCTGTACCAAGGTTTGCATTAGCTCTAAATCGTTTGGCTCGTCAAATAATGCGCGCATTGGGTCTTTACCTGTATTGGCAAAATGCTCTATTAAAATGTAAATAGTGAGCGCTACAGCGCGTGAAATCTTACCCATGTTTGGGGTGCTTTCATCGCTGGCAAAATAATAAAAACCACGGCTATCGTGTTTTAACTCGTGGCCTAGTGCTGTAAATAAGGCAGTATAAGCATCTATTTGTTGGTCAAGCTCTTGCCACATTACGGTGTCTTGTTCGCAAATGTGGTAACCGGCGACTAATTTTTTATTAATGGCTTGTAAGTGAGAAAGCTCATCTAAGTTTATATGGGTCATGGTGATTACTCGTGCTCGGCTTTATCAGCCTGAGGCTCTGAATTAAAGGGATATAAATTAAAGTGCTGGCCTGCAATGTTAACGCGGGCTTTCTTATCGCTTTGGCTAATTTCTAGGGTGCTATCGCTTACCAACTTTTGATACAAAAACAGCATTTCATCGGCTTCAAGCTCAGGATAGCTTTCATCTAAAAATTGCAGCAAAGGCTGTGGTTTTTTACGTTGCTTTTTAAAGCGTTTGGTAAATTGCGCTTTTACATCGTGATAGTCAGGAATGTTTGGCGTGACAAACGCGGGCACATCATTTTGTTCTGGTAGCTGATATTCGTGGTGTTCAAACTCAGCTAGGCTTGCCATATAGGCAACAATATGACGCTGTTGACCCAATGAATACTTTTGCGCATCGCTTACAAAATGAGGTTGCACGGCGCTGAGCATATTATCCACCCCGTTTTTACGAATTAGCCCTAAAACTTTTGCCGCTTGGCGGGTAATAAGGTTATTACGGCGCAACTCTTCACGCAGTGGCATTAGCATATCGGCACTTTTACGTAAGCTTGTCCGACCAACTAGATGCATTTCGAGAATACGGGTACGTAATTGCTCAAGCATACGTTTATCACTGTACGCTTTACCTGAGCGTTCAATATGTTCTATTTGGGTGCTAATTTGTTGCTCAATTAGAGTAAAACAGGCATGAAAGTCGCCTCTAATATCGACCATTTCCAGCATGGGTTCTATATATTCATCAAACGCTTCTATGACGGCTTTGTAGCGCTTTTGCAGCGATTGCACCGCGTTATTTGATTTGGCTTGCTCAACAATATTTAAAATGGCGTTTTCGTTGTGTAAAAACAGCTTAATTATTTTACGAACCCGATCATCCATAATGCGGCTAAAGCGGCGTAAATCATCAAAATCTTCCATTTCACCGGCATTAGATAGCCGATTACCTAAGCGAGCTAAATCATCAACCAATACACTAATTTCTTGTGCTAAGCCTAAATGCTCTTCTTGCAGTAAAAAGGTAGCAAAGTCCGCAATGGCACGGTTAATTTCTAGTTGTGACGATTTAGCCAATGGAATAATGATTTCTTGATTTAATAACCGATTGGTTTCTTTATAAATGCGCTCATTATTCCATGTCGGTTGCTTTTGTTTTATGGCATTTTGTAAATCTTTAATACTAAAGTCGGCCATTTTAAAGCGTTTAAATAATAGCTCTAATACACCCCAATGCTCAGTGAGGGTATTAAGTAGCTTTTTAGCTGGGATCATAAGGCGTTACAACATCCTAGTATTCGTTATTTTATATTTCTTGAACTTATATGGTATTCGTTTTTGCGACGATTTAATAATAGTTTTTACACTCGCTTAGTGATAGTATCCGCGCCGAATATAGGCACATAGAGTGTGTACCTCTATTTTTTACATGGTTTCAATTTTTACTTAAACCCGAAGGTTGTTTAATATCATGGTTTCCTCGATTATCCTGACGCTGATAGCGATTGCATTCTTGCTTATCGTTATTGAGGATGTGATTCACGTAAACAAAGCCAAAACGACATTATTTTTTGGTACACTTTGTTGGATTATCTCCTTTATTTTTCCTCTTAATGGGCAAAGCCCTGAAACGATTCAAACCCTCCTTGACCACAATATTTTAGAAATTGCTTCCTTATGGCTGTTTTTAATGGCCGCAATGACCTTTGTTGCCTATTTAAACTCTAAGGGACTTATTGAAAATGTTGTGAACCGGATAATGCCAACCAGTATTAGTGAACGAAAGCTAATGTTTTTGGTAGGGTGTTTTGCATTTGTATTTTCGTCTATCTCCGACAATGTAACAGCTACACTGATCTCCTTGGCTGTTATAATGTCATTAAAGCTTGAAGCCAAAAAACTAGTTAAGTACGCCACCTTAATTGTATTTGCAGTGAACTCCGGTGGTGTTTCACTTATCACAGGTGATGTAACCACGTTAATGATTTTCCTTGATGGTAAAGTGACTATTAGTCACTTATTATTGTTAATTGTGCCTGCATTATTAAGCGTATTATTACTGGCTACCTTGTTATCAATTGGTATGAACAAGCAGTTAGAGTTTAAAAAGACTAAATTTAAACGCATTGAAAAAACCGACATTACTATCGCTGTTATTTTCTTCACTACCGTTATTTCTACCCTTACTTTAAGTGTTTTATATAGTGTGCCGCCGTTACTTACCTTTTTACTCGGCCTGTCTATTATGTTTTTAGTCGCACAATTTTTAATGCGCAAAAAAGATATCAATAAAGATATGATCGACTTTATACGTGACATAGAGTACGACACCTTACTGTTTTTCGTAGGTGTGTTATTACTTGTTGGCGCATTAAAAGAAGTGGGCGTGCTAAGCCAATTTACAAACCTGTATACAGTGATGGCGCCAGAGTACGCTAACTACTTAATGGGTATTTTATCGGCCGGTGTTGATAACGTGCCACTAACGGCTGCGTTACTAAAAGCCGACATTGTAATGAGTCAACAGCATTGGTTGTCGTTTACGTATGCAACCGGTGTGGGTGGTTCAATGCTGATCATTGGTTCGGCGGCTGGTATTATTGCTATGAGTAAGGTTAAAGAACTTACTTTTGCAAGTTACCTTCGTTTGTCGTTGTATTTGTTAGTGTGTTACACCTTTGGTTATGCTGGCTCTTACTTTATGGGTAGTTTTATTTGATTTTATAATAAAACGACTTGACAGCTAGACGTCTAAACGATAACTTTCAAAGCCGCACTCTTAGTGCGGTTTTGTTTTATTAGCCACAGGTTAATAATACATTCAGAAGAGGTGCGATACTTAGGTACTTAATGTGAGGCAACGACAGCCTGCGACCATTAAGGAGGGAAGTACTCGCCGAGGAAAATAATGGGTCGTTACCATTGTTTTTCGGTTTATGGGGCTGAATCCTCAAAACTGTCACCAATTTAGGTGGAGAGCTTCTGGCAGTAGATTTTTCTTATCTTTATTTCCTGCCAAGTTCTTCTTGTTTTATTGCGGTTTGGATGCCGCGAAAGGAGACGAAATGACTACCCAATCAGTGCCACAAAGTTCACAGTGCACAAAATCAGATTACATTGTTGCCAAATTTGGTGGCACCAGCGTTGCTAACTTTGAGGCGATGAGCCGTTGTAGCGAAATCATTGTAAACGATAACAGCGTTCGAATTGTTGCAGTGAGCGCCAGCGCCGGTGTAACTAATCACTTGGTGGCACTTTGTAAAGCCGATATTGATGCCGCTGAACGTCAGCAGCATGTTGACGGTGTACTTGCTATTCAGCAGGCAATTTTAACTGATCTGAACCTAGATGATGATTTAGCGCTTGGTTTTAATAACACCCTCGATGAATTTCAAACACTAGCACATCAAATACTGACAACAGAGCAACAACACGATGAGCTACTTAGCTTTGGCGAGCGTTTATCGTCGTATTTATTTACTCAAGTATTGCGCTTAAAGGGCTTAAACTCGCAGCGTTTTGATGTTCGCCAGGTGCTTAAAACCGATAGCCAATTTGGTAAAGCTACGCCTAATGTAGTCGCCACAGCGCTTGCAGCTAAAGAGCATTTAATTCCTTTATTAGAGAGCACGGTTATTGTTACTCAGGGCTTTATTGGCAGCGATGAAAACAATGTAACCACCACACTAGGTCGCGGTGGCTCTGATTACAGTGCCGCCTTGTTAGCTGAAGCAATTAACGCTAAAAGTGTGCATATTTGGACCGACGTAGTGGGGATTTTTAGCACCGATCCGCGTTTGTGTGTAAAAGCCACACCTATTGCGCGTTTAAGCTTTGATGAAGCGGCAGAAATGGCCACTTTTGGCGCTAAAGTGCTACATCCGGCTACAATTTTACCAGCCAGTCGTAGCCATATAAATGTGTTTGTTGGCTCAAGCACAGAGCCAGAGCGTGGTGGCACCTGGATTGAACGTGAAAAATCGCAGCTACCTGGTATTCGTGCGGTCACGCAACGTAAAAACCAAATATTATTAACCCTTAAAAGCCCAGAAATGCTGTTAGCGAGTGGTTTTTTAGCGCGTATTTTTACTATTTTAAGTGAATGTAATATTTCGGTAGACTTGGTTACTACCTCTGAAATTAGTGTAGCTATTACCCTTGATAATGCGCCTAATGCATCACGCCCAGAGCTAGATCAAGAGTGCTTAGATAAACTTGCTGAGTTTTGCCATGTATCGGTTGAGAACAATTTAACCCTAGTAGCACTTATTGGGTCTGAAATTGTATTGCGTCAGCACGAAATGAATTTAATGCAGGTGTTGAGCGAATTTAACATTCGTCTTATTTGCCATGGTGCGAGTAAACACAACCTGTGCTTTTTAGTCGAGCAAAGTGAGTCTGATGCTGTGGTTCAAGCTATTCATAGCCGACTACTTGAAGGCGAGCTTGCTGCTTAACGCTGCAAATGAGATAAATGAGCACTGCCAGTCGGTGCTTTTTTTTGCCACAACGCTAATATCAAACTGCTCGTTTACATCATTTGTTAATGCGGTACTAGTTGCACTTAATTGCGAGTTGCCAAGCTCACAAAATACATTGGGGCTTAATAGCTGGGCAATAGGGCGGCTGGTTGCTTTTGCTAACGCCTCTTTTAAAGTCCAAAGTCTAAAAAATGTCGCCGCTTTAGAAGCTGTGCATGGTTGCTTAGTTATAAGAGCCACTTCTGCAGCATCATAAAAGTGCTTTGCGAGTTTTTCAAATGGCCGTTTTAAACTGATTTTTTCTATATCAAAACCAAATAGCGAATGATCAATATTTAGCGCCACGCCTACCAAACCATGAGAGTGTGACACACAGCAACTATACACCTGGTTGTTATTTATATTTAGCTCAAGCTTACTGGTTTGTTGATTAAATTCAGAGCTGATTTTATCAAGCGTTATATTACTGCTGCTAGGTAATACACTTTTGACTAAATATTTTAGTAACAGCCGCGTTGCTACATATTCTTGCTTTGCTTGGGGCGTTTTACGACGCGCGATGACACTTAATTCAAATGGGCTTAAAAACTGTGTAAGTGTTAGCTCATCAACCTGCAATTGGCTGGCATCAAATAATAAAATGGTGTGGTTATTATTCTCAGCAAGCGGGGTTTGTAATAACTGATTGTCGAAGTAAGCTGAACTCATTATTGCTCGTTAAAAGTGAATACCGATTACATAGTTATCGTTATAAGCTGGATAGTTTGTGAGCGGTTGTTTGCTGTTATGCGCGCTAAGTACATTTTTATTACTCAGTCGCCCTTAAATATGGTTTAATTCACATTCGATAAAATAATAACAGATTTGTAGGTGTATGACACAAGTGCGTGATGGTTTTCAAAGTCGACTTGGTTTTGTATTGGCAGCAGCCGGTGCTGCGGTAGGTTTAGGCAATATATGGGGTTTTCCTACACAGGCTGCTAATCATGGTGGCGGCGCATTTTTATTGGTGTACTTTATTGTTATTTTTTTGCTAGCGCTTCCCGCGTTATACACCGAGCTGTATTTAGGCTACAAAGCCCAAGCTAATCCGGTTAAAGCCTTAGGCCAAGCATGGCAAGACCATGCGCCTAAAGTAGGCGCTGCTGCAGGTTATATAGGCTTAGCTGGCGCAATTGTCATGTTAAGCTTTTATTCAATAGTGGCAGGTTGGATGCTTTCTTACGCCATAGAGCCTATAACCACCTTTTTAGGTGTGCAGAGCTTGAGTGAGTTTTTACATAGCGACTCTATGCTACGTAATTTTATATTTACGCCGCTGATGCTTATTTTAACCGCTAGCATTATTTTAAAAGGTGTTAAATCAGGAATTGAAACCTGGTCGCGCCGTTTAATGCCATTATTACTTGTTTTACTCGTTGGCCTAATTGCTTACATTGCTACCTTAGAGGGTGCCAGCGAAGGGTTTGCGGCCTATTTAGTGCCTGACTTTAGTAAAATACTCGACCCCGATTTAATTATTGCCGCAATGGGGCAAGCGTTTTTCTCATTATCACTGGGTGTGGGCTGTATGATGATTTATGGCTCTTATTTAAAGCCCGGTGCTAACTTACCAAAATTGACTGCAAGTGTTGCGTTACTTGACACCAGCGTGGCATTTTTAGCTGGACTATTAATTATACCGGCTATATATGTGGCGCAGTTCAATGGCGTTGAAGTATTTAGCAACGGCAAGCTAATTGGTGAAGGGCAGCTTATTTTTGCCATATTACCTGAGTTATTTGGCACCATGGGTGAAATTGGTTTATTGGTTGGCTTACTATTTTTTGTATTGATGTCGATTGCTTCAGTTACATCAACCATTTCATCGACTGAAATTCCGGTGGCTTTTTTAGTAGAAAACCACCGTGTTGATAGAACCAAAGCTACATGGGCCGTTAGCGCCATTGTATTTGTTTGTGCCAGTACTATTATTGTTAATTTTGATTGGCTATTTGGTTTGGTTATTATGGTATTTACCCAATACCAACTCCCGTTGATGGGACTGTTTTATTTTATTACAGTGGGCTGGTTATGGCAGCGTGGTAATAAGCTTCATCAAGCAAGTTCTGGTGCACATTATTGGTTTGCTCAGTACATTCGTTTTGTCTGCCCAGTGCTAATGACCTTAGTATTTGCAAACGTTGCGTTTGGCTAGAATACAACAACAACTCATGTGTTATTGATAACAAAAAAAGCGAACACTATATTTTGTTCGCTTTTTTGCTTTTTGTTTAGCCGCGCTATAGCACTTCGTTTGTTAAGCTATTTCCTTGAGTAACCTCAAATGCATTTTGTAAGGTGATATTGGCAATTTCTGTAAGCGCTTCTTGAGTAAAAAAGCCTTGATGGCCGGTGATCAATACATTTTTAAAGCTTACCAAGCGAGAGAAAATATCGTCTTGGTTTATATCGTCGCTGTGGTTTTTAAAAAACAGCTCTGATTCTTGCTCGTACACATCAAGCCCTAAATAACCTAGTTTTTGTGATTTAAGTGCCTTAATACACGCTTTACTATTAACCAATGCACCGCGCGAGGTGTTTATTAGCATAACTCCTGTTTTCATCGCTGCAAATGCGTCATCGTCAATTAAATGATGGGTGTGCTCGTTTAACGGGCAATGCAAAGAAATGATATCGCTTTGTGTAAGCAAGGTGTTTAAATCAGTAATTGTGTAATTACCAGCTTGTGCATTAGGATCGCACACTAAAATGTGAGCGTCGAAACCGGTTAATATATTACACAATGCTTGGCCAATTTTACCGCAGCCAATAATACCCACCGTTTTATTATGTAAGTTAAAGCCAAGTAAGCCGTTTAAGTCAAAATTGTCTTCACGTACGCGGTTATAAGCTTTATGGGTTTTACGGCTAAGCGTAAGCATAAGTGCAATACAATGCTCTGCGACTGCCTCAGGGCTGTAAGCCGGAACGCGCAGAACACGCATACCATGCTGTTTAGCAGCGGCTAAATCTACATTATTAAAACCCGCACAGCGCAGTAAAATGGTGTTAACCCCAAATATAGCCAGTTGCTCAATAACCGCTTTATCTACCGAATCGTTTACAAATACGCATACCGCATCAAATTCTTTAGCTAAAACCGCAGTGTGCGCCGATAAACTTTGCTCAAAATAGGTAATAGCGATGTTAGAAAAGCCAGTTAAGCTTTGTTCAAAAAAAGGCCGCTCGTATTTTTGAGCACTAAAAAAAGCAATTTTCATTTATTACTATCCTACTAACTTAGTGGGCTAAGTGAAAACCAAGCCTAGTTACACCTACCATAAACCATTTTTATTATAGATGCCTAACCAAAACGAGTGTTTGCTGTTTTTATAATCGGCGTTGACCCTAAACTGCTTGTTATTACGCTGTGTAATGACTCTGGTTTAGTGCGCGGCGCATAGCGCGCAATTAGTTGTCCTTGAGCATTAATTAAAAACTTAGTGAAGTTCCACTTTATGGCACGGTTTTGTGCAATTCCACGCGTATGTGATTTTAAATAACTAAACAAGGGGTGTGTATCTGGGCCATTCACCATAACCTTATCAAAGACTTCAAAATTAATTGCAAAGTGTTTTTGATAGTAGTCTTTTATTGCCATGCCCTCTAATGGTTCGTTTTTATCAAACTGATTGCATGGAAAGGCTAAAATAGTAAACCCATCGCTTTTGTATTGTTGGTATAGCTTTTCAAGCGCACATAATTGCGCCGAAAAATGACATTTGCTTGCTGTATTTACAATAAGAACCGTTTTTCCTTTTAACTGGCTCAAAGGAAAATCACTGTTATTACAAAGTGGTGCGTTAAATTGATAAATGCTATCCATAGATTACCTACCTAATTTCCTTATGCGGGAAATTTTAAAAGACTTTCATTCGCTTTTTTAGCGGCCGATTGACATAATCGAGCTTATGTTTCTAAGTTATCAGTTAAATAGGTCATTTTTATGTCAGTTAAAATTGCATTTATAGGTTTAGGCGTAATGGGTTACCCAATGGCAGGGCATTTAGCAAAAGCAGGGCACAGCGTATGTGTTTATAACCGCACAGCAGCTAAAGCACAAAAATGGGTCGAAGATTTTAACGGCAGCTTTGCACCTACTCCGCGTGAGGCAGCAAGCGGTGCCGATATGGTATTTATGTGTGTTGGTAATGACGACGATTTACGTTCAGTAGTATACGGCAATGACGGTGTGCTAGCAGGCATGCACGAAAACACAATTTTAATTGACCACACAACTACCTCAGCAGAAGTGGCACGTGAAGTTGCGGCAAAAGCGGCTTTACAGCATATCGACTTTATTGATGCGCCGGTATCGGGCGGTCAAGCTGGCGCTGAAAATGGGGTGTTAACCGTGATGGCGGGTGGCAACGAAGCAGTATTTGCTAAAGCACAACCTATCATGGCGGCATTTAGCCGTTTTAGTCAGCTTTTAGGCGAAGCGGGCTCAGGGCAATTATGTAAAATGGTTAACCAAATTTGTATTGCAGGTGTAGTGCAAGGGTTAGCTGAGGGCTTACATTTTGCCAAACAAGCGGGGCTTGATGGCGAAAAAGTAATAGAAACCATTTCTAAAGGCGCTGCTGGTTCGTGGCAAATGGAAAACCGTTACAAAACAATGTGGGCAGGTGAGTACGAATTTGGTTTTGCTGTAGATTGGATGCGCAAAGATTTAGGCATTGCCCTTGATGAAGCTAAAAATAACGGTGCAACACTGCCAATGACCGCCACGGTTGATCAATATTACGCTGATGTACAAGCTCTGGGCGGCGGTCGATACGATACTTCAAGCTTATTAGCACGCATAGAAGCACTGCATAAAAAGTAATATAATTGGTAAAAGTAAATTATTCACAAAGAGGATAAGATACGCTGCGCTTTTAGAGGAAGTGATAAACATAAAAAAGAATGTTGGTTTCATGTTTTCTCATTTACCTCTTTTGTTGAGATAGCTTTTTGGTTTTTACCTAATAACAAAAAACGCGACACTTTTTTGCTAAAGGGTCGCGTTTTTTATGCGTTATATAAACTACAGTAAATTACATGCTTTGCGCGTAGTTATATAAGGCTTTTAAAATTGTTAGATTTTTTTCGCTGTCATCATGTTCATGCGCTAAGTTTTCAAGGGTGATCATAAAATCTTGTGCGCTGATTGATGGCTGATCTTCGCCATGCATTAACTTGCTTTGGCAATATTGACGCCATTGATCAAGCTCTTGCTGGTTTAGCGTTTGTGGCCAGTTACGGGCGCGGTATCTAAACAGCAAAGTATTAAATTTAGGATCTTCAAATTCAAGCTTTAAGCTTGCTAAGTCTTCAGGCTTTGCATCACGAATAATCGCAAATTTAGCTTTATCAGCATGGCTAGTAAAGCCATCATATAATAAGTAATCTACGTTCGTGGTCGCGCTGTAATCGCCTTGCTCATTAAATACCTCAGTGACTTTATCACGTAGCTCGGTATTGGCTTTTAAAATGGCTAAATTAGCCAAGCATTGTTCACGATCAATACCCAAGCGAGCAGCGTTTTCAGGCAGTAGTGTTTTAGCTGGCGCTAAAATAGGGCACTTGTTTAAATGCACCAATTTCAAACCTACGGGTAAATCACCTTCCGCTAAATCTATACGTTTGGTGTATAAGCGTTTACGTAATTCTTCCACATTTAAATCAAGTAATACCTGTGGGTTTTGGGTTAAATCAAAACAAATAACCGCGTTTTTATTTACCGGGTGAAAACTCATAGGTGCTACCCAAGTGGTACAACCTTGTGTTGCTGGAATACGAGACGAGGTGTGCACTAATGGGGTCATATTAAACACATCAACCATTTCAGCGAGTGCTTTTTTACCGCGAAGACTAAAAAAGAATTGGTACAGTTTAGGCTGCTTCTCTTTAATTAGCTTTGCCAAGGCAATGGTGGCCGTTACATCACTTAGTGCGTCGTGCGCAGCGGCATGTTCAATACCATTAGCAACAGTTAAATGCTCAAGCTTAAAGCTAGGGCTGCCATCTTCTTTTAATGGCCACTCAATGCCCTCTGGGCGCAGTGCATAGCAGGCACGCACTAAATCTATAATATCCCAACGACTGTTATTGTTTTTATATTCACGTTCGTACGGGTCGTAAAAGTTACGATAAAAGCTATATCGGCTTACTTCATCATCAAAGCGAATACTGTTATAACCAGCCACACAGGTATTGGGTACGCTAAATTCTGCATGAATTTTAGCAATAAATTCAGCCTCAACTAAGCCTTTTTGCATCGCCACTTGTGGGGTAATACCGGTAATTAAACATGCTTCAGGATGCGGTAAATAATCAGCCTGTGGCTTACAGTACTCAATAAGCGGCTCGCCAATAATATTTAAATCAAGATCGGTGCGTACACCGGCAAACTGACTCGGCTTATCTTTTTGTGGGCTCGCCCCCCAAGTTTCGTAGTCGTGCCAATAGATTGTTGCTTGGTTTTCGTAGTATGTTGATTCGCTCATTCTTTCTTTAAGCCCTATATATTCGTGGGTTTTATTTGCTTTTGTTATTTATTGTCTATTTTAGAAAGCACTTTAATATTTGCATGGTGTGTATAAATTCGCGTATAAATTTTTTGCTAACTGTGTATAAAAAATTAAATGGCAATCAGTTAAACGAAAAAAAGAAAGTTGCTAGGCAAAAATCAAACACCGTGTGTATTATCGCATAGAGACAATGTAAGTGTAAGTGTATCTGCCAAGAGGACTATCACTTGGCAATACGGTTGTCGTGTAGGTGGTAAACAGGTAATTATTACGCTTGGGCGTTATCCTGGGCTAAGCATTAAAGAAGCGCAAGACTACATACCTCATTTTCAAAACTGGATAAGCCAAGACAAAGACCCACGCCTAGAGCTTAAGCTTATGCGTAACAATGCCAAAGGCTTACCTACAATGGCAGATATTGCAGCAAAGTGGCTAGATAAAAAGTACCCGACCTAAAAGAAAAAACTCAAACACTATACACAAACCAAGTTAGCAAATGGATTGCACCAATCCTTAATGATAAAAATATGCCCCTTGATTTAATGACAATTAAAGATTGGATCACTTACTTTGATGATGTAAAAAAATTAGGCAGTGCTAAAACAGCCGGTACAATATTAGTACGCATAAAATCAATAATAGGCTGGGCTGAAAAACGTGGTGAAGTAAAACCATTTAACCCTGTGCTAACTTTAAATATAAATGATGTTGTCGAACAAGCATCGGTAGGCCAGCGAGTAATGCGTTTTGGTGAAATTGCAAAATTATGGATACAAATAGAAAGCTCAAAAGCCACCCCAGCAACTAAAGCATGCTTACAGTTAATTTATATAACAGGTGCAAGGCAATCAGAGGTTCGTTTAGCTTAGCGGGAATATTTTAATTTTGAAAATAATATGTGGACGGTACCGCCCGAAAACTCTAAAACAATCCGCCGGCCAATATCAATCAAGATGAAAAGCATTTTAGACACTCTTTTTATGGTGTATGGCCGCAGCGGCTATTTAATTCCTGATAGTAATCCACACAAAGCTATGACCACCCACAGCATTAATCGGTATTGCTGTCGAATGTGGGATCATCTATTTGAAAAATACAAATTGCCCAAGTTTTTACCGCACGATGCCCGCCGCTCTTTATCTACATTGCTTAGTGAAAACGGCATAGCGCCACACGTAACCGAAAAAATGCTAGGCCATACAATGCGTGGAGTAATGGCCGTATACAACAAACATGATTGGATAAAGGAGCAAGCAGAAGGGTATGAGTTGTATTGCCAGTTAATAGATAAAGCAATAGAAAATGAGCTTGTTAAAAATTAGTATAAACGCAAAGAGCGATAACCGGCCATTGAGGTTGGCTAAACACAAGAGTTAGTTGATTGGTTAAACTACTCTTTGCGGCTATATTCATGAAAATGAGCGACGCGCGCATATTGTTCCATTTAACTTTACTTAAAAATTTTAGAAAACTTAGTGATAGTAATACCTTAGGTTATTTGTTAAAACTATATAAAATAGATAAGTGAGTGTGGCGTCAGCATAAATAAGCGCGATGAGCGCACTATTAAATTGTTATGTGTTCTACGTGGCTTACCTTTATGATAAGTAAGCGATATTTTATCGGGTACTTTAATAAATCGTAATAATAAAATAGGAATGAATGTGGATATAAATGAAGAAACTAAAAAGCTTAACGAGCTAAGTAATAAATATGAAAGTGCTAAATCTTCATATTTTTCAGATTCAGAAAGGGATATGAACAGAAGGGATGGAAGCGCTCGGCAAGATGCACTACATGATCGTCACATGCAAGAAAGTAGAGATGAATACTATAGCGCAAAAACAGCCTTTGAAACTCAAGTTAAACTTGTTGCTAAATTACTTTCAGAAAAAAACACATAACAAGAGCTTTAAACGGAATATGCTCCTCACCCGTTTTAGTGGACACCTCCTCATTACTTTGAGGAGGCTAAAATGCCTAGATATACCCAACCTAGAAAGACATGGTTTTACCCAGTTAATTTTAAAATCAAAGCAGTCGAACTAAGCTTACGAGACGATGTCATGTCAAAGGACGTTGCTGAGGCGCTAGATATTCATCCGTTAATGCTTAGTCGTTGGCGAAAAGAGTATCGAGAAGGTAAGTTTAAAAACGTACCGCGCTATCAAAGCAACAATGAAACAATGAGTAAATTCCCAACAAAAAAAGAGCTGGATAACATTCAAAAGCTTAAGAAAGAAAATGAGCGTCTTAAGCAGGAGAATGACCTGCTAAAAAAGTGGCAACGGTATCTGGCGGAAGTACATCAGAACGATTTGGATTCATCCAAAAATTCGGACAAGCCTTAGGTGTAAAATACTTGTGTTCTTGGCTTAATGTTTCGCGTAGTGGGTTTTATGCTTGGCGTGACAGAACAGTGTCAGCTAGAGCGCTGTCAGATGCTAATTTGTTGTTGAAGATAAAGCAGGTTTTCAATGTAAATCATCAAACCTATGGTAGCCCACGCGTATTTCATGCGCTAAAAAAAGAAGGTATAAACACAAGCCAAAAACGTGTTGCCCGCTTAATGCGAGAAAACGGTTTAAGAGCCAGAGCCCTTAAGACTTACAGCAAACCGGCGAAGGTGAAGTTCTTTTATAAAGAGATAGAAAACAAACGCAAAGATAGTGAAAAGGCCACGGGGATCAATCAGCAATGGTCTGGCGATATTACGTATTTAAAAGTCGGCGCTCGTTGGCATTACCTTGCTGTGGTTATCGACTTATATTCACGTCGAGTAATCGGCTGGGCGTTTGGTAAAAACAAAACAACAGACCTTACGTTAAAGGCGCTAAGGCTTGCGATAAAGAAACGACAGCCAACAGAGAGTGTATTATTTCACACTGACCGAGGCGCAGAATACCGTGCTCACGTTGTACAAAAGTATTTGGCTAGCAAAAACATCAAAGCCAGTATGAATAGGCCTGGGTGCTGTACTGACAACGCAGAAGTCGAGTCGTTCTTTCATTCGCTTAAAGCAGATTTAATTCGAGGAAATAAATTTGAGAGCAGCGGTAAACTATTATCAAAATTAAAGGTTTACCTAAATTATTTTTACAATAGACAGAGATTGCATTCGAGTTTAGGATATAAATCACCTGCCGAGTTTGAATTGGCAGTTAATTGAAGCGTGGACGGTGTCCACTTTATCGGGTGAAGATCAATAAAAACAGTTGGCTATGTTTCGCTTCTCTCCACAATTATAGCCAACTATTTTTATCCGCTTAAGCAGGCGTTGAGGCTGTAGAATTACTCAAAAATTGAAAGTAACGGATAATTTTTGTGTTTACACAGCCCGTAAAATTCACTTTCTAGTTGATTATTTCCTCAGATTTTACGTAGCAACGCAATTTGAGGCTAAATTTTAATAAATTCTGAGGCTGTTTTTTCTAAAATAGAAATTCTACAGTTTCGTTATGTTCCTTAATGGATGTATGAGAATGGAAGCTTTATATACCTACCCAAGTTATTTGGATGACTTTGTTGAAAGGCTAATAGAGAGAGGTTGGCTTGTTCACAATTTTGATAATGTTGCTGATTCGGAAATCTATAACTTCTCCAACTATCTATACAATAAACAAGAAAATGGCGTTACGTATACCATTTATCTAGACTTAAATATCTACCAGTTTATTCTTAACGCTTTTAAGAAAAGCAACCCCAAGCAAGAGTTTCGTGATGCGATAGCGCTTGTTGTTTTCTGCCAGTTTACTGAAATTGAGTTAGACCCAACTTATGCAGTATATGAAAAAGTAAACTACAGAAAAGATGATGAGATTCTGGATGAAGTTGTTTCTGACTTAGAGTTATTTCACCGTATAAATAACATCAACAACTCCTCAATGGTTGAATTTGCTTCGGGGGATATTAATACGATTATCCCAGCAGAGTCTTATGCTATAAACCCTAACGTTATAAAGCAAAATCTTACCAAATATCGTAGGCTTTGTGAGTGGGACTCGCTATATCTTATCGTTGTATATGTAATTTACGTTGCTCAGCTGCCTAGCCTTAGCAAGTTAGATAAGCTAACTAAAGTGGTCGAGTGGATGATTGCTGAGTTTAGGCTATCCCTTGTAGGAATCACGTTTGCTGCTATATATTTTAGTGGCAACCCCATGAAGCGGATGATGAAATATAAGGTTTTAGACGATCCATTAACTAAACAGCGAAGTGCGTTTAACATGACATGGGACCTTTATAATTTGAATCGCTACTTTAGAATGTGGACTGAGCGTGTTCCCGAGCAAGAGGGTATGTTCGCAAGTGGAGATAAGGTGTTCAACGCAGTACTTAGGAAATCTATCAAAGTACAGCAGACTAGTTGCTTGGATTGCTTTCAGGGCTTCCTGCCTGAAGATATTGTTCGCTATTTAGAGAAAATAACATCTAAACCAAATGAGCACTTTGACCGAGTTTATGATTCGCCGGATTGGGCTCCTGCATACAGAGAGGAGTTGATTCGTAAATATGAAGCGTTAACAGGTATTGAGCACAGCGGAACATAACAAACCAATTAAGTACGCTCCAGTTGGTCGCCGGACTCGCTCTGCTCACCGCTTATTGGTAGCGTTGAGGCTGTAGAATTATTCTTTTTAAGAAAAATAGCCCGTTTTATGGGGTCCAAATGCATTACCTAATGCTCTGAAAAAGCTTAGAATCAATTGCAGGATCTCGTTTTTTAATTGATTTTGGCTGCTAGAGTTATTCTACTGCCTTGTTAGGTATATTAATGAAGCTTGAAATTATCACTGAAACTTTAACAAACCTGGATATTGCTGAACGTCAATTAGATCGTTCAATACAATTGTTTTTAGATGAAAAAGATTTTATTTCCTCTCTGACGTTAGCGGGTGCTGCTGAAGAAATATTAGGTAAAATTCTCAACAAAAAAGATGAGTCAAATTCTCTTTCTGAGTTAATCGAAATTTGCTTGCAGCTTAATGGTATTTCAAATGATAGCTCTACCTTAGAAGTTAAAAAAGCAAAAAAAGGTATAGCGAATATGCTTAATTTTTATAAAAATAAAGCTAAACACTATAATGATACTGAAAGTCTCACTTTTAGCGTTGATTTTTTTGCTGCTGAGATCATTGAAAGAGCTATGGATAATTATTGGAAACATACTAAAAAAGACACATATCAGATGAAAAGGTTTAAAAACAAAATTCTTTCGACGTAACATACCAAACAAGCGACTAGTGTCGTCACTATCTGTTATGACAATTTGCTGACATTCAATATACCCTTCATTTTTATGTACTAAGCTCTACATAATATAAACATATTAATTAGAGCTTGCTCCTATGAAAATAATTTTTTCTATAATATTTATAGCGTTAACAATTTATTCTTATATTTATGATTTTCAGCAAAAAATACTTTATATAGGTGTCGATTCATTTAATTTTTTAGCAGGCTACAATTATATAGTAGTTTCTAACTGTTTTTGCTCTATCTATTATGAGCACATCGCCATCAAATATCCCAAAGCCTTCCATACTTCTACCGCTAGCGCGGCCTACAAATGTTGAATCACTTAAAAAATTAACATCGATTGTTTTGTTTAACTTTTTTATTTCAGGACCAATTAATACATTTTGAATAAGCATGTTTTTTATCAAAGCTTCAACTAAGTTGATTATAGTCTTAACTGTATATAAAAACAGTAGCTATACTTAACTGCAATAAAGATAAGTGCCAAAATGTATCTTTTAATGTCAGAGTAAATTCTATGAACAATAGTCAAAGAGCCAGAAAAGCAATCCGAAAAATTTTTGATCAAAGTTATATTGATAATAATCCAATAACTCCAGAAGAAGTGAAACATCAATGGGAGTTTTTAGGAGTAATTGGTATACCACCGTTCAAACTTGCTCAAATTATTAATAAAAATGAAGTTAGTCGAGGGCTTTTACAGGAAATTTTTGATGCATTAAATATTTGTGATTTTGCTTAAAACATTAAAGCCCGCAAAGTGCGGGCTCTAATTTTAATCTCTTAGGAAGTGCTTCCTTTCAAAATACTCATGCATTTTTCTATTTTTACCGAACGCAGACTTTACGAGCTTGCTGTTCTCATCAAATTTTATAAACCTTTCAATGTTATCAATTGTAAAATCAATTTTAGGATTATTAGCCCTAAACCGATTTTGTTCTTCAAGGTAGCAAATATCTAAGTGTTCTAAAACTTCAAATTCAATAACTAATTTTCTCAATTTACCATTATCCATAATAGGGCATAAACAATTGAGTATAAGTAAAGAAAGCTCTTGGTTTGTGAATTGCGACCTTAAAATATTGCTGTAGTTCTTTTTGTATTGGTAACTAAACTGAGTGTTGTCAATCAGTTTTAGTATTTGGTACAGATGAATAAAGTAAGTTGATATTAAATGTCCATTTTTAGGATAAATATGTGAAAAAGTCGATAAACTTTGTGCTATTTGTGCATTTTTATTTTTCAGACTATCTACTGGTGGGTTATCGATAATTTGAATTAATAACTTTATAGCCGTAACCCCTTCAAAATATTCTGTTTTATTCAGAGTTAAACCGAGCTCAAATTTATCACATATTGTTTGATTAATTTCAGATGTCGAAAGCTTAATTCTGTTAAGGTTTTTAATATGTAATTCCAGCATATTAAAAAACGTAGTTTCAAAGCTTTGCACCGCCAATAAACTGGCTTGTTCTTCTAGTGCTTTTGATGAGTTAGCGAGTTCGTTACGAGTCAGTTCTAACTCTATATTACTCACTTGAAGTGCTTTTTCGTTTTGTTCTATTGCTTTGGTGCCTTGATCTATGGCCTTTTCACTTTGCTCTAGTGCCTTTTTATTTTGCATTAACGTATAAGCAATTAAAATTAAGCTGAGTAGGGCGAACGTGGGGTTAAGTACACCACCAAAAAAGTCACCAACTGCACCCCAGTCACTAATTTTAGTTGCAAAGCCCAACTTAAAGTAAAAGATAAAAATACCTAAAGCAGATATCGCCGCTAAAGCAGCAATACCCACTACTATGAAAATGTTTATCGTAAATCTCTTTTGGGAGTTATTTTTTTCTGTATTATTTGAGTTAGTTAACTCTTTAGAGTTTTTAGGCTCCTTTTTCTCACCCCGATTCATATTTAATCCTTTAATTTTTCTGTGTTGTTTAAAGCGACTTACCTGTAAATATTACTTTTCCAACCAACGTACAATTACCATTAATCGGTATTAATTGCTCTGGCCAGTTGGGGTTTGCGGCTTTTAGGAATTTGTGGCCGTTTTCAATAATTAGCTGTTTAAACGTGGCTTGGTTGTCGTCGTCTAGGCGGGCTACAACATACGAACTGTGAATGCATGCGGCTTCAGGGTCTACAAAAATTAAATCTCCCTCATCAAACTTTGGCTCCATGCTAATGCATTGAACTTTTGATACAAACGTAAGATCACTGCAATTAACAGGGCACATAAAACGCTCTGCATCATAGGCTTTAATTTATCAAATAATGCCTTGGTAGAAAAAAGCTGTAAGCACACCGCCAAGTTACTAAATTTATGAATTATTTAGATTATGGCATAGGGTCACAGAGGTTTATAGGTTTGAATAGGGAATCTATTAGTCAAAACATGATTTAAGGCTGATTATTTATTTTAAAGAGTATGTGATAGAGAAGTTATTTATAAACATAGTGCTTAATGTTATAACTTAAGCCAACACTCCATTTCTTTCAACAATATGAAACTAATAATAAAAACGATTTTATTTTGGGTATTAATCACCTCAACCGCTGTGTTTGCTGAGCTTGCTAAAGTTAAAGTAAATGGCTTTGATATTGAATATGAAATGGCGGGTAGTGGCAAACACACTATTTTACTCGAGGCGGGTGGCTCTGCAGGGCTGAGTGATTGGGATCCCATTTATAACTCGCTTACTAAGTATGCAAAAGTAATTCGCTATTCTCGAATTGGCAATGGCGGCTCAGCGCAAATAAAGAAAAACTATAGCTCAGAGCAGTATGCTACTGAGGCTTTATTATTACTCAAAGCGCTAAAAATTGATGAACCAGTAGTTTATGTGGCGCATTCTTATGGTGCTTATATCGCAAGGGTATTTGCAGCAAGTTACCCCGATAACATTAAAGCGTTAATGTTAATTGAACCCGCCTCAGAGCATGATGTTGATATTATGCGTAAGATTGATTTACCGTGCGCTGAAAAAGAAATTGCCGCTATAAAACGTGATGATATGAAAAACGGCATGTCGAATCAGTATTTAGACTTTTGGTCGAAGCGGCCTTTGCCCGATTACCCACAAATAGCAGATATTCCCGTGACGGTTATTGCCTCAGTTAAAAAATATGAAAATCCATCGGTGTTATTTTTTACTGAAAAAGGGCGTGAAATGTGGGGAGAACTGCATTCAAACTGGGCTAATGCTTTTCCTCAAGGTGAGATAGTGCTAACGCGTAAAAGTTACCACTATCCACAAAATGATGAGCCAGAAATGGTAGTTAAACAAGTTTTGAAGCTATTATCACGCACTCAATAGTGAGATCGGATTATGTTTTTTAATTACGACTAACTATGAGTTCTTTCTGTAATAGGTGGTATTTTTTATTTATTGTGATGTTTATTACGCCTGCATTGAAAGAGTAAATTAAAACCAAATAAAAAGCACTGCAGGTTCACTACAGTGCTTTGTTTAGGGGAATGATATTATTTATTTTGCAGTTGCAACAAGCTTAACCCAATCGTAATTAGTGACACCTAACAGTCCGATTTGTAATGTCTGGCCTGAACTCACCTCTAAGATACAACTTTCATTGTTGTCTTTGTTGTTCGATAAGCAATCATATTGTGTTTTTGTTACCGCTGCATCCGCTCGAACATAGAGGTTAGTATTTCCCTCGCCACCCAATGTTTTTATGTTTACAGTGGTTGCGCCTGCAGGTACTACATAACTATAGCGCTGCCAAAAATCTGGAAATCCATAAGCACGAGATGTTAATACGCGAGTATCATTATCTGTAGGTGGTGCGCTATTTTCATAATTAGCCAGGATTGTTACGTTTTGATAGCTGTTATACGCTTTAAGCATAATGTAAAAACGACCTTCTCCTTGACTTATATTACAGCTTTCAGTGTTACCATTTCTAAATGGGCGGCAGTCGTAATTATTTGTGCTCGGCACTGTACTCTTTTTAACATAGAGGTCTGCATCACCTGAACCACCCGTTATGTCGATTGAGATGTTAGTGCTATTTGCAGGTACATCAATATAGTAAATAGTCTCTTGATTTAATGCTGCACTTTGGCCTGTTAATGCTTGCCCTTTAGTTAATTCAACTTCTGTTGGTGAGCCATTTGAAACACTAATCGTTTGGGTTAGCGTGTTTGTATTATTGTTACTATCTTGCACAGTAACAGAGACGTCGTAATCACCCTCAGATACAAAATTATGCACTACAGTTGCACCTGTATCGGTTTGATTATCGCCAAAGTTCCAACTATAGCTATTGATAGTACCTGCTGAGCTGGAGCTTGTTGCATCAAAATTACATTGTAATTGCTCACAGTTGTATTCAAAACGTGCGGTAGGTGGCAGTGGTGTAGTACCGTCGTTATCGCCAACAGGCACTGTGTTATTAAAGTAAGTTGCCACTTGCGGCCAAATCTTACTTATTTTGGCGCCTTTATTGTAGCATCCGCCTAAATGATGAAGTGCAATAACACGGTTACTTGATGCTGCAACAACAGGAGAACCGGAAGAGCCGCCTATAGTGTCACAATAGTATCCAATATCAGTATTACTTCCACGCCCATTCGTTGAGGGGGCATTAACTTGGCACAAACCATTGGTGTCTTGATCAGATTCAATCGACAGCTCCTTAGGATTACCTGAACCATGTTGCGGAATATAAATACGTTCACTTTGCTGTGCGTTTCGCACATCAAGCCCTAAGTAACCAAACTGTTCAATATTGGCAAAGTCATTAACACTAAATAGGGTGTAATCTAGCGTGTAGTCAGTTTTAAAAAACTCTTTACCCGTTACTTTTACAATGGTTTCTCTGGTTGTCCCATTACAACTTTTATTTTGGTAGTTAAACCACACTTCTGTAGAAGCAAGCTCAGATGCAGTTTCAATACAGTGGTTATTGGTAAATAATTTATTATCGCTGCCAACGCGCCAACCGGTACATAAGCTGCGGCCACCAATTACTAAGCGTGCTACCGGGCGGCTGCGGTCAAACTCTGTTGGGTTGGAATTAGCCCAACACTGCACATCTTTGCGCTCATTAATACCGCAGGTAGACAAAGGGGCAGGTTTATTTTGTTCATTGATATTTATATTGGCACTTTCAGTGCCGTAAAAATAGCTATCAATAACACCAAACTGGTGTTGCTGCTTACTGTTTTTTGGATCAGGATAATATTCAATGATAACGCTGTCATTTGAAACCGACATAGAAGAAAATGAATGCACACCATCATCTCCGTTTAAGCTATCGATTGTTGCAGCGTCCATATTATTACTACTATATTCATATCGCTCTGAGTTGTCTTCGCTTCTAACGACTAACTTTGCGTCACCATTTAGATTTACTTGGCTAAAATGTAGCTTTATGTAATCAGCATTAGGGTGCGATACAGTTTGAGTAATTACAGGACCTTGTGTTGTTTCGATTGTAAATTGCCTAGAAAGATTTACATGGGTATTAGCGTGTTTGGCAATTGTGGTTTTTTTTGCTTCTTGAGTGTGTTGTAAAATAGTGAGTTCATCGATTGCAGCAAAACTGTATTGTGCATAGATAGCTGTAGCGAGCAATGCTGCGTATTTACATTTTTTCATCTTTATATCCTTTTTCACTAATAAGTGGTTTGATGTAACGTAAATGATCAACTGCATGCCCATATGATTTAATTTTGAGCAAATAATCAGTACCTAATTTACATACTAAGGGTAGGCCGCATTTTGATCTTCGCCAGAAAAAATTTAAATATTTTTAACTTTACTCGGAAACTATTGCATTTTTCACTTTGAAATCAGCTTATTTTAAAAAGGATAAATGGCTTAATATTCAATATGAAAGTTTGAACAGAAGATGTTTACCGTTGACTCTAAGCGGCTGTCACCCACACTCATTAAAAGTAACATTGTAGATATTAAGGCTTCTGATATTAAACTTTTCTATTTTAATTTTTACAAAAATATACAAGAGCCAAGTATTAATTCTGTTATTTGAGGCGTTATTCTGTAAAATTATCGGCTTAACATTTGTGATTTAACCGTTACATTTGTTGTTAGGGTTAATTATTCAATTAATATAAGCAGACGTTATGATTTTTTATATTATTGGGTTAAGTACGCTTGTTATTATTTTGTGTGTGGCGCTTTATGTGATTTACAGCAATGTACGTAAGAGCCGAGTAAGAAAGTCAAAAGAATATAATGTGTTATTTGATAAAGACACCATCATTGATGATCTTATTGCTCAACTTAGCGAGAAAAACCAAACCCAAGAAAAACAGGAAAAAACAATTAAAGGCAAGCAAGAGATCCTTGCAACATTTATAGATTTGCATCGATCGGGTAGCTTTTGTGCGCACTTAAGCGAACAAGAAATTACTTATTTTGTTAAAAAGAAATTAAACATGGAGAGTACTAAAAATGGATAGCGAGCAACAAGCCGTCGCAGAGGCAAAAAATACATCATTTATGGCACGTTTTGGCCGTCGTAATGTAATTTTATTAACGTCAGTTGTTGTGGTGTTAGCAGTGATTGCAACATTAACATCGCAGGTTATTTCATGGAATGAAGCCGATGAACGGCTTGTTCACCAATCAGCTTTTACTGGTAATTTAACAGTAATAAACCAAGCTGGTCCTTACTTAAAAGCATTTGGCACCACATCAGCCTATAAAAAAGTTATCTCGATTAACTTTACCGGCGATAGTAGTGCAACAGCCAGTGCCATTGTACCACTCATTCCTATTCGATTCTTAGATACCACGACAGGTGGCGCCAGAGGAGTATCACGTTTTAGATTACCAGGTAATGTACCTGCAAGTGAGTCGGGTGCTTTACGTGGATTATTAAAAATTCATGAAGAATTTGGTTCCCAAGAAACTCTCATCTCTAACCTTTTAATGCGTGCCACTACAGAAAATGTAAAAGCGTCTGCACGTATGATGTCGGTTGAGCAACATTATTCAGGTGGTAATGGTCAATTAAGCCAAGATTTTTCTGATCAACTGACTAATGGCATTTTTGTTACTGAGCAAATTATTAGTACTGGCGAGCGTGACAAGTCTGACGATTTAAGCAATTTAAGTAAGCAACAACGCGTTACGATTAATATAAAGAAAGATGCTGAAGGAAAGCCGCTGCGTAATGCACCTATTTTAGGCTCTTACGGTATAACGGTGGTTGATGCGAGTATTATTGATATTGATTACGAAAATAAGGTAAATGCGCGCTTAGAGGCGCAAAAGCAAGCTGCAGCGGATGAAGCCCTTGCAAGACAAAACCTTAAAAAGGCAGAGCAACAAGCACGTACTGAAGTGGCATTAGGCGAACAAGCGATTGCAAAGCAAAGAGCTGAGTCTGAAAAGCTAAAAATTAAAGAGCAAATTGATGCAGAGCGAATAAAAGCCAATGCAATTATTTCTGCACAACAGCGTGTTGCAGTAAAGGCTGAGCTTGCAAAAGAGCAAGAAGAAATCTTAAAACAGCAACGCTTAGAGGCATTAGGCATGGATGTATTAGCTGAAGCACGTTTACGCGCAAAGTCAGCAGCACTTGATCCTAAATATGTTTTTGATGAAACACTTAAAGCGGAAGTTAAAATTCAAACTGCTTTATTTAATAGCCTAGGTAACAGCCGCTTAGTGCCTGAAATTGTTATAGGTGCGGGTCAAGGCGAACAAAACAACGGCTCTGAATTTATGCGTTTGTTGGCTGCAGATGCGGCATTAAGTCTTAAAAAGCGTTTAGAAAAAGAGAAAAAATAAACATTAAAAATCATTAAAAAGCCCTAGCTTTAATTGCTAGGGCTTTTTTTGTGGTATCGCTTTTAAACGGTGAGTTTAAAATTTAGGGCACAAAGCGTGGCTAAAGCCTTTTTCGGTTAGCAAAAAAGCGGCGCTTGGCGTCGAAAATATATATTCTTCATGAAGAAGAAACGCGATTGTTCCTTTTATTTGCTCACCTTGATGATCTGAGGCATTGCTAATTAATTGTTCAGGATCTAACTGGCTTGGAGTTGGAAAGTTATTATAAAGATGCTTAAAAATTAACGTAGCAATCGTGTTAAAGGTATCGTTATTTTTCATTTTTCAGAGCCTTAATTTATATGTGCAGCAGTAAACTGGCTGATTTAAATATGATTTTTCAAATAATAACACATTAAAATAGGTGCGTGATGACTCTGCTTTTTTAAGCTTTAATTTTGCAAGCTACTGCTTTCATTTATAAAAGTGATGAGCAATTGTCATACTTATCCTGCTTAAAAGTAGTTTGTGTGTTGCTGGTGTGTTGCGCAAAATCATAAAGTGTAATTGAAGAGTTGTAAAAATACGTTATCATTGTAAAACAACATGTAAAATCAAGCAGGTACTTAGCTCACGCTGACCAAGTTCGAGTTAATAATATCAACAAGGCAAGCAAGGACAAATTATGACACCTATGAAACCTTTAGCACTGGCAGTGGCTATGGTTGTTTTTTCACATCAGGCACATGCAGATACAGATCTTGATAAAGTTAAGCAGCAATTAAGCAGCTTACAAAAACAAGTGGAAATGCTGCAAAAGCAACTTGCAAAAGCAGAGCAAAAAAGTGAAAAATCAATCGAGCGCACCATTGAAGAGAAAGAAGATATAGCTGAAGTTAAAGTAGCTAAACATGAACACAAGCCTCAGGGAATTAAAATTGGCGGTGCTGTTCGAACCAACTACAGCCATACTTCGTATGATGACGATAATAAAAATCGCGGCGGCGATTTTGACTTTGATATTTTTCGCTTAAATTTCTCAGGCGACGTTGGTGATGTAAAGTTAAACGCTGAAATTCGCTTTTTTGATTATATGACCGCTGTTAAATACGCTTATGCAGCTTACGATTTTGCTGATGATTGGCAAGTTCAAGCAGGTATTACCAAGGTTCCTTTTGGTAACTGGCCATACAACTCACATAACTACTTTTTCAGCACTAACTATTATGTTGGCCTTGAAGACGACCACGATTTAGGGGTGTTATTTAAGCGTAAGATTGCTGATAACTGGCAGCTTGATTTGGGCTTTTTCAAAAATGATGAATTAGGTGGTGTTGATGGTTATGTAGATAACCGCAGCGATCGCTATTCTTACGACATTGTTGGCTTTAGAGAAGCGGGAGATGGTGTTTATGCCGAGCCAACTAATGCTATAGGCGAGTATAATACGTTCTCAGGCCGTTACGGCTACCACCTAGAACATGAAGGTGGTAAAACTGAAATAGGTGTGTCGGCACTTGCTGGTGGCTTGCATGACGGTGTTGACCGCGCAGGTGACTACAACGCGTGGGCATTACATTTAAACAGTAATATGGGCCCTTGGAACTTACAACTTCAACACGGTGAATATAACTACGATATTGATAACGTAAACCGTATTGCTGTGGGCGCTTACTCGTTTTACGACAGCATGGCGGCAGAGGCAACAATGTCGAGTGCAAACGTAGCATACAGTGTACCGGTACAATGGGGCGCGGTAACAAACTTACAGTTTTACAACGACTATAGTGCAATTTACGACAAATCAGACAACAGCAGAGATACGTGGATGAACGTAACCGGTTTCTCGGTAGCTGCTGGTGGTTTATTTACTTACTTTGACTTAGTTCATGGTAAAAATATGCCATTTGTTGGTGGTTCATTAGCGGGCGATAGCAGCGAAACTGAGCGTCGCTTCAACATTAATATTGGCTATTACTTCTAAATCAATATTCAAAGCACACGCCTAGACATTGGCGTGTGCTTATGTTGTTTAAAAAAATATTTTTGCTCTACCTATTTAGCACCTACAAATTGATAAATCTTTAATCAACTTCTAGTATAAAAGTTCAAATGGAATAAAATAAATAATCCATATAGCTTAGCTGGAGGCTAGACATCGATGATTGTAGTTAATGAGCAGGTGTTATCTGATGTAAACAAAAACTTTGTTATCCCACCAAAACCACAAATCTTAAATGATCTTGAAATATTAGCATCTGCACAGGAGCCCTCGCTCTCAGACGCCGCAGAAATCATCGCTAAAGATGTTGCTATTGCATCAGCTATTCTAAAGATAGTTAATTCACCTGCTTATGGCTTAGTTCGTAGTGTGTCAAATATTAAACAGGCTATTATGTTTTTAGGGTGGAATGGCATTGAAGCTTTAGTACCTAGCTTAAAGCTAAAGCAAATGTTCGCCCAAAAAGAATGTTGCATTAGTTTGGAGCGTTTTTGGGATACCGCATCAGAAATTGCTGATGTAAATATGATTATTGGGCAACGTATAAAAAACAATGTTCCCGTTGAGTACTTGTATACGCTGGGTTTATTTCATGATTGTGGCATTGTGCCGATGGCAATTAAATTCGATAATTACGTGAGTGCTTTACATACTTCAAATAATACCCATAAAGAAAGCTTAATAGATATAGAAGAGCGTTTATATGGAACTAATCATGCCACTGTGGGTTACTATTTAGCGACCAGCTGGCATTTACCTGTAGATATTTGCCAGCTTATTTTACGTCATCACGATTTGAGTATGCTAAGTGATATAACTGGAAGTAATCAACAATTGTGTTACAGCGTTTTGAAAATGTCTGAAAATTTGGTTAATAGTGTTTTACGCGGTGACACCACTAAAGATTGGGATGACATAGAAAAACAAGTTTTAGCAACATTAAATATGTCAGAAGACGATTATATTGATGTGCAAGAAGAGGTGATTGATTTTTTGAACTGTTAGACGTTTTTAGCAGCTTAAAGTCTATAGGTTAGTTTTTTTCACTTATTGGTTTGTTTTTAATCGTTTGTCGGGATTAAGTAAACACTCTAAAGTTTAGTTGTCGGCAACAAGCACGACTAACCAAATAGGAAATTAATCATGAAACGCTCACTTATCAAAACCATCGCTCTTGGCTCTTTATTAACTTGCTCAGCTGCTGTAATGGCTGATCAAAGTGATTACAAGTTAATGGTTATTGAAGAAGCTAAAACAGCTCCTCAAGAATTCGAAGTTGCATTTAACGATTGTGCATTAAATGTAAAATCAAAAAATTACAGCCAAGCTGAAGAAATTTGCTCAAAAGCAATTACTTTATTACAGCAAAGCACTGGCCCTCGCTTTAAAGTACGTGAGCTTACGTCATTTGCTTTAAGTAACCGTGGTGTAGGACGTTTAATGGCTAAAAATGAAACAGCTGCATTATCAGACTTTTACGAAGCACAACAAATGTCTGGTAACGAGTTAGTGTCGCACAACTTAACGCGCGCTAAGCAAGACCTCGCACTGTAATATCTATTACCGATTCAAAAAGCCCATGCTGTTTTAGCATGGGCTTTTGCGTTTTTAGGGTTAAACACTAGTTAGGATTATTTAGCATAATTTGGGTCAACTGTTTTAGCCCTTTACCTTTGTTAGTTATTTTCCATGCAAGGTATAAGTCTTGAGGTGGACGTGGTTCGGTAAGCTCCACAACATGCAGTTTGTTAGCTTTAACATACTCAGCAATAAGGTTCTCAGGTAAATAACCAATGCCAATAGCGGATAAAATAGCGGTCATTTTTTGGCTTACAGAACTTACATAAAAACGTTGATTACCTTCGATTAAGTTAGCTGACCACGGAATACTTTGTTTTGCTGAATCATGCACTATAACCGTGGTGTATTGACCAAGTTCGCTGGGTTTAACGGGGCTTTTTACTTGTGCTAACGGGTGGCTAGGGTGAACCACTAATACATTTTGAATATCGGCTATTTTTACCGCTCTGATCCCCTTTTGATTAGGTACAGGCGCCGGTGCGCCAATCACTAAGTCAACGTCATCCTCAATTAAAGCCTCCCAAGTGCCATTGAGTACTTCTTCTTTAATGTCTATCTCGATATTTTTATGCTCATTTAAAAATAGCTGTAGATTTTTGAATACGTCACTTATGTCAAAAATAGAGTCATAGGCAATACGTATCCGTGGCTCCCAGCCATTAGCTATGGTTTGTGTTTGCTCCGATAAATTATTTATAGCATTGAGTACTTTACGCCCCTCGCTTAGTAAATGTTTACCTGCGGGGGTCAAAACCGCTCTCCGACCTTGGCGCTGAAACAAGGTTACATTTAATTGCTCTTCAAGTTTATTAACAATATACGACAAGGCTGAGGGTACTTTATTAAGTTGCTCTGCAGCGGCTGCGTAACTGCCACGATGCTCAATGGCGTCCAGTACCAGTAAAGCTTCTATGCTTATAGGGGGTGTATTCATAATGATACCCAATATTAACTGTTCAAAATATTTGAACATATAGAGCAAATAATAGGAGTTATTTAATTTTAATTCAACTTATACAATAGCTGCATACTCAATTGGAAATATACAGGTTAAAACTATGACGATTAAAAATATTACAGCTGCCATCACAAAAACTGAACAGTCTTTTGCAACACTACCATTAAGGCTTATTGCAGGATTAGTGTTTAGCGCTCATGGGGCACAAAAACTGTTTGCGTGGTTTGGTGGCTATGGCTTGGAAGGCACAGGGCAATGGATGGAGTCGATTGGCTTAGCACCGGGCTATTTAATGGCATTAATGGCCGGTGGCGCTGAATTTTTTGGTGGGTTACTACTCATCGTTGGTTTGCTGGTGCGTCCTGCGAGTTTTGTACTGGCTATCACTATGGTAGTTGCTATTTTTACCACACACATAGATAACGGTTTATTTATGAGCAATAACGGTTATGAATTTGCGTTATCGCTGTTAGCCATTACCCTAGCTTTACTGATCCAAGGAGCTGGAAAGCTATCCCTTGATGGAAAAATTCATAACAAATTAAATCAATAAGCTGATCACATAAGTGATTGAACTTTAAGCTGCCAACCTGCGTAAGGTTGGCACACTCTATAAACTAAGGAGACGGACATGGGATTACTTGTTAACGGTGAATGGGTCGATAAATGGTATGACACTGAAAAAAGTGACGGTAAATTTGTACGCCAAGATAGCCGCTTTAGAGATACGATTTCATCAGCGCAAAACAGTAAATTTAAACCAGAAGCGGGTCGCTATCATTTATATGTATCCTTGGCTTGCCCTTGGGCGCACCGCACCATTATATTTCGTAAATTAAAGCAGCTCGAAGACATTATTTCTATGAGTATTGTTGAAGCACCCATGATGGAAAACGGCTGGGAATTTGGCGAGCAGGGCGATCCACTTTATAACTTAGATTACGCTTACCAATTGTATTTAAAAGCCGACCCTAGCTATGAAGGGCGTGTTACCGTGCCTATTTTATGGGATAAAAAAACGCAGACTATTGTAAACAACGAATCAATAGAAATAATTCGCATGTTTAATAGTGCGTTTAATGAGCTTACTGGTAACACCGACGATTATTATCCAGATGCGCTACGTGAAGAAATAGAAACAGTGAATACCCGTGTTTATAACACCATTAATAATGGGGTGTATAAAGCCGGTTTTGCTACAACTCAAGAAGCTTACAACGAAGCTTATTTTGCCTTGTTTGATAGCTTAGATTGGTTAGAAGCACGATTAGCAAAACAGCGTTATTTAGTAGGCGACACACTCACTGAAGCCGATTGGCGATTATTTACCACACTTATTCGCTTTGATGCGGTGTATCACGGGCACTTTAAATGTAATCGAGAAAAGTTAACCGAATTTCATCATCTTAGTAACTACATTAATGAGCTTTACCAAGTACCTGGGATAAAGGAAACGGTCGATTTAGAATACACAAAGGTGCATTACTACGTAAGTCACGTAACCATTAACCCAACGCAAATTGTGCCTTTAGGTGCTAAACACACCTTTGACGCTGCCCATGATCGAGACCGTCAATACTAAATGACGCAGAGATAACGTATAGGAAAAAATATGCTTACTCATTACCCAAAAAATAGCTTAGGCCATGCAGACCATGGTTGGCTTAAGTCAAAGCACCATTTTAGTTTTGCGAATTACTATAATCCTGCGCGTATGGGGTTTGGCACTTTGCGTGTAGTTAATGATGACTGGGTAGCCCCAGGTATGGGGTTTGGTGCGCACCCGCATAGAAATATGGAAATTATTAGTTTTATCCGCAGTGGTGCCATTACTCACCAAGATAGTATGGGCAACAAAGGGATCACCGAGCAAGGTGAGGTGCAGGTAATGAGTGCAGGCACCGGCATTACCCACTCAGAATATAACCTAACAGATGAACCACTAACGTTTTATCAAATTTGGATTCAGAGTAATCAACATAATGTTGAGCCGCGCTGGGAAAGCAAGAAGTTTCCTACACAAGCTACAAGCACCCTTAGCTTACTGGTTTCGGGTTATCCAAAAGATGCCGATAGTGCACTTTTTATTAATCAGCAGGCGCGTATTTACGGTGGCAAGCTGGCAAAAGGCACGTCAATAACACAGCCGATTGATCATCAAGCCTACGTATTGGCATCGGCAGGGGAGTTTAGTATTAATGATGAGTCAGCCTCAGTTAACATGAATAAGGGTGACGGCGCAGAAGTTACACAGACTAAAACCATCACCTTAACAGCGACCACTGAGTGTGAATTGATTATTATTGATAGCAAAAGTTAAGCGCAATTTACGTGCGCTTAACTTTATAATTGTTACTTGCTCATACTTTAAAGCTTTCCACTTGCGATTTCATTTGCTTATATAAGGCCGATACATTTTTAGATTGTTGCGTGGTTTGCGTGGAAATTTGTTTCATTTGTGCAGATTGCTCTTTTAATGACACTAAATTTCGATTTATTTCGTTAGCCACATGTGACTGCTCTTGTGTAGCTTGTGCGGTTTCAGTCGACATTTGCTGTACTTTTTCAAATGCGTGAGTCAGGCTATTAAAAATGGTAATTACTGAGTCAAAGTTGGTTAAAGTGGTATTGGCATTAGTTTGGCTATTTTTAATCGAATCAGACGACGCTTTAACATTGTCATTTAAGCGTTGGATCATGGTATCAATTTCGTCTGTGCTTTGTTGAGTTCGTGTGGCAAGCGTTCTTACCTCATCAGCTACTACAGCAAATCCACGGCCTTGCTCGCCAGCTCTAGCGGCTTCAATCGCTGCATTTAAAGCTAATAAGTTTGTTTGCTCTGCAATATTACGTATCACTTCAAGAACAGAGGTTATATCTGTAGAGCTACTTTCTAGTTCAACCGAATTCGCTAATGCTGACTTAATATCGTTAGCTAAATCTTCAATCGCTTTGCCTGACACATCAATAGCTTGAACACCTTGCTTTACCTGCTCGCTAGATATATCGGCTTCCTGCGCGGTATTTTTTGCAAGCTCTGCCATTTGTTGATTGGCCATGTCCATCTCATGGCCCGCACTAACTATTGACTCAGAGGCATTAGCAAGTTTTTGGGTTACTTCCATCGCGGTATCAGATACATCATTTAAATCACCCGTTACTGCACCAAGTTGGCTTGATTGCTGCTGAATATTTTTTATTATTGTTTGTAAATGGCTCAAGAAGTTATCAAATTCATTGCTTAAATCAGCTAATTCGTCGTGTGATGTAGTGTTAATACGCTGGGTTAAATCGCCATCGCCAGCGGCTATTTCTTTAATACGAAGGGTAATATTATTGATATTATCGGTTAGCTTTTTCGGAATGTAATAGCCCACACCTAAAGCGACAATAAAGGCAATAATAATCACAATAAAAACAATTTTTTCAAAAAGTTGAATGCTATGTTGTACGTCTTGTTTTACCGCTCTGGCATGTGTGCGTGCCTCTTCGCCCGCAACATCAAGTATATTTCTTAATTCGTTAAAGCTTTTATCAGCTTTTGCTAAATTATTATCAATTAAAGCGACTTGCTTTGCAGGAGTTGAGTAAATCAAGGCTTTACTTTGCTCATACCATTGCTGGTAAAGCTGATCGAAGTTGGCATATTTTTGTGTTAGCTGCGGCTCGTCAATTAAATAGCTACGATAACTATTAAAGCGACGTATAACTTGGGCTGCGTTTTCTTCAAATAATTTTTGATTTTGTTCTAAATCACCATGTTGGTTTACTATTTTTTGTTTTGCAAGCCGGGCTTGGTATATATCTCTATCGGCATTTAGTACCTCTGAAATGGCTTCTACATAACGCCCTAAACGCTCAGCCCCCACTTTATCTTGCTGTTGTTCATTAGTATAAGCGCGAAGCTCTTCGCCTGCCTGATCCATCATTTCGCGTATTTTTATAAATTCAGGTTCAGATTTATTTAAATCACTTTGCATTTTACCTTGCGAGTGATTGGTATTAATGAGTGTTTTACTATGATTGACCCATTCATTATACAAAGGCATAAAGCTGGAAAATGAATCATGCTTTGCGAGTAACGCTTCTTCATCTTTTAAATAGATTAAGTATTTGTTAAAGCGATCCTTTACTTGCTCTGCGTTTTCTAAAAACTCTGTTTTATTCGTCTCACTATCGCCAGTTGCGCTGAGTAAATTTTCGAGTGCAATACGTGCTTGATATATGTCTCTGTCGGCATTGAGAATAACAGTAACAGCTTCAAAAAAGGTTTCTGTTTGCCTTTTCATAGCGTTGTCTTGTATGTAAGTAATCGAAGCTATGGCAACTAGCAAGCCTGCAAGGATCAGTGCTAAAAAAGCGATTGGTAAAATGACTTTAGTTCTAATTGAATTTATTCGCATGTTTCAATCCTTGTTATCTTACTGTATCTATAGTAAATGTTAGTCATATAGTGGGACTTATGCCAAGCAGTTGGGTAAATTAATTGGGTGTTTTTTATATGCTGCAAGTCCGTATAACATTACTATTATTTTTTATTGGTTTTATTATCCTTGTACGGCATATTCCCTTAAAATATGGCTAATTGGTTCATTTTTATCAAGGAATTCTGCTGTTAATGAATTCAATTCAGCCTAGTATATTTGGCCGTATCTTTACCCCGCATCGCTTTGTCGATATAAACCAACAAGGTTTAGTGATCAGCAATAAAACACAAATAACCTCATTGAGTTGGTGTGATTTAACGTCGCCCATTAGCTATGAGTATGGTGCGCTTGGGCAAACACTGCGCTTTAATACAGACTCTAAGCATTATCGTATTTGGATGAGAGCCTATGGCAGCAATAGGGCATTTAAAGCGCATACCGATATGCTATGGGTTAAAAGCAATATTGCAGTGCTCAACGAAGTGTTAAGTAAAATAAACCACTTTGCTCACACTCAGTTTTTGCGCCAATCATATGTGACTGATATAAAAAAACAGGTAGATGAGCAATGTAAACGTTGGCTACCTTGGATAAAAAGCAGCGATGTTTTAACACCAGTAAGCACACAAATAAAATTGCTTGAACAATACAGCCAGTGGAGTGATGCACTCACTCGTTTTTTTCAGCATAAATATACCCAGTCTCAATTAGAGCGCTATAACGATTTTTTTAATTGTGTTGAAGCAAATCCACTCACAGAGCAACAACGCCGAGCTTGTATAATAGATGACGACAATAACTTAGTGCTAGCAGGGGCAGGAACAGGAAAAACCAGTGTGTTGGTGGCCAGAGCGGGCTACTTGGTTAACAGTGAACAAGCTAATTACGACGATATTTTATTACTCGCCTATGGTAAGCAAGCTGCTTGCGAAATGGATGAACGAATTAAACAAAAGCTGGGCACTGAGTCCATTAAAGCGGCCACGTTTCACAGCGTCGGCTTGACTATTATTAGCGAGGTTGAGGGCAAGCCACCTAAAATATCTAAACTTGCTGAAAACGAAAAAGCTAAAATAAAATGGGTTGAAGGATGTTTTGAATCGCTTGCCAATGCTAAACCACAATATGCTAAAGCACTGGTAAATTATATAAATAACACTCTTAATGACGTTAAAGGCGAGTTTAAATTTAGTGCTGCAAAGCCTAATCATATAGCGCTTTTAAAAGAGATAAAATCTGGCGGTCATTTAACCAAGTTAGCTACCTTATTTAGCCAATTAATCAGCGTGTATAAAACCGCAAATATAACACTTGAGAGCGATTCAAAGCAGATACAGCAAGCCTGGAAATTATTAAAGCCGTTGTTAGCCAACTATAACCATTATTTACGCACGCAGGGCGAAATAGACTTCGACGATATGATTATTAAAGCCCTCGATTATGTAAACACTAAAAAGTTTACATCGCCTTGGCGTTATATCATGGTGGATGAATTTCAAGATATATCACCGCTGCGAGCTACACTTGTAAAAGCACTGCGCGATAGTAAATCTAATAGTTCACTGTTTGCAGTAGGAGACGATTGGCAAGCTATTTACCGTTTTAGTGGTGCAGATATGCGACTTACTACCGAGTTTGCCGCACATTTTGGTTTTACAACACAAACTCTATTAGATAGGACCTTTCGCTTTAATAATAAAATTGGCGAGGTTGCTGCAGGTTTTATTATGAAAAACCCAGCGCAGTTAGCTAAAGACATTCACTCAGTTGCAAAGGTAACTAAGCCCGCCGTTAGCGTGCTAAAAACATTGAAAAGTGGCTCAGCTAAAAACACCAAAATAGCGGAGCTAAATAATGGCGCAATTAAGCATTTACTACAGGGGATTAAGGGTCATTCAGGCAAGCCTGTTACTGTGTATTTACTTGCACGGTTTCGATTTCAGTTACCTTCACTGGCCGATATAAGTGCTTTACAGCAAGAGTTTTCAGCATTGCATATTGAGTGTGATACGTTTCATGGCTCAAAAGGCAAAGAAGCCGATTATGTCATTATATTAGCAATGAATGGCGGAGCGTTTGGATTCCCGAGCACTAAGCCAACGCCTCAAATTTTAGAGGCATTATTACCCGCAAAAGATAATTTCACACATAGTGAAGAGCGTCGCTTATTTTATGTAGCGCTTACTCGCGCTAAACATAAGGTCTACATAATAACTGATGATAACAACCCCAGCTGCTTTGTTGATGAACTTATAAACGAGCATAAAATCGAAGTATTTGAGTTAAAAAATAAAGCGGTCTTTAAAGGTGTTACAAAAACTGCTTGATACTGTTGCTCAAGTAAGCGTCAGAGTGTCAAATTATAGGGCTCATACGTATTAAAAAAGCCCACTTTGGGCTTTTTTAATACGTTATATTCAACTTATGGCAACGGCAAGTTGATGATACAAACCAATCCCAACAATAACATTAAATGGAAAGGTGACACCTAACGAGCTAAGCATGGCAAGACCAATGTCCGCTTTGGGAATAGCGGCTTTTATAGCAGCAGGTGCGGCAATGTAAGAAGCACTCGCCACTAAGCTCCCCAGAATAACCACTGAACCTAATTCTAAATTTAGCAAGGTGCCAACCATAACGCCAATGGTGCCTAAAAATAACGGCGTAATAATGGCGAAGGCAGCCAGTTTCCATTGCTGCCAAGGAAAAGGGCGAAGCGTTTGTGCAGCAACCAAGCCCATTTCGAGTAAAAATAGCGCCAGCACTACTTTAAAGCTACTGGTAAGTAAACTCGTAACTTGGCTACCCTGTTGGGTGCCATACATCATACCGATAATTACACCGCCAACGAGCAAAATCACACTCTTATTGGTAAGCGTTTCGTGCCACAGTGCTTTTAACGATAAGTTGGTGTTTTCGCTGTGTGCTTTGTCGAGCTTACGATACAACAGTAAACCTACAATAATGGCGGGTAATTCAAGCATAACTAGGTACAAGGTAACTTCTGCGCCCACTTCTAATTTAGCCGATTCGGCATACGCTAATGCTACCGCAAATGTACCAGCACTAACCGAACCATAGTGGGCAGCAATGCTGGCGCTATTCGCTACGCTTAGCTTAACAACGTATTTTAAAATAGGGTATAAAGTGAGCGGAATAAGCCCACCAAGTAACATAACCGAGGCCATTTCTGGGAGTAATTGCCAACTTAAATTGCCATGCAGCACCATGCCACCTTTAAGACCTATGGTAAGCATGAGTAGTAAGCTGAGAGTGTCATACGTCGCTTTGGGAATAGCTAAATCAGAGCGAAGGATACCCGCTGCTAATCCTAAAATAAAAAACATTACTACAATATCAGGCACGCTGTTCTCCTCTTTATTACTAATTTAATTTGTTAAGCGGCGCTATTATAGGCAAATCTTTATATAGTAAATAATAAAATGAATGCTAACATCCTATAGATAAAAACCTATGAGGTGCATATGAATATAAGGCAACTTTCCTTCCGACTTCTTGAAGTATTTATGAGTGTAGTAAAAACCGGCTCTATAAGCGAAACCGCACGGAGGCTTCATTTGACTCAGCCTACGGTTTCTTTACAAATTAAACGCTTACAAGAAGCGGTAGATGAACCGTTAATAATTATGCAGCAACAAAAGTTGCAAATAACCGAAGCTGGTATGGCCTTATTTAGGACTTGCCAACAGGTTTTTGGTCATTTTGAAGATTACCAAGATTACTTAGCGGAGCTAAAAGGGGGTGAACGTGGACGATGTAAAATTGCTATGGTTAATACTGCCCAATATATTTTACCTAAATTGTTAGGCCCATACAGTAATGAACATCCGCATGTAGAGCTACCACTTGAAATAGGTAATCGTTCAGCCGTTTTAGCACGCTTTGAACGGGGAGAAGACGATATTTATGTATTTAGTCACCCGCCATCTTTAGAGCATGCCCAGGCTGCTAGATTTCTACATAACCCTTTAGTGTTTATAGTGCCACTAAATCATCCATTAGCCGATAAAACCGCACTTAAACTGGCTGATTTAGTTCCGTATCGTTTTTTACTACGTGAAACAGGCTCCGCAACGCGCATGTTATTTGAAAGCGAGCTGCAAAGTAGAGGGTTGGTATTAAGTGACAGTGTGCAAATGGCCAGTAATGAAGCCATTAGAGTGGCGGTAGCTTCAGGTATGGGGATTGCGGTGCTTTCTCAGCATGTGCTGCCTAAAGGTGATAATAGCTTTAAAGTGCTTAATGTTACCGACACTACTTTAGCCAGTCATTGGTATTTTGTGGTGCGTACAGACCGACACATATCACATGCTGCACGCAGTTTTTTAAAGTTTGCCGAGCAACACTTAGAGCTTTATTTAGATGAGAAGTGGGTGCGAAATGAGTTAAGAGGGCTTAATTTGAAATAAAAATAAGCCTTAGAGACAATCAAATATTAACTGGTATCAAAGTTGCTTAAGTTATTTCAGTTAAAGCATATAACGATTAAAGTAAAAATGGATTTGAGCCAATGACTTCAATAACCTTTAAAAATCAATATAGTAGTTATAATACTCCCGTTAACAAAGTGGCAAAATCGAGTGACGTTCTGCCAACATCTGCCGCTGCGGCAACAACCAGTACCGCTGAAAACCAAGCAACCCCTAATTTTATCGCTAAACCAGAAGACAAAAGCTTTTTAGAAAATGCCCAAGAGGCATTAATTTATCAACGTTTAGGTGTCGATAAAGAAACTATAGCTGAGTTAAAAGCAGCAATAGAAGCCTTGGCAGAAGAACTAGGAGAGGAAGGGGTTGATGTAGATGCCATAAAAGAGCAGATTGCTGAATTACAAAAAATGTTAGAGCAAGAATTCGAAAAAGGCACGGAGCGAATGGCAATGCAACCAACACATGAAAAAGGCAAGCTAGTAACCGCATTAGCTTAGATAATGGCATGTTGAAAGCTTATTTATTTCTGACTTTAAATAGATCTTAAGTGATTAACGCACAAAGAGGGTGAAGAGGCGCTACGCTTTTAGAGAAGTAAATTAAACCAAAACTTATATGGCTTCTCATTTACTCCTCATTCGCTTCTCTGTGTTCAAATAGGGTTTAATGAATTATGCACAAAGAGGGCAAAGAGGCGCTGCGCTTTTAGAGGAGTGTACTACACGATAACTTTTTATGGCTTCTCATTTACTCCTCATTCGCTTCTCTGTGTTCAAATAGGGTTTAGTGAATTATGCACAAAGAGGGCAAAGAGGCGCTGCGCTTTTAGAGGAGTGTACTACACGATAACTTTTTATGGCTTCTCATTTACTCCTCATTCGCTTCTCTGTGTTCAAATAGGGTTTAGTCAATTATGCACAAAGAGGGCGAAGAGACGCTTCGCTATTAGAGGAGTGCTCTAAACCATAACTTTCATCTGTAACCAAAAAACCAAGCAGGGGCTTATAAAAAGTAATAGCATGCCCACACTCAGTAAGTTACCTCTAAAAAGGTTAAAATCATCAAGTATTTTGTGCCACTTATACTTAAATAAATATCTGCCCACAACAATATCTAAACTAAGCATTATTGTTAGCCAAACAAAACCCACATTTAAACAATCTAAGTACGAAATAGGGTTAACCCATGGCAAGGTCAGCCAAGTAATGGCATAAATAATCGCAGTGCCCAAAAGTAAGCTGAGTGTTTTAGCGCGTTTTAGAGCGTAAAATCGATGTAAAATCCTTACTCTAATATTGCCATTAATTATCTCAGCTAAAGCGAGTAATAGGCCAACGGCGAGTGTTTTTAAAAGCATGTAAACCTCCTGGTGCTGATCATGTTAATTATTAACGATGACCTTACCTAATTTATAGCTATAACGCATAAGGTGCTGCTCACCATTTTTAGAGATTAACTATCGTTATCAGTTGTTATTATGTGTCATTTTTTATAAGGTGAACTTTGCTTATAAAAATAACAATAGGAACGCCGTCATGAAAACCCTTGAACAACAGCTCGGCCAGTATGGTTTGTACCATCGCTCTAAACGAAATGTATTAACCCATTTTTTTGGTATTCCACTCATTGTGTTTGCCGCTTTATGCTTACTCGCCCGAATTGAAATTCCTATTGCTAATTTTAGCATTGATGGCGCGCAAATTTTTGTATTAGCCTCTGTGGTTTACTATTTTATGCTGAGCTTTTCGCTTGGTTTAATCATGGGAATTATTTTCACTTTATTACTGGTAGCTGCCCAGCCAATTGCCGCAATGGCATTAATACCTTGGTTGGTAATTGGAGTTGGGGTGTTCGTGTTTGGCTGGATATTACAGTTTATTGGTCATTATTTTGAAGGTAAAAAGCCCGCTTTTGTTGATGATTTAGTAGGCTTAATTATTGGCCCTTTGTATGTCACTGTTGAGCTACTATTTTTAATGGGCTTTTACAAAAACTTAGAACAGCAAGTGAATGAAATAGCGGGTCCAACTAAAGCATAACCAGTCAAAGAATATAAGGTAAACCATGGATTATAATAATAAAACAGTGTGGATCACCGGCGCATCATCAGGTATTGGAGAAGAGCTTGCAAAACAATTTGCAGAGCAAGGTGCAAAGGTTATTTTATCAGCGCGAAATATCGATAAACTCAACCAAGTAAAAGACGAGTTAAAAGGCGAGGGGCACCGTGTTATCCCGCTTGATTTATCAAAGCCCGAAATGGTACTGCAGGATGTATCGGAGAAAATAGATAGCTTAGGCCCCATTGATATTTTAATTAATAACGGTGGCGTATCGCAGCGTAGTTTATTTTTAGAAAACGACTTTAAAGTGTATCGCCAACTTATGGAAGTAAACTACTTTGGCTTAATTGCACTCACTAAAGCGGTATTACCTTCAATGGTAGCGCGTAAAAGCGGCTCTGTAGTGGCTATTAGTAGTGTGGCAGGCAAAGTAGGATCTAAGTTCAGAACCGGATATTCAGGCAGTAAATACGCTGTAGTAGGCTTTATGGATTGCTTACGCGCCGAAGTGGCAGAGCACAATATATATTGCTTAACTATTTGCCCAGGCTCAATTAAAACGGCGATTGCCCATAACTCATTGAACGAGCAAGGGGAGGCGCAAAACAAACCCGAACCTTCGATAGAAAATGGTATGAATGTGAATGTAGCTGCATCAAAAATGCTCACTGCAATCTACAATAAAAAAGACGAAGCTGTAATAGGCCAAGGGTTAAGTGGTTGGGCACCGTTTATAAAACGGTTTTTCCCAGGATTATTTAATCGCTTAACCGCTAAGGTGGAATATAAATAACTAAGTACAGTACTTAAACGCCAGCATTTAGCTGTTTAGCGCAATGCTGGTTCGTGCTTAGCTTTATGGCTGTTTTTGTACCTTCCAAGGTGGGTTTAATCGATTTTCTCCAGCTTTGTAGATCTTAATTTTATTTCCTGAAGGGTCTTTTAAAACCGCTTCCTTCCATAGATACCTTTGCTCTGTGGGTTGCTGTTCGAATACGATCCCTTTTTTGATTAACTGCTGGCACAATTGCTCAAGGTTATCGTTCTCAAAATAAATTACAGAATGATTTTCAAAAAATTCACTTTCTAAAGATAATGAAAATGTAGAGTCACCTTCAGGGCAACTAAAACGTGCATAATGAGGTGTATCAACGATTTGGGTAAAGCCAAGTGTGCGATAAAAACTCACCGCTTCATTCATATCTTTGACTGGCAAAGTTACTTGATTCAGATTCATTCAAACTCCCACTTCAAAAAAATAGATAAATTTATATGGATTTACTCTCGCCCTGGCTCATGTCCCTCATAACGAGGAAGCTGAGCATCTAAGTCTTCCCAATTAGCTTTTGAGGTGATGAAATTATGCGATATTGGTCGCTCTGTTATATCGCAGGTTAACGCGCCTAATCGAAGGCGATATCTTTGAGGAGATTGAGCGTTAGCACTATAAATTGGAGCGCCGCAGGTTTTACAAAAGTACTTACGTTTACCTTCACTACTTTGGTAAAAAGTAAGTGTGCCGTTGTAGTCAGTTAATGTCAGATCGCTGGCATTAATAAATCCATTAGTAGCAAAAGCACTGCCACTGGCCTTACGACAAAGCGAACAATGACAATGAATAATATCAGTAACTTTACCATTAATTGAAAAGTTGATTGAGCCGCATAAACAACTACCTGTGTACATCTGTATTCCTTGATTTAATTATAATTTTTTCATTATATTGCATTTTTTTCCAGTAAATTTTTGATGCTTTATGGGTTAATTACACACTTTACTAAAAATGCTTTCCTCGCACTCACAAAATCATCAGCGCTTTAATATTCTGCTACTTAAAACAATGCATCAACTCTTTTGGAGTAGATTAATAATTCCACTAATTAACGTTAATGTAAATAATTGTTTACGTGAGTTTTTAGGTGGGTTATGAGCATAAGTAAGAGAAGGCAATAATTCTATGAGTATAATGAGCTGTGCTCAATTAAAAGCTGGTTACGATGGAGGTTAAGTTGGGGAATTATCTGGTTGGGCTTAAATGAATTTAAAAAAGGATGTTTGTAAGTATTAAAACCCCGCGTTTTTAACGCGGGATTGGTTTGAATTGGTAGGCTATATGTTTACTTGGCCTTTTTGGCTTCGAGTGCTTCTATTTCATTCCAGATTTTTTCAGCCTCGTCAGTTAATATCGCATAGCTTTTAATATCGCCTTTTCTTTGTGCTTGCATGCCTTGCTCTAATTTTGCATCGTACCCTTTACGCAATTTTTTGATTGGATCTGGCTTTAAAAATGAAAACATCAACACCCTCGTTGTTTATTAGCTAATTACAGTAACAGTACGCAGTTAAGCTGCAAAAAGTTTGCTGTTACTGTAATTAGATGTATTAAATGACTACTTAGGATCTAGTCGCACAATGCCCTGGCCATCTAATCCAAGGTGAATAGTACCATCATCACCTTGGGCTAGGCTGCGAATACGGCCAATACCTTCAAGTAATTTACTTTGTTTAACGACCTTACCATCTGCTATTTCTAATACGCTAACAAAGGCGTATTTCATTGAAGCGAGTAAAAATTTACCTTTAAGTTCAGGGTATTTATCACCTTTTACTAGCAACATGTCTGAAGGAGCGATAGACGGTGTCCACTGTAATATGGGCGCTTGCATGCCCGGTTTTTCGGTTAAATCGGTAAACGAGGTGCCGCTGTAGTTAATACCGTAACTCACCACGGGCCAGCCGTAGTTAGTTTTAGGTTTAATCATATTAAGCTCATCGCCACCACGGGGGCCGTGTTCGTGTGCCCAAAATATACTATTGTCACCATCGAACCACATGCCTTGTGGGTTACGATGCCCATAAGACCAAACCGCTGGTTTTGCACCTTTTTGGTTTACGAAGGGGTTGTCAGATGGAATTTTACCATCGTCGTGTAAACGATAAATTTTACCGCCATCACGGCCTAAATCTTGTGGGTTAATATCTCGCGAGCCGCGATCGCCAATCGAAAAATACACATAGTTTTGGTTATCAAACACAATACGGCTGCCATAATGCTGACCTTTTTTAGAGTTATGCTCACCTTTGTATAATTGTTGTGACTCAAGTAGTTGGCTGTGATCGTTACTTAGCTTTGCACGCATAAGTGCGGTGTTACTACCTGCGCCATCGCCTTCACTGCTTGAATAAGTAATATATAGCCATTGATTATTAGCAAAATCAGGGTGTAGCTCTAAATCAAGAAGCCCGCCTTGGCCGTTGGCATCTATTTTTGGTAGGCCAGTGATTTTAGTTAAGCTGGTGGAGTTATTACGAAGTAAATAAAGGATACCGCTGCGCTCGGTTATTAATAAGTCACCGTTTGGTAGAGCCTCAATAGCCCACGGAATCGAAATTCCTTGGGCAACAGTTACCGGTTTTACATTAAGCGCTAATTTATCCAGTTCTTTAAAATCAACTGCATAAGTACTGAGGCTGGTGAGCCCCGAAAGTGCAAATGCACAACTGATTTTGGCAAGTGTAGAAAATTTTTTACGCGTTGTTATTTTGTTCATAATGGCTTCCAAAATTAACTAAATTTTAACTACCTTAGCACGCTATTTATCATGGTGTTAAGTATTTGGGATAAATACAAGTGCACGCAATTTAATCGTTGTCCATTGGGTACTTGAGCCTTGTTAACCTTTAAATATCGCTCTAGAAAAATTGAATAATTACTCTAATAGAGTTGAAATTTAAAAATTCGAGCGTACACTTGTGCGCTGAAGTTTGGACTTACACGTGTATGCTCAAATATAAAACCCAGCAGAAACTAATGGGTAGTCGATTTAAATAGAGAATTTATAACCATGTTAACTCCGGTATTAGATCAATTTTCAAAATGGTTTTTACACCATCAAAGCTTTGCAGCTTATATTGAGCCAATAATTCAAGTGTTTAAACCTGCGTGGCGCGCTGACCTTTTTCGAGCCAAGGTTGTTGATGTTCAAGCGCTAAGCGGGCAATTTTTAAGTATTTCACTTAAACCAAGTAACAAGTGGCCTATACATATTGCTGGTCAACACATTAGCTTAACGGTGGAAGCTAATGGACGTTTGCTTACTCGAGTGTTTACTTTGGCATGCAGCCCCGCACAATATAAGGCGACAGGTTTACTTCGTTTATTAGTAAAAACAGATCAGCAAGGTCATTTTACAAGCCAATTGCAAAATGCATTAGCGGTGCAGCCATGGTGTAATATTTCTCCACCAAGTGGCGACTTTGTATTTAAAAGCTGGCACAAACCCAGCACGTTTATTGCTGGTGGTTCGGGAATTACGGCTATGCTTGCTATGCTTGATCAGCAGCTAGGTAATACTGAGCATCAGATAAAATTAATTTACTTTGCTAAAGCAGGTGAGCATCAATGCACTAATGAGTTAAAAATGCTGACACAGCAATATAATCATTTTTCTTACGTACTGCTTACACGGGATCGAAGCCCATATTTAACTACTCATATAAATACGGACGATAATCCTGATATATATTGCTGTGGTCCTGCTGGCTTTATGCAAGAAGTTGCAGATTTTACTCGTCTACTTAATTTAACCTATTACCAAGAATCGTTTGCTCTATCCATGCCTAAATTGACTGACGACAATCATTTTTCAGTAATAATAAATAAAGACACGCATGTAGTGACTAGTAATGAGGTGCTATTAAACCAGTTTGAAGCAAAAAAACTCCCTGTGCAGCGTGGTTGCGGCATTGGTATTTGCCATCAATGCCAATGCATTAAAAAGTCGGGAGTGGTGCGTAATTTAAAAACTAATCAATTATCAGATACTGGCGAGCAGTTAATTCAACTGTGTGTGAGCCAAGCCGTTAGCGATTTGGAGTTACAGCTATGACAACTATAAATTATCAACAGTTAGCCGATGATTTAGATGAAATTAAAATGTCGACATTAGCTACAGTTGGGCAAAAGGATGCAAACTATATTCGTTCTATTGTGCGTAAGCAGCGGTTTTGCGAAATAGGCGGACGGATTTTATTGATGCTTGGTTTTGTACAGCCATTATTGTGGGTAGCGGGTGTTTTATTACTTGGTTTGGCTAAAATTCTCGACAACATGGAAATTGGCCACAACGTAATGCATGGTCAATACGATTGGATGAACGACAAACAACTTAACTCTAAAAGCTACGAGTGGGATATAGCCTGCGATGGCCAAAGCTGGAACCGCGTTCATAACTTTGAACATCATACTTACACTAACATTATCGGAAAAGATCGTGACTTTGGTTATGGCTTATTAAGGTTGAGCAATGACTTTAAATGGCGGCTAAAAAATACATGGCAGTTTATTACCTATTTAAATTTAAGCGTGCTGTTTCAGTGGGGCGTGTCGTATCATGAGCTCGCAGGCGAGCGAGTCTTTATAGGTAAAAAGAAACCAAACCGTAAAGTCGCTGTAGCGCATAGCACTTTAAAAAAGCGCTTTTTTAGTAAAGGGGCGCGCCAACTAATTAAAGACTATGTGTTATTTCCAGTTTTGGCGGGACCACTGTTTTTATGGGTATTAAGCGGTAATTTTTTGGCAAACTTAATTCGTAACCTATGGACCTCAACCATTATTTTTTGTGGTCATTTTACCGAGCAAACCCATACCTTTTATGAGCAAGACTGCAAAAACGAAAGCCAAGGGCAGTGGTATTATCGCCAAGCGCTGGGTTCGTCAAACATTAAAGGGGCGCGTTGGTTTCATATTTTAACTGGGCATTTAAGCTTTCAAATAGAGCATCATTTATTTCCTGATATGCCGTCGTCGCGTTATCAAGAAATTGCGCCTAAAGTGCAAGCAGCATTACAAAAGCAGGGGATTGCTTATAATACTGGCGGATTTTTTCACCAATACACCTCAGTATTAAAGCGTATATTGCGTTATTCGTTTAAATAGAGGCTAATAAAATAGCCGCCATCATAATGTACGCATTAATTAATCAGCTAACTATAAAATGTTAGCTGATTATTGCATTAAAAGGTTGGCAAGTGCTTTATTGATTAAATAATCATCAGTACATGCAAAAAATTCTTCTAATTAATTTAAAAACAGCTCGTTTTGCTATGGTTAAATAGTAGCTGGTTGTCATACAATGGAGAAAAATAGACCACACAAGAGAGAATAAAAATGGCAGCATTTGGTACTGTGTTTATGCCGCAGATGATTCAAGCTAAGTTTTCTGACAATCAGTGGGGCGAAAGCTCAATTGTTCCTTGCGATAAGCTTGAGTTGCATGCAGGTGCGCACGTTCTTCATTATTCAAGTACATGTTTTGAAGGGTTAAAAGCCTTTCGTCACGAAGATGGCTCGGTTAATATTTTTAGAATGGACGCTAATATTGCGCGCATGCAGCAAAGTTCTGAATTGTTGAGTTTACCTGCTGTTGATGGCGAGATGCTAAAAACAATGATCATCGATATTGTTCGTGAATACGCCGATGAAACGCCGCTTCCTCCTGGTTCTATGTATATTCGCCCAACCCACATTGGTACAGAAGCTGCCATTGGTAAAGCGGCGGCACCGTCAATGAGTTCGTTGCTTTATACGTTATTATCGCCAGTGGGTGATTATTTTTCAGGTGGTGCAACTGCGTTACGTGTTTTACTTGAAGAAGATGGTATGCGCTGTGCCCCGCACATGGGTATGATCAAAAGCGGTGGTAACTATGCCAGCGCACTTGGCCCAATTTCAGCAGCACGCACTAAATATAAAGCCGACCAAATTTTATTTTGCCCAGGCGGCGATGTACAAGAAACCGGTGCCGCAAACTTTATTTTAATTGATGGCAATGAAATCATTACTAAAGCACTCGACAGCACATTTTTACACGGTGTAACCCGTAATAGCATTTTAACCATAGCTAAAGATTTAGGTATGACGGTTAGCGAGCGCAACTTTACTGTCACTGAGCTTTTAGAGCGTGCAGCAAAACCAGGTACTGAGGCAGCACTTTCAGGCACTGCGGCAGTATTGACTCCAGTAGGTACGTTTATCCATAACGATAAAGAATACAAAGTAGGTAACGGTGAACCTGGGCCAACAACGGCACGCTTACGCCAAGCATTGAACGACATTCAATGGGGTAAGAGCGAAGATAAACACGGTTGGTTAACTAAAATCTAATCGGGTTCTAGGGTCTGTTGACCTTTGCGGATTAAAATTTGTTCAAACTAGGGGCGGTTTAATCGCGGCGCGAGGTTTGTAACCTAGTGGGCTAAGTAAAAACCGAGCAACAAAGAGTAAATCGTCCCTAGGCAGAACCCTTCGGGCAGCGCCTGTTTGGCATTGATGCTGCGTTATCGCCTATTTATGGGGAATAACCACACCACATAGGCTCTGCCTTGCCTAAATACCAAACAGACTGCTGCAAATTTAACCTTGAAAGATCAACAGACCCTAATCTATTAAAAAGCCACACTATTTAGTGTGGCTTTTTGGTTTAAGCTACAGCTTAAAACTTCATTTCAATTTTGCCGTATACATAACGGCCATTAAAACCAAATGGTGAAAAGCCCGAGTACGAGAACAAGCGAGAGAAAGTGGTTACATCGCTCACCAGCTCACGAGTTGGATCTGGGTATACATCAAACACATTATTAGCGCCTAAGCTAAGAGTAAGGTTATTATTAAGTGCATAGGCAACATCTAAATCGGTGATCCATTTAGGTTCTAACACTTCGTTACGCTCTGGGTTTTCAGACGGGTCTTGTGTTTCACCGTAGCGAGTGCTGCGAAGTGTGGTGCGCCATTCGTTAAGTGTCCATGTTGCGCTAAGGTTGTATTTATTGCGCGGTGTGCTCACTTCAAAACGACGTAGCTCGTTACCCGAGAACAAATTATCTTGCTCAACCCCAACATTTTGTAATTGTGCTGGTGGGTCAATAATATCGGTGACTTGGTTTTTACCGTAGTTGTAACCTAAGTTAAAAGTTACATCACCGTAGTTGTCGGTGATTAAATTATAAGAAGCCACGACGTCAACGCCACGGGTTTTGCTATCAATCGCGTTTAAGAAAAATCGACCTTGGTTAGCGCCGGTGCCCTCAAGTAAGCTTGCAACGCCTGCGCCCGATAAGTTATTTGATAACACAATACGGTCATCAATTAATATTTGGTAGTAATCAACAGATAAGCTGAAGTTGAAGTCGGTTGACCACGTAAAGCCTACCCCGTAGTTAGTAGCTTCTTCTGCGTCTAAACCTGGTGAACCCAATGCAACGGCAACATCGCTGCTTGGCGCAAAGGTACCTGTTTGTGTAGGTTCGCCATCTACAAATACAGTCGCTACCGAGGTAAAGTATTGCTGTTGTAAAGAGGGCGCTCTAAAGCCGGTTGATACAGAGCCGCGTAGTGCTAAGTCTTCTGTAAGTGTATAGCGGGTGGCAATTTTACCATTAAGCGTGTCGCCAAAATCAGAGTAGTCTTCGTAACGCGCGGCGATGGCAACATTCCAGTTATCTGTAATAAAGGCTTCTAAGTCAATGTAAAGGCTAACATTGTGGCGGCTGTTGTCACCCGCAGATTCAGGTGTGAACCCCGGGAACACTTGTGAACCTGCAGAGCCGAATGGGCCATTAACCGGATCGGTCACGGCACCACCTGGGCCAAAATTACCACGCGCATAAGAGGCTTCTTCACCTGCTTGAATTTCATACCCTTCGCGGCGATACTCAGCGCCCACTGCCACGTTAATTCCGCTGGCTAAAAAGTCAGCATCAATCTCACGGCTAAAATCAAGATTAATAGTCAGCTGATCGTAAGTTAGCGTGCCGGCATCAAAACTGGTTTGGCTACTTGGCCCATATGAAGTGTTTAAACTATTAATAACACCAAAGTTAAAGGCATCTTGGCCATATACAGCAGAAGCATCGTAGTTCCATTCATTAGCAAAGCCTTTCACACCTAAAGCCAATGAAAAGTCATCAATGTCTGAGGTGATCACCGGCAAAAAGCCATCAGGGTATATTTCTGTAACGTTACGGCTGTCTTGGGCGCGACGATAAAAACCACCGCCTTCGCCTTCACGCTTGCTGTAAGAGCCAAACGAGTAGAGCTCAGCATCGTTAGTTAGCTGATAACCTGCGTTGTAAAACAGCGCAAAGTCTTCAACAGTGCCGTTGCCAAAGTTATGGTTGTAACGATCCCATGTGAATTCGCGTGGGTCGAGAGAGCCATCAGGTAAACGAGCGTAGTTTTCGCGTTGGTCGTAATCAGAGCGGTTGGTAGAGCTGCGATCGCGATATTCACTAGAAATACTCAAAAAGCCGTTATCGCCTAATTCAAACCCCATATTACCTTGCAGAGTTAAGGTTTGGCCGTCGGTAAGCGAGCGGTCGCTGCCCTCAGTAAAAGCTAAGTCACCATTTGCGTCCTCAGAAACCGACTGTAACTGCGCGACACCGTCCATATCGGTAATATTTGCACCATATACGGCACCCAAACTACCCCCACTGCTATTGCTTTTAAGGACGATATTAATCACCCCGGCAATAGCGTCTGAGCCATATTGAGCTGCGGCGCCGTCGCGTAATACTTCAATACGTTCAATCGCGTTTGCAGGTATGGCGTTTAAATCAACCGATGACGAGCCTCGACCCGTTGAGCCGTTTAAATTAAGTAGCGCGTTACTGTGGCGACGTTTACCATTTACGAGCACTAGGGTGTGATCAGGGGCTAAGCCACGCAGTTGAGCGGGGCGTACATGATCGCTGCCATCGGTAATTGATGGTTGGGGGAAATTAAAACTTGGTAATAACGTACTTAATAGTGCATTGGTTTCTGTTTGCCCCGAACTTTTTAAGGCATCATTACTAATAATATCAATAGGAACAGGGCTATCTTCAACTGTGCGGCCTAGTCGGCGAGAGCCAATTACACTAATTTGTTCAATGTTTTCTTGCGCCTGAGTCTCTTGCTCAGCAGCGTTAGCCGTCCATGAGCCTACAAGTGCAGCGGCGATACTTAAAGTGATGGTCTTTTTTGCTGTAAATAGCGGTGTAATTTGCATAACTAATTTCCCTCATTCGATGCTCTTCAGGTGGTTTCAATATAGTGTTTGTTAGAATAATGAACTAATTGAAATTACTGTTGCCAAATTAGACCATTTTTACAATCGAGGTCAATTGAATTACATTCAATCTACAATTTATTTACAGCAAGTAAGGTGAGGTGTTTATAATACCGAGGCGTAAGTAGCCATTTACCATTTAATTCTGCCAATCAACATATCTTTAAACATGACCCAATCACCCAATAAACTGTAAAACGGGTGCTTAAATGTGGCGGGGCGGTTTTTTTCAAAAAAGAAATGCCCAACCCATGCAAAGCCATAACCAATCACCGGTAATAACCATAACAATACGAATTGTGAGCTAATAAGCGCATAGCTGGCTAGTAACAACACTAAACTACTGCCAATAAAATGCAGTCTGCGACAGGTTTTATTCCGATGCTCTTTTAAATAGAAAGGGTAAAAGCGTTTAAAGCTAGAAAAGGATTTAGTTTCTGTCATTACTCAACCTGTTAGTGTTTAAAAGTTATTCATTTATTTAAGCGCAATTTAGCGCAGGTTAACAGCGATAAATGACGTTTACCGCATCTCAATAGACAAAAGCAGTAAAAGTTAATAGGTTAGGTTCACTATAGATAAAATAATGATAAAGCAATGCTTAAAAAAACACTGACCTGTGCGGTTGTAATCGCACTTGCGGGTTGTTCACAACCTGCAGAAAACACCACTCAAAATAAAGTAAAAACAGCTATGAAAGCAGTTAACTCACTAGATTACCCTGAAACTAAAAAAGGCGCTGTGGTTGACACTTACTTTGGTGAAACCGTGGCTGATCCGTATCGCTGGTTAGAAGATGATATGAGTGATGAAACGGCTCAATGGGTTAAAACACAAAACAACCTAACCTTTTCGTATTTAGAACAAGTGCCTTACAGAGACACACTCAAACAGCGCCTTGAAAAACTAATGAACTACGAAAAAATCAGCGCTCCGTTTACTGAAGGTGATTACACTTATTTTTATAAAAATGATGGCCTGCAAAACCAGTACGTTTTATACCGCAGCAAAGACGGCGCTGAAGTTGAAGTGTTCTTAGATCCTAATACTTTTAGTGAAGATGGCACCACTTCAATGTCGGGTTTATCATTTTCAGAAGATAGTTCATTGTTAGCGTACCAAATCTCAGAAGGTGGTAGTGATTGGCGTAAAATCATTGTTATAGACACCGAGACCAAAGAGCAGGTAGAGCAAGCACTAGTTGATGTTAAATTTAGTGGCGTTAGCTGGCTAGCGAATGACGGTTTTTACTATTCAAGCTACGATAAGCCAGAGGGCAGTGAGCTTTCTGCAAAAACTGATCAACATAAAGTGTATTACCATAAGTTAGGCCAAGATCAAGACGAAGATACTTTAGTATTTGGCGATACAGCAGAACAAAAACACCGCTATGTGGGCGCTAAAGCAACCAAAGATGGTCGTTACTTGTTTATTAGTGCCAGCGTATCGACCTCTGGTAATAAGTTATTTATTAAAGATTTAACCAAGCCAGATAGCGAATTTGTGACCGTAGTGGGTAATACCGACTCTGATACCAGCGTAATTGATAACGAAGGCAGCAAGCTATTTTTGGTTACTAACTTAAATGCACCAAATAAAAAAGTAGTGACGGTTGATGCAAGCAATCCACAGCCTGAAAATTGGCAAGATTTTATCCCAGAGACTGAAAATGTACTTAATGTAACGCTTGGCGGAAATACGTTTTTTGCCAACTACATGGTTGATGCTATTTCTAAAGTGAAGCAGTACAACAAAAAAGGCGAATTGATCCGCGAAATTAGCTTACCAGGTGTTGGTACAGCGAGTGGTTTTGGCGGTAAAAAAGAGCAAACTACGCTCTATTACTCGTTTACTAACTACAAAACGCCAGGCACGACTTACAGCTTTGACGTGCAAAGCGGTGAGTCAAAAGTATACCGTAAGTCAGGGATAGATTTTAATAGCGATAACTATACCTCTGAGCAAGTATTTTATACCTCTAAAGATGGCACTAAAGTACCGATGATTATCACTTATAAAAGTGATATTAAATTAGATGGCAGCAACCCAACTATTTTATATGGCTATGGTGGCTTTAATATAAGCTTAACACCTCGCTTTAGCCCTACAACAGCGGCTTGGCTTGAGCAAGGCGGCGTATACGCAGTTGCTAATATTCGTGGTGGTGGTGAATACGGTAAAGAGTGGCATAAAGCAGGTACACAATTGCAAAAGCAAAACGTATTTGACGACTTTATTGCTGCAGCTGAATACTTACAAGATAAAAAATACACCTCTAAAAAACGCTTAGCACTGCGTGGTGGTTCAAACGGTGGGTTATTAGTGGGTGCTGTAATGACCCAGCGACCTGACTTGTTTCAAGTTGCGTTACCTGCGGTAGGCGTATTGGATATGCTTCGTTACCATACATTTACAGCTGGCGCTGGTTGGGCATACGATTACGGTACTAGCGACCAAAGTAAAGAAATGTTTGATTACTTAAAAGGTTACTCGCCAATTCATAACGTAAAAGCAGGGGTTGAATATCCGGCGACTATGATCACTACAGGCGATCATGATGACCGCGTTGTACCGTCGCATTCATTCAAATTTGCAGCTGAACTTCAAGCGAATCAAGCAGGTACTAACCCAACGCTTATCCGTATTGAAACCAATGCAGGCCATGGTGCAGGTACACCAACCAGTAAAATTATTGACCTTTATGCCGACATGTACGGTTTTACGCTTTACAACATGGGCATTAAATCACTGTAGTGTGATTTTATAAACTAACGAAAAGCCGAGTTACGTAAGTGACTCGGCTTTTTTATGTTGACTAACCTGAGTTCAGATTAGCTAACTTATTGTATGGGGGAGAACAACCGTTGATAGGTTTTATAAGCGTATTCGTCGCTCATACCGCTTAAATAGTCACAAATAATACGCATGCCTTGATTATGTTTCTCAGCTTCAAGGTACAGTGCTTGCGTGGTTTCGGGTAATAAGCGCAGCGGATCACTGGCAAACGCAGTAAATAATTCTATGAGTAGATTTTGCCCTTTAAATTCTATTTGCTGCATTTGTGGGTCGCGTATTAAACGCTGAAATACAAAGTGTTTGAGGATCTGTAGCACATTTTCGTATTGCTGATCTAATTTTGCGGTGTGCTTTAAAATAGGGCACTCAAATTCATCGTTTTGGGTATCTAAATGAATATGAATAATAAAGGTATTCACCAGTTCGCCTATGGCGTCTTTTCGCTCATGTTCATACTTTGAAAATAACCGCTTGGAGAGTGATTCCAGCAAAGTGTTTAACCAGTCATAGTCAAGTGCTTGTAAATGCGGCAATGCATGGGTTAGCCAATCGTCTAAACTGAGCACATCCGTCGCTATGGCATCTTCAAGGTCGTGAACGGCATATGCAATGTCATCAGCCAGTTCCATAATAGCACTGTCGAGTGATTTATAACGGGTTTTAGCGCGGTAAGCATCTGCGTGTTCTTGGCTAGATAATAACGCTTTATCACTTGCGCTAAGAGGCTCAATAATCCAATTAAATATCGCGGCATCGTCATTATAAATACCTTTGGCTGGACGCCAGTCATCGGCTTTAATAAATGCACGCTGTTTATTTTCTTGTGGGATGTTATGCCAAAGGTTATCGATAAAAGCTGGGTACTTAATAAATCCTAACAAGGTGCGTCTAGTTAAGTTCATGCCGTAGCCGTTACTGTAGGGCTCTAGCTTTGCCACAATGCGCAGTGTTTGTGCGTTACCCTCAAAACCACCATGATCACGCATCATATAGTTAAGTGCAATTTCGCCACCATGCCCAAACGGTGGATGACCTATATCGTGCGCTAAACATAAGGTTTCGAGCAATCCAGTAGATGGAAAATGTTCAAAGCTTGGATGTTGGGCCTTTAAATGGCGTAATATGCCGGTGCCTATTTGCGAGACTTCTAATGAATGGGTAAGGCGTGTACGGTAAAAGTCGTTTAAGCCAATACCCATTATTTGGGTTTTAGCTTGAAGACGCCTAAATGCAGCAGCATGAATGATTCGTGAGCGGTCTATTTGCCAAGGAGAGCGGTTATCGTTAGGGCGGTGCTTATATTGTTCAATTATTCTATTTTGCCACTGTTTATCCATGTCTCAACCTATCAATTCGTCTTCGGCTTTAGCACTTAGTATATTATAAATTGTAAGCAATAGGTGTATGAATTTTATTCGGTTGTTCAGTATTCGCGTTTATAAAGTGGCTTAGGTATAATGATGTTTCGTATGTATGTGACTACACCATACATAACTTAGAGTTAAATTGAGATAATACATGTTAAAAACTATTTTTCAGTTGTTGTTAGCCGCCATTGTTATTTGGGCGTTGACCCTTCCGTTTATTGATGCTGATGAACTAGTATCAGACGAGCAAACCAGCACTAACGATATTAAAAAACAGAAGAAGAAAGAAAAACCATTGCACAACGTTAAGTTGCCAAAGTTCTCAGAATTCACTGATGTGAAAGAGAAAAAACATGCGTTTTTTAACTTTATTAAGCCTCATGTAGAAGCCGAAAACAAAAAGATTTTACAACAACGTGCAAACCTTGAAATTGCACGCATGATGATAGAGCACAGTGAACCGCTCAGTAAAAAACAAACGGGTGATATTAAAAAAATACTTAAGTCGTACGGATTATCTGAAACCTTAGATACTATTACTTTAAGCCAAGCACTGCGCCGCGTAGACATCATTCCTAAAGAAATGGCCTTAATGCAGGCAGCCAATGAGTCTGCATGGGGTACTTCGCGTTTTGCACGAATTGGCTTAAACTTTTTTGGCCAATGGTGCTACAAAAAAGGCTGTGGCATGGTACCAAGAAGACGTAATAGTGAAGCCGAGCATGAAGTGGCTGCATTTAAATCGGTACGTGCAGCAGTAAGCTCTTATTTTAAAAATATTAATACCCACAATGCTTACAAAGAGTTACGTACTATACGCGAAGACTTACGCGCACAACAAAAACCTATTTTAGCGACTAAATTAACGTATGGTTTAATGTCTTACTCTGAACGTGGTGAAGCGTACATTGAAGAATTAAATACAATGATAAATCAAAACCGAGCGTACTTTAATGAATAAAATGGTATTAAAATTAGTTACAGCCAGCTTTTTTGCAATAGCCCCTAGTAGTGCGGTTGCTAAAGAGTTTGTAATGTCGTACGACGGTTTTTACGACCGTTTAAAAGTGGTAAACAAAGGGGACTTTCAGTACGCCCGCGTAAACTTTTATATTAGCGATATTGGTACTAACGAAGTATGTAGTATTAAGAGTGGTACTATTTTAACTGAAAAAAATGAGTACCCGCTTAATTATACCGACAAAGCGCAATTGCTATTACCGTTCGATAAACAGCTCGATACCGATAAAGCGGTGATTGTAGTTCAGCCAAAAAATCCGGTTCACGACTGTCAGTTAAAGTTACAAATAGAAGCTAATGAACTAGATGGGCTGGCGTTATCAAAGCAATCGTTATTAGTTATTAATAATGAGCTTGAAGAGCTATTAACAGACCTATCTGGCTTTTTTGTTAGCAAACTAATGTGGTTTTTATTGCCTGAACAAAAAGGCGTGGTTGTTACCTTTAAAACTCCAAAGCAATTTGATGATGAGCGTATAACATGCGAAAAGTCAGTGTGTTATTTTGAAGTAACCGATAGCTGGGAAGATAACACAACCATATTAGCTGATATTAACGAGGTTGTTAAAGTAACTCCTTGGATCAGTAAGTAACCATAAAAATGGTAAACGTATAAAAGCGGCATCAACTATGATGTCGTTTTTTTATGACTAAATTAAATGATGGCAGAGGGGGCTTTTGCTAACAAGCTTTTTTCATCGTGGGTGACCACTCTATTTCGGCCTGTTTCTTTAGCAAGATAAAGCCGTTTATCGGCTTGCAACAACAGTTCTTGCATATTTAGTTCGCGCACTAACATGCTACTTACCCCAGCACTTACAGACAGTGCAATGCTATTACCATTAAAATAAAACGGGTATTCATTAATGCTACTACAAAGCTTTTGAGCTAACAGCCTAGCTTGCGCTAAGTTCTGTTGATTAAGAAAAATAGCAAACTCTTCTCCGCCAATCCGAGCAGTAACTCCAAGCTCAAAAAACAATTCGTTAATATGTTGTGCAATCCACTTTATCGCTTCATCGCCAGTTTCATGGCCGTATTGGTCGTTCACTTGTTTAAACAGGTCAATATCGAGCATGATCAACGATACTCTGCTGTTAAGAGGCGCGGTTTTAGTTATTTTTTTACATAAACGGAAAAATCCACGCCTGTTTAAAAGCTGCGTTAAAGGATCGTGATTCGCTAAATTTATTAGTCTAGACTCAGCATTAGCAAACTTAATAAACGGTAAAATTAGCGCAGTAGCGGTAGTTAAAAATAAATGCGTTACCAATAACAACTGTAATCCAAAAGCTAAGCTGGCTTGACTTATTTGGCTTGAGTAGAGCAAAACAAGGAGTACAACTTGCAACAGCATCACCACACTGTGTATTGCAAAACAGGCAACGAGTAAGCGTTGTTGGACTACAGCAACACTTGGAGTTTTAATCATTAAATACGCAGCGTAGCTAAATAATACAGAAGCAATAATACTGGTAATAATTTGCCCTGCATCAATAAGGTACACTGCAAGTAAAAGCGTGCAGCACATGGCGCTTGAATAGTATAAAGGCGTTAATTTTATCGCGGGCGCTTGGCTTTGTGGTATTAACCCTAAAATAATGAGTAATGGGCTTAAAATAATAAAAACGTAAGCAAAAAAATGGATTAATAATGGAAACTCAATAAAATCTCTTAAACCAATTAGTGCAATTGCGGTAATAAACGAGCAACAGGCGGTAGCAAAAAATAAATAGCAAGGTTGTTTTTTGTATCTATAAACAGAAAAAAAGAACACAGCAATAAACAAGTTAAGAATAAAACAGAGGCTAATTAATGTAGGTAAATGAAGCATGTTTAAGGGGCTCTTTTAGCTAATTGAAGGCGTTTATACAGCTATAAGTATTAGGTAGTGACACTAAAATAGCAAGGGGGTAAAAAGTATTAGCTTTACCCCCTACTACAAACTTAACCCGTTAAGGCCAGTAGCTAGACTAAACTTTCTAATGCAGCGTCAATTTTAGTAAAGTGAAAACGATAGTTATGGTCTAATGCTTTTTTAGGTACCACATACTGGCCATTAGTAAGTAAGTCGGCCATTTCACCCATTAATATATTAAGCACCCCAGCAGGCATAGGCATAAACGCAGGGCGAGATAATGCTTTTCCTAATGATTTACTAAACTGCTTGTTACTTACCGGCTCAGGGGCTGTAGCGTTGATAGCACCAGATATTTCTTTATTGCGAATTAAAAACAAAATGAGCTGAACCATATCATCTATATGGATCCACGACATACCTTGCTCACCATTGCCAATTGGACCACCTACGCAAAGCTTAAATGCTGGTAACATTTTACCAAGCGCGCCGCCTTTTTTAGCCAATACAATACCGGTACGTAATAAGCACACTCGAGTTTCGTCAGACTCAGCCTTTAAAGCTGCTTGCTCCCAATCTTTGCACAGTTGGTGGCTAAATTCATCATGAGGCTCTGTATTGTTTTCATCAACCAGAGTGTCGCCTTGTCGACCATAATAACCAATTGCACTGCCAGATATAAAAGTATGTGGCGGGGTATGGCACTGCTTAATAGCATAACTAATAGCTTGAGTAACAATGATTCGGCTATCGCGAATGACTGCTTTTTGTTTATTACTCCAACGTTTATTTACAATAGGTTCACCGGCTAAGTTAATAACCACGTCAACGGTATTAAAATCAACATCTTCAAGGCTATCAATAGCGTTAACCTGGTGCCCTAACAATACTTTTGCTTTGGTTGGGTTTCTGCTCAGTACAGTAACATCGTGGTGGTGCAACAAGAAAGGGCAAAGGTGCCTACCAATTAAGCCTGTGGCGCCAGTAAAAAATATATGCATTGCAACTCCGAAATTATAAAAAAAGCAGGATGTTTAAAATTTATACTCTCCAGCTCAACGATTTGCAAACTTATACGTACCAATAATTTTTATGATCACCCTTAAACATTTCATTCTATTAGCTTTTGCCTTACACTAAAGCCAAATAACAGTAATAGGATAATAGTATTGGCAAGTTTAACTGGGGTAAATAAAAGCTTAATAATTTTTGCCGCTTTGGTCATTGTGCTGGCGGGTATTAAAGCCGCAAGCGCTATTGTTATTCCGTTTATTTTGGCAGCATTTATAGCCATAATTTGTAGCCCACTCATTAATTTTTTTGCTCGTTACCGTATTCCAAAAGGCATAGCGGTAGTGCTTGTGGTGCTTATTATTATGGGCTTAGGGGTTAGCTTAGGCGGTTTAGTAGGGCAGTCGGTTAACGATTTTTCAAAACAATTACCTGAATATAAAGCACAATTAAAAGAAGAATTTGTATGGTTGGTTGATGTAGCCTCACAATACAATATTTTAATTAATAAAGAACAAATTTTGTCTATGTTTGATCCCGGCAAAATGGTTGATGTTGCCACCAATATGCTAACGGGTTTAGGTAGCGTAATGGCCAATATGTTTTTAATTATTTTAACAGTTGTTTTTATGCTGTTTGAAGGGCCGATACTTGGCAAAAAAATTCATTTAGCACTGGACGATCCCGACAGCAAAATTAAGCAAATTGACCGCTTTTTAGACTCTATTAACTCTTATTTAGCCATTAAAACCTTAGTGAGTTTAGCTACCGGTATAATTGCTGGTTTTTACCTGTGGATATTAGACGTTGATTATTTTGTACTATGGGGCGTATTGGCATTCATGCTCAATTACATTCCTAATATTGGTTCAATCATTGCGGCTGTGCCGGCACTGTTACTGGCGCTTATTACGCAAGGTCCATTAGTGGCAGGGCTCGTCGGCGCGGGTTATTTAACCATTAATACCGTAATGGGTAATATTGTAGAGCCAAAATACATGGGTAAAGGCCTCGGGCTTTCTACCTTAGTGGTGTTTTTATCGTTAATATTTTGGGGCTGGTTATTAGGCTCTGTAGGTATGTTGTTATCGGTGCCGTTAACCATGATTGTAAAAATAGCGCTAGAAGCCAGTGACGAAGGGCGTTGGTTAGCCACTATGCTTGGCACAGGTGAAGAAAACGTTATCAAATCAGAAGACTAATACCTTACAAAGGCGTGCCTACATAGCACGCCTTTTAAAAAGCTAAGGATTCATTAAATTAGCTAAGGCGCTATCTACAGCGTTTATAGCCCCCTCTAAATAGCCTGCCTCATGCTTTTCAAACTCACTCCCTACAAAATACACTTGTAACTGTTTGAGCTGCTCACTAAGCCCTGAAAAATTGAATTCTGGATGCTGCGAAACACCCATTTGGTCATCTTTGTTGGCAATAAATTCATCCTCAGCCCAATCCTTTATAATGCAGCTCGTCGCTGTATAGGCTTGCTCACCGTAAAAATAGCTGAGCTGTTCAAGGCAAGCCTGGGTTAATTGTTCTCTGGTCACTTTACTGCGCTGCAAGTAAGGCACGCCAATAAAGCCAAACAAAGCAGGGTAAGAATGCTCACTGGCTGACGCATCATGAACTTCTACCAATGGGCCTACTCGGCTAAAACATTGTCCCGATAAATTTTTATCTCGCCAAAAAGCGTGCTCAAAAGTGGCAATAAACTTTGCTTGGCCAGCCATCCATGTAGGCACCGACGCTAAACGCTGTGCAAAACCATTATCAGCCCATAAATGCGGGGTTAAATGTTGGCTGATCATTCTGGGCGGTAACGCCAACAGTAACTGATCGCAAGTATAGTGTTGCGTACTCCCTTGGTAATTAGCGCTTATATGCCAGCCATCGGAGAGCGTTTTTACTTCGCTAACAGCGTGCTCTAATTTAACGGTGTTTGGCTCAAGCTGCTGATAAAGCGAATTGATAATCTTGCTCATACCGTTTTGTATTCTAAATAACTGCATTTCGCCAGCCCCTGCAATTTGCTGTGCAGGGGCAGTATGCGATGCTTGATACAACACATCGCCTTGGGTGTATTGTTCAAACACGGGGATGTTTAGAGCAGCAACTAATTGTTGAATATTAGGCTGGTGCGGAAATATCCAGGTAGGGCCTAAATCGTGGCTAATGGTGTTACTAGTCGGTAAATAATGAGACGCAATTCTGCCACCTAAACTGGCTTTGGCCTCTAATAATAAAAACGGAATATCACGTTTTTTAAGGTTGTAAGCAGCATATAAGCCCGCTAAGCCACCACCAATAATAACCACAGGTTTATGCATTTTAAAATCACTTTAGCTGAGCCAATCTACTGGTAGGTAGTTTGTGGTTTTTATGCAGATTTGTCAAAACGTTTTATGGGCAAAGTGAATAAGCTGAGTTCTCCCTCTATATTCAGGAAAATGAGCCAACCGGGAACAGAGTGTTAATTAATTACGCTTTAAAATAATAAAAACTTAATGATAGTAATATGTTAGCTAATTTGTTAAAACTATACAATAAATTAGCTAAAGCTGCGCTGGCATAAATATACGCGAGTTACGGACTATCAAATTGTCAGTCATACTAAACAAAGGAAGGTTTATGAAGAAGGAAATCACAACAACATTTAACGCAGTAGCAACATTTGTGGCACTGCTAGTGATAACTGTGCACGAGTTAATCTATTATGAGCCATACTCCGAATCGAACACTATTTTCATTGATTTGTTCTTTGAATCTTCGTTGTTTAAATCACTGTTGTTATTTGTAATGCTTATAACAATGATGCTAGTTTTTGCAGAAATTTTTCGAAATATATGGAATCGATTGTTTACCGATTTATTTAAATTTCGAGATATTAACTTAAATGAGGCGTATTCGATTATCTCCCTATTAACATTAGTACTTTTCAGTTGATGGCTAACAAAAGCTTTAAGCAGATAAAAATGAAAAGCACTTTTTTATCTTAAGCATGTATTACCAAGCATGGAAGTAGATTATGAAAAATAAGTTTATGGTTATTGTGCTTTTTTAAAAGATATAAGCGCTCTTATCCTGATTTATCAGCAGATATATTAACTTCTGAAATGAAAGAAGCTTCATTTAGGGCAAATAGAGACGTCGTTAAAACTTACAAAATTAGTAAGTATATTTATGAAACGTATGGAGGCACAGTTATTTTCCAACAGGGAAACCCTCATGACCTGTTGGTGCCTACCGTAAACTTTTTGAACAGTATCAACCTAAGGGAGTTTTAAAGTTTATATTCCAAAATATGAAAAAGCTTTTGGACGTATTATTTAAGAAAACACCCTATAGTTATTCCAGACGATAAATTCGATTTTTCCTAACCCTGGTGGGAAAAAGCAAGGGTGAGTTGTGCATAAAAGCTTTTAGTTTGATTTTTGTAAATTAACAAACTAATTCTGGCTTTGAATTAAGCTAATCAAAAAAGGGAAGCAACAGCATGCGGGAGTTAGCATTTCTATGGGCACGATAAATAACAGATAAAATAATTGGTATCGTGACCTTATCCGTAATGCTGCTAGCTTTTATCGCTTCTGTTTGAAGCGTGTTAGGAATGCTAATCTCAGTATTCCGGAACTTTATAGTTCACTCTCATAATATTACGAAATGCTGTAATAAGTGGAATTGCGCTATTTAGTTGTTTGCTTTTCATATAGGTTGTACGGTAGTTAGCAACACCACAAATAAACAAAGAGTTATTCCTGTTGGTGGCGTGAAGGTGATCTCGACCCCACTATAAATTACATAGTAAATAACGCCTTTTGATAACTTGAAGACTAAAAAATTTTTATCAAACTTTCATTGCAATGAAGTAAGACATTATAAGAAGTAATTGTCCTCATGACCGTTTGTGATGCAATTAAATTTTAGCCAAGAAAGTTCTATTTCACAGGAGGGTTAGAATGATATTAATTTTGTTTTTTATATTTCTATCTTTTTTTAGATGGTGTTACCTTTACTTCATTTTAGTTAAGTTAAAAAAAGTAGAGCAACAGCTATCAGGATCGATATTATAATATTACTGGTTCAAGTATATGTGGCAGTCAGTCTTGAAAACTCGACTGATATTTTATCGGATGCTGGGTTTGTTTTTGTTCTAATCGCGATGGTTGAAAGTATGATGCTCAGAAAGCAATTATCAGAATAGTAGTAAGACCACCGCCCTTAATTTCTTCAGAGGCTTAAGCTTAGACTTCGACTGCTAAGAAAGTATTTAAACATTGTGTGGTTTGTAGAAATTAAATTTCCGCATTTGTTCTGTTAACTCAAAATAACACCTATGCCACTAAAGTTAACCAAGGAAATTAAATTATAAAACTTTTTAAAAGATAAAACGACATAACTAATTTATGAACTGGGGTTATTAGTAGAGTTTATGTCTAAAAATACTTTTTAGGAAGAATAATGAACAAGAGATCAAAGTTACTGCATTTATTAAAAGAAGAGATTATTTACTTATCTATATCTCTTATATTTGGCGTAATGACGTATTTAACTCATGATATTTCGAAGTCAGTTGAAATGTTTTTATGTGTAGCATTGTTCTTTCAGTTAATAATTTTAATAACTAACTGGAAAGTAATATTTAGTCGTGATTAAAAGCAAATAAGGTATTTGCTTCAAAGAAAAATAAAACAAGAAATATATACGTTCGCTTTGTATTAATATAACTAACGCGATTATATAAATGTTGGGCAGCCTCATATAATGCAGCCTGTCATTAGATACATAGGCTCTTAGCTATGGCCAACATTAGCGGTTATACATGTTTTAATTTAGTTAGCCGTGTTTGCCAATAAATCGAACACATGGCCTTTATTATTGTGCAGTACGTAACGAGAATTAAATATTTAAAAGGAATTAATCAAATGACAATAAAACAGTTTAAAACAGCGCTAGGCTTTAGCCTGATCTTAGTTACATTTCATAGCTATGCAACATCACTACAGAATCAGAATATCAGCAAATCTTGTGTTAGTGTTGAGAGTGAAAAAGATAAAATAAGCCGACTACAAAGAGGAGAAGAAAGAGTAGATATTTTTGTCGGCCTGAATTCTTTTACTGCTTATGATGAAGGGTTTAAACAAAAGATAAAGAGCGTTCCTGTTAAAGAAATTATGCCATATTCGTTTACGTCCATCGGCATTATTGCTGCTTCAATGCAAACGGTTTTTCCTGTTTTACAATTGGCGTTGTGCAATGAGGAATATGCGATTAATAATAAGTGTAATTATGAAAGGAATATTCATGGAGGACGGCTTACTAGTATGGAGACTGTATGGAAAAGTGATACCAAATATACAATGACACAATACGTAACCAATGCTGCAACTGGCACTAAAAGAATAAAGCTGATTGTCTCATCTGAACTTCCAAATTACTGGAATGGTAATATGACAATGTTTAACGAGGATGGTTCTAAAGCTGAGGTATCTTGGTCTAGAAGTGATGATGGAACTGAATATTATCAAGGGCGAAGCCTAGGCGGCACTGATATATCTAGTATAACATTTACTGAATACCCAAATTGCTCAGCAGAGGTAAAATATGTCAAAAACGAAGTCAAAATTACAGCTAATTGGATATTAGTTGATGAGAAAACAACAGGTAATTTTTTGTATTGTAATCAAAAAGGCTGCCACAATGGGGATTGGTAAATATTACAGATTTGATATGAATTTTTGTTTGTAATTTAAATGGTAATGCATTCAAGTAAGCTTTTCGTCGACCACCTTAGAATTTAAGGAAATATGTTAAACAGTTTGCGTAAGTTTTTTGTTGTTTTCATTATAAGTCCGTTGAGTATACTGCCAGTATGTGCTTTATGCTATCTTTATGCGGGTATAGAAAAATATACTTCAATTGATGCATTGATTTCTGATGTTGTATTTGGCGTACTGATAGGTATGGGAAGTTTATTTTATTTCTATTTTATGATGTTGGTTTATGGATTACCTATTTCTCTATTGCTACAAAAACTAAACTTATTTAAATTACCGGTGGTTTTAGTTGTAAGTATATTACCAGTTTTATTTCTCAATCTATTTACTCAATTTAATCGTGAAATAGTAGTTCTATACTTACTAGCACTTTCCACGGGTGTAACTGGTTGGTATATCTACAATAAGGTAAAGTGATACAAGGATATAGTTACGGAATCTCATTTTGAGCTTGATATGAATAGTGTTATTGGCTTCATTCACTAATTTGAAAATATATACAGTTAGAACTTCTTGAATAAAAATTATCTTATACTAAACGCTTAGCCAGTATCTCTGGTATTTAACTATGTCAAATTAATAGAACTACTAAGGTAAAATCTATGAGGTTGGTTCCAATCGGTAAAGTCGATGATGTGGCCTGTAAAAATTTAAAAATAGCATCTGATGAAGCATTGACCCCTCATATTGAGGCTTTGCTTGAATGCTTGCAAGACCTCAACTGGCCAATCGCTGCGCCAGTTTCTGAACGGTTATCTAAGTTAGGTTTGGAATTAGTTCAGCCAATTAAAAATATAATGCTGGGCGACGATGAGGTTTGGAAATATTGGATAATCTCTCATTTACTTTATCAGATTCGTGCTGATGTATTTTGTGAGTTGCGTTGCACACTAAATAATATGAAGTTACATCCTACAAAGGGTGAACGGGATGAGGAGGTATTTGATGTTGTATATGAGTTACTTCATGCTAGAAAATATCACTAACAACTCGATTTCATATATTCCATTGCGAGGCAATTCGTTATTTTGAAATCTAAAAACTCTTTAAATATAACTCATGTTAAAGCATGTGAGCTCCGAGACGTTCTAGCGCTAGGTTTAGATCTCGAGAGGCAGAAAGTATTTGTGGGATAGCTTGCGCTACATAATATTAAAATTATTTGTATGATTTAGGATAAAAACTGTATTGCCAATAAGGCTTTGGAAGTGCAGTTATAAAGCCTATCTCGCTAAAAGCAGTATTCGTTAATAGGATTTTATTAAGATGAGTGAGGGAATATACATTCAGTTAGTTGCTATTCTGGCAGCTTTAGGCTGGACCTTTTTACAGGTTTGTTGCCTGTTTATCGCTACACAATGTGTTTTTGGAATTGTGAATTTGGGATCTAATAGCTCAAGTATTCGTGAGAAAATATTACTGCATGCTGTTTCGGGAGCTTTTTACTCTTTGTTTATACTGCCATTTATTTCGTTAGTGATGTTTTACTTTGCCACGTTCAATATTCAAGGCTGGTATGAACTCAAACCGTCAATTTGGGTGTTTGCAACTTGGTGCGGCGGATTGTTTATGTTCTTTTTTTTCATATCCTTAACGGAATGGTTTGTGCGATCTAGTAAAAATAAACAAAAGAAACGTATGAATAACGATAATTAATATTAAATCAGCCCTTAATTTTGTACCTTCAAATGCTTTATAAGTGGGTTTTATTCAGTATTAATTATATGTAGTGCCTAAGCGCATTCTTATCAAAGTTTATCAGTTGTTTATGCTTTTGCTGCTATCTTTATTTATTACCAGTTCAAATCGCAAATAATATAAACAAGAATAAGGGTAAAAACTAAAATGACTCAAAATAATAAAATTAACTATATTGAGATTCCTGCACAAAATATTGAAGCTACTAAGGCCTTTTTTAGTGACGTGTTTGGCTGGTCATTTGAGGATTATGGCTCAGAATATTGTAGTTTTACAGGGCAAGGTGTTGATGGTGGTTTCTTTAAATCTGACTTGGTTGTTGCAACTAAAAATGGAAGCCCGTTAATTGTGTTATACAGTAATGCCCTTGAAGCGACTCAAAATAAAATTGAGGAGGCTGGAGGCAAAATAATTAAGTCTACATTTTCATTTCCAGGTGGTAGACGATTTCACTTTAGCGACCCAAATGGAAATGAATTTGCGGTGTGGTCAGAGTAATCACATTACAAAGTCTATAACTACAAAAATGCAGCCTTTAAGGCTGCACTTCCCAAAATACCAATAAACTAACCACGAAATTAACAAGAAACAACAAATAATGTTTAATTAAGAGTTGGTTAAAGCCCCATTTGAAGCTGCTGAATAAATTGCTTTATCATTGCTATTTCACACTCTTTATAAGTTACTACAGCTTCTAGTGAATTAGGTTGTTTTAACATGTAACGCCACTGGCAGCTTTTTTGTATGTACTTATCTTTGGCGTTAATACTTTGTTTAAACAGTGATAAAATGATGGTATTACCGGTTTCACTTTCTAATTCGGCCAGTTCAAAAGTGCGCTTTTGGATCCAGCTGTCTTGTTGCTGTTGCACTTTATTTAATTTGGCATCTAAACATTGTGTGTAATCTTTAATTTGCTCTGGCAGGGCGTTGCTTTGCAATGTACATTGTTGCTCAGCAGCCATACTTTGCTGTGCCCATAACAATAAAAGGCTTAAGCTAAAACAAAGGATGTAGTTATTTTTTTTCATGATAATTAAACTCGAGAATAAATTCTGCACCGCCTAAACGTTGCGACTGAGATATAGTTAACAGCCCGTGATACGACTTAACTAAGTCAGATACAATAGCCATTCCAACACCGTGTCCACTTTCGTAGGTATCAAGGCGCGTACCGCGTTGTAACAATGATTCGCGCTTATCTGGCTTAATGCCTGGGCCATCATCACAAATGCTTATACTGAGCGTTCTATCTTGTGAAACATTAATACTGACTTGGGAGCGACAGGCTTTGCAGGCATTATCTATTAAGTTGCCTAATAACTCCATTAAATCGGTTTTATCACCTAAAAAGTAATCTTTATCGCTCACTTGGCAATTAAATATAATGTCTTTATCGCGGTATACTTTACTCATTGCACTTAAGATAGAATCGATAACAGGCTTGATAGGGGTTTGCTTTTTCCATGTATCGGAAGCACCTGTGGCTGCACGTTTTAATTGGTGCTCGATCATCACATTAATTCTGTCGAGTTGTTCTTGTGCATCTGCATCGTTAGCTAATGGGCTTGATTTTAAAACAGCTAACGGCGTTTTAAGTGCATGGGCTAAATCGCTAAGAGAGGCGCGGTATCGCTCTTTTTGGCGTTGCTGCGACTCTAATAGTAAATTTAGGTCGGCTTTAATGGTTTGCAGTTCAACGGGGTATAAGCCTTTAATTTCTTGAATATCGCCTGATTCAATGGCTTTTATTTCTTTATCTAGACGTTGCAGAGGTCGTGCACTCCAAATAAAACCAATGGCCATTAACCCTGCAATGGCAATCCCCATAATAAACATCCAATCAACTAAGGTTTGCTTAAAGCCATCCATTAAACGCAGTAGGGCATCGTTACGTTTTAATAAAATAAAGCGTGCTTGCTCTGATTGGTCAATATTATTAAGTATTACCGTTAAACTTAATTGCCAGTAGGTGGTGTTGTTATACACCACACGTCTGAAATCGGCAGCGCCTGCTTTGGGTTCTATATATTGGGGAACAAAGTTAACGTTAACCGCCGACTCAGAATGCCAAATAGGCATGTCGTCACGGTAAATCATGGCGTAGGTGTCTGAGTTTAGGTTGTTGAGTTCGGGGGTTAAAATAGAGCTGGGCATAATAATGCCACGCTCGGTAAAATCAACTTCGGAAATAAGTGAATACAGGTGTGCTTCGAGATTTTTTTCGGTGGCATCAACAAGTGACGCATAATACGCCTTACCTATGGAGTAAAACAAAATAGGTAGAGCGACTAACAAAACAAAGACAAGGATAAATCCTTGCCTTATTTTTAACGAAATTTGCGGTGTTACCACTGGCTTTTAAGCCTGTAGCCACGCCCACGCAGTGTTTCCACTGGATTAAGCACGCCATCTGGGTCGAGTTTTTTACGCAAACGTAGTACAAACACTTCAATGACGTTCGAATCAAGGTCAAAGTCTTGGTCGTAAATATGCTCTGTAAGCTCAGACTTTGAAATTACTTTTTGTGGGTTAACCATTAAGTATTCGAGTACTTTGTACTCATACGCAGTTAAGCTCAGCTCTTTATCGTTTACCCATACTTGTTGTGAACGTGTATGAATTTTAATAGGGCCTGCTGTCATTTCTGGGTTTGCTTTACCAGCACTGCGACGAATAAGCGCATTACAGCGAGCAATCAGTTCTTCCACATGAAATGGCTTAGTTAGGTAGTCGTCAGCACCGGCATCTAGGCCTTCTACTTTGTCTTGCCAGCGATCGCGCGCGGTTAAAATCAAGATAGGAATAGTCACCCCTTGGGCGCGTGCTTTATTTATTAGCTCAATACCGTCTATTTTAGGTAGACCTAAATCAACTACAGCCATATCTAAAGGGTATTCAGTGATGTGAAAAAGGCCCGCTTCACCGTCGTGACATAAATCAACACTGTAACGCTCTTTTTCTAATGCATTGCGCAGGTTGTCTGCCAAATGTAAATCATCTTCTATTACTAAAATTCGCATTGGTTAATCCTTTTTCACTTCGCCAGTTTTCTTGTTTATTTTCAAATCGACGACGTGGCCGTCAGCTTTTAAAATTCGTACAGTAAAAAAAAGTGTTTCTTCAGAGATCTTTAACGTTGTACCGTCTGTAGTTTGTTTTGCAAGTATTACTGCTTTTTTTTTACTTACCTCAACTTTATCGGTTTTGCTTTTGATATTGTTTGCGTGGGCAAAATTAGCCAAACACACTACCGCGATTAAATTGAGTATTAATAATACACGCATTACGGAACTCCTAGAACAGACCTGCCTAGCTTAAAAACTAAGCCATTAAAACTTTAATACCTTGCGGCGTATTTAAGTTTTTAGTAAGCAAAGTTTAATTAAAAATGAGTGAACAAACCCTGAATTGCTGGTTGCAGTTAAACAGGGTGGTCATAGTTTAATTAAGCAGGGAACACTTTTTTAAATGGTTTAACAATAGAGTTTTCATATACGCCACCGGCAACATAAGGATCATCTGCCGCCCATTCTCTGGCGTCTTCTAAAGAATTAAATTGAGCAATCACTAAAGAACCCGTAAAGCCTGCATCTTGAGGGTCTTCACTATCAATGGCTGGAAGTGGACCTGCGGTTAATAGTCTGCCTTCGTCTTCTAGCGTTTGTAAGCGTGCTAAATGAGCTGGGCGAGCCGCTTTACGGTGCTCTAAACTATTTTGGACGTCTGTTGAATAAATCATATACAACATAAAATTACTCTCAAAACTTGTTAAATTTAATTAACTGCATACTAGCATAGCGTTGATAAATGGTGAATTAAAAGTGTTTATGGCGATGTTTACAGCAAGAATGTTTTTTTACACGGTAATTGCTTGAAAAGCGTTGCGTAACACTGGTAGAGTCCCTTGGATAAGATAAATAATAACAAGGTTATTACATGAGTGAAAATAGAGAGCACTTTAGCTCCCGCTTAGGATTTATATTGGCAGCGGCAGGCTCTGCTGTGGGTATTGGTAACTTAGTAGGCTTTCCAGTTTCTGCGACTAAGAATGGCGGTGGTGCATTTTTGCTCGTCTATGCTTTGTTTGTCGCATTCATTTGTTTACCCGTAATGATGGCTGAAATGGCCATGGGTCGTCATGCACAAAAAGATCCGCTGGGTGCATACAAAAAATTAGCTAATAACGACAAAAAATGGAAATTTGCTGGCTTTTTAGCGGTATTAACGCCGTTTATGATTGCTGTTTTTTATATGGTGATCACGGTGTGGATTTTTGGTTACTTGAGCCAAACCGCGCTGGGTAATTTAGATATGCTGGCAAACCCTGGACACTTTGGTGAGTTTATAAATAGCTATACCGTGTTTGGTTATATGGCGCTGGTAGTAGTTATTGTTAACCTAATTTTGGTCGGTGGCGTAAAAGACGGCATAGAAAAAGCAGCTAAATTTTTAATGCCAGCTTTATTTGTAATGCTTATTATATTGGTGGGTTACGTACTCACTCTTGATAACGCCATGGCCGGTGTTAAGTACTATATTATTCCTGATTTTAGTAAAATGAATGCCAGCGTGCTGAATGGCGCATTGAGCCAAGCGTTTTTCTCATTGTCGTTAGGTATGGGTATTTTAATTACCTATGCATCTTATATCTCGAAAAAAGATGACATTGTAGGCAGTGCTAAAATGGTTGCTATTACCGACTCACTGGTTGCGTTTGTAGCAGGCTTAATGGTGTTACCGGCTATTTTTAGCTTTGATCCAAATACCGATCCGGCTAAGTTATCTGACTCGTCAGTTTCAATGATTTTTGTCTACCTTCCAAAAATTTTATTAGCGCTACAAAATGATATTGGTTACTTTGGCGCATCAGCCGTGGCATTTATTTTCTTCTTATTGGTATTTTTTGCTGCTATCACATCACTGGTATCTATTGTTGAAGTACCAACAGCAACACTAAGCGATCGTAAAGGCATTAGCCGTAAAAAAGCGCTGGGCATACTCACTTTATCAACCGGTATATTAACTATTTTGTGTATTATGTCGTTTGGTATGATTGACAGCCTAACTACTTTTACTAGCTACGGTAGTGGTAATAAGAGCTTTTTTGATGTTGTTTATGACGTATTTTACGACACAATATTGCCTTTAAATGGTTTAATGGTGTGTTTGTTTGTAATGTATAAATGGAAAAAAGTTCGCTTAAGCGAAGAGCTAAGACAAGGCTCTCCTAATTATGCTAATAGCTTTATGGAAAAGTACGTTAACTTTTCACTGCAAACCTTTATTCCAGCGATATTATTAATCATTTTTGTAAATACCGTTGCAACGAAGTTTTTTGATATCAGTATTTTTGGTTTTTAATTTAAACTAAATCTAAATAAGCCGCGCCTGTCGCGGCTTTTTTATTGCTGCTTGTTAATTCAGTGCACCAGAGTCTAAATAGTCACCCATCCCTAGGGTAAACATCCATATGCCCCATAAGCTGTGCTCAAGAACACAGGCAAAGGTTGAGCGGCTTTGTGCGTAGGTATATGCAAATAGTAATCCGCCTATAAATGCTAAACTTACTGCAACCCAATTAGCGTAAACAATATGTGCCAGTGCAAATACACTCGCACTTATAATAATGCGTAGCCATTTACTGGGCATAATGCGCTTATAACGATGAAAAAAGTAGGTTCTAAATATTAATTCTTGTGGGATCACCGACAATAAAGGGTAGAGCATTAATAGCATTAGCCAGTCGGTGAGATTTTCACGAGGTAAAGTAAACCAGTGTCCTTGGTAAAGTAAGTTGTAAAATACCCCCGAAAATAATGCGCCAATAAAGAAAAAACTAAACATGCGGCGCTTCACAGCAGAAAACTGCCCCAAGCTAGTTAATCTAAAACGTTTAAAGTGGCTGTCGTTTAATAACAACATACAGCACACACTCATGAGGATGATCAGTGCTGGAATAAGCCAGTTAGATAAATATTGGCGAATATTAAAGCCAATTAAAGGCAGAATGATAAAGATAAAGGTAAATTCAAACCAGCGGTATTGATTAGCGTTCACGTTTGCTCACGGTGATTTTTATTTCACCTTAGCAAACGATTAAGTCATCTTTATGACTATAAAACAGTCAAGCTGATTATATTTAAACCCAATGAGTCTTACTAAGGCACTTGGCTTCCGGTTAAGGTTGACTTACCCCCTTGCAACCCTTAGCCTGCCTGCTTTTATTTTTACATCATTGTATTGCCACGTTAATAGGTTTAAGCCTAGGCGTGTATTTAGGAGCAAAAAATGAATAAAGCAGAATTGGTTGCAGCTATTGCGGATGCGAGTGAATTAACAAAAAAAGACGCACAAGCTGCGTTAACCAGCTTACAAAAAGTGATTACAAAGTCGTTGTCTGAAGGCGATCAGGTACAAATTTCAGGCTTTGGTACTTTTGCACTTAGTTACTACCCAGCGCGTACTGGTCGTAATCCACAAACTGGTGCAGCGATTGAAATACAAGGGGCTAATAAAGCCGTATTTAAACCAGCAAAAGCGTTAAAAGAGCGCCTTTAATTTAAAACTTTAGTGCCTGTAAGTTCGCTTCTTCCCCAAAAGCCACTATTTAGCTTACAGGCTCTTTGCTTTATTACTTTTGCCTGTAGTATCTGCAATCAGTGTAAATAATTTACATTACTTGTTTATTCATATTTATAAAATCTTATTATATTCAGCGTGTTATATTTGGTATGTGATATGCAAATACAGTTATGTATTGAATGAAATAAGGAGTATTTAATGAGTAACTTACATAACAGTAATCGTTTACAAGGTAAAAAAATTGCCATTTTAGCCACCGATGGATTTGAGCAAAGCGAGTTACTCTCGCCACAGGCTGCTTTACTTGAAGCGGGCGCCGATATTGAAGTTGTTTCTATTAAAGAAGGGCAGATCACCGCATGGGATGAAGACAAGTGGGGTGAAAAAGTTGCTGTTGATAAATTAGCAGCCAATGCAAATGCCGGTGATTACGATGCGCTTTTACTGCCTGGTGGCTTGTTTAATCCCGATAGCTTACGCCAAGACTCGGATGCTAAGGCATTTGCAGATGGTTTTTTTGGAGCAAAGAAAAACAAACCCGTTGCCGCTATTTGCCATGCGCCGTGGTTACTCGCGGAGATTAACAAGCTCAGAGACAAAAAGGTCACTTCATATCCGAGTATTAAAAGTGATTTAATTAATGCCGGTGCTAACTGGGTCGACCAAGAGGTGTGTGTTGATCAAGGCTTAGTGACTAGTCGCAGCCCTGCAGATTTAGACGCGTTTAATGCTAAGTTTATAGAAGAGATTCTTGAGGGTAAGCATCAAGCCCATTAAGTTTGCAGTTTAAATAAAAAAGGGCATGTTACATGCCCTTTTTTAGTGATTAAAAACACCGTTGATTAAAGCGCTGTTGCGGCTTTCATCTCACTTACAAATGTTTTTAATTGTGTGGTCATTGCATTTAAATCATTTAGGTTTGCTTCAATGATTTTTACTACTGCAGAGCCTGAAATAGCACCCGCAGCACCGGCTTTAAGCGCGGCTTTTACATCATCAGGTGTTGAAATACCAAAGCCTAATAACGCAGGCGCACTGTGGTACTCTTGTAAGCGCGAAACCACGTGTGTTGCAGGCATTTGTGCTTTAGTATCGGTGCCTGTTACCCCTGCACGAGACAGTAAGTAAGTGTAACCGCGACCGTACGATGCGCACTCACGCAACGTATCGTCACTGGCGTTCGGCGTAGCGATAAATATCGGGTCAATACCGTTTGCCATGGCGGCTTTTCTAAACATTTTAGACTCGTGTAATGGCACATCAGCCACTAAAATAGAGTCAACGCCTACTGCTTTTGCATCAGTGTAAAACTTTTCTAAGCCACGTTTAAAGATTAAGTTTGAATACAGTAATAAACCAATTGGGATATCGGCATTGTACTGGCGTATTTCTTTAATAATATCAAAACAATCTTGTGTATTAATGTGCTCATCTAAAGCACGAATATTGGCCTTTTGAATAACAGGGCCGTCGGCAATCGGATCTGAAAACGGAATACCTAGCTCTAGTCCATCTGCGCCGCCATCGATTAAGCTTTTAATAATTTCGATGCTTTGCGCTTTCCCCGGATCGCCAATAGTAACAAATGGTACAAATGCGCCTTGGTTTTGCTCTTTTAGTGCTGCAAACATTTGTCCGTAACGGTCAGTTTTTACTTGGCTCATAATTGACCTTCCTCTGATAATACCTTGTGTACGTGGGCTAAATCTTTATCGCCACGGCCACTTAAATTAACCACTAAAATGCTTTCTTCTTGCAACTCTTCCGCATATTTAAGTGCATATGCAATGGCATGACTTGATTCTAGCGCCGGAATAATACCTTCGTGTTTTGCCAGTGCTTGAAACGCATCAAGAGCTTCGGTATCGCTAATGCCTACATATTGAGCTCGACCAGTTTCGTGTAAAAATGCATGCTGTGGCCCTACAGCAGGGTAATCTAGGCCCGCAGATACAGAGTAAGACTCTTCAATTTGGCCATCGTCATTTTGCATAATGTAGGTATAAGTGCCGTGTAAAATACCTTTAGTGCCTTTGCAGATTGTTGCGCCGTGCTCGTGGGTATCAAGGCCTTTACCTGCTGGTTCTACACCAATTAATTTAACACCCGGCTCGTCAATAAAATCAGTAAACATACCAATAGCATTGGAGCCACCACCTACACAGGCTAAAACTGCATCAGGTAGTCGACCTTCCGCTTTAAGAATTTGCTGTTTAGCTTCCTCGCCAATAATTTTTTGATACTCACGTACAATTGTTGGAAAAGGATGAGGGCCCGCGGCTGTACCTAGCAAGTAATGCGCCTCTTGATAGTTTGCTGACCAATCACGCAGAGCTTCGTTAACCGCATCTTTTAATGTGCCCGAACCTGCTGTAACCGAAATAACTTCAGCGCCCATAAGTTTCATTCTAAATACATTAGGCTGTTGGCGTTCAACGTCTTTTGCACCCATGTAAATACGACATTTTAAGCCAAGTAATGCACACGCAAGTGCGGTGGCTACACCGTGTTGGCCTGCACCGGTTTCTGCTATAACTTCTTTTTTTCCCATGCGTTTAGTCAGTAATGCTTGACCCAACACCTGATTAGTTTTGTGTGCACCACCGTGGAGTAAATCTTCACGCTTTAAGTAAAGTTTAACTTTAGGGTTTTTAACTAAGTTGCGAGTTAACGTAAGCGGCGTAGGGCGACCTGCATACTCGTTTAAAAGCTGTGTAAATTCAGCTTGAAAATCAGGATCTTTTTGCGCTTTGTTAAATTCGCTTTCTAACTGCTTTAGCGCAGGTACGAGTAACTCGGGAACAAACATTCCGCCAAACTCGCCAAAATAAGCTGGATTTTGCATTTTAACCTCAATAGTTTCTGATGCTTGAAAAAGCATGGTTTAATTTTTTTGCGCACTTTTTACCAGGAGACTGCTCTACACCTGAATTTAAATCAAGTCCTAAAGCTCCGTGATAGAGGGCATCGCTAATATTGTCTGGGTTTAAGCCGCCAGCAAGTATAAAGGGGGTGGTCGCATCACGCAGTACCGACCAATCGAATGTTTTACCTGTGCCACCCGCGTGTGAATCACTGTGGGTGTCGTATAAATGGCGATCTGCGCCTGCAACAGGTTGTGGTAAAACATCTTTTATTGCCTGCGCTTTCCAAATTTGGCAATTACGTGGTAATTCACTACGTAATGACGCAATGTATTGTTCATCTTCTTGGCCATGTAATTGAACGGCTGATAATTTAAGTTGTTTAGCGTGTTCAGCCACATCAGGTATAGCAGCATTAACAAATACGCCAACAAATTTTAAAGGCGCACTTTGACTGATTTCTTTAGCACAATCTAAATCAACAAAGCGGGGGGATTTAGGGTAAAAAATCAACCCGCCATACACAGCGCCATTGCTATAGGCTGCAATAGCATCTTGATTGCGGGTTAAGCCGCACACTTTGTTCTCGCCTAATATAACGCGACGACATGCTTGTATTAGATCAGCTTCAGCCATTAATGAGCTGCCAATTAAAAAGCCATTACATAAAGGGGCTAAGCGTTTTACATCTTGATGGGTGTAAATACCTGACTCAGAAATTACCACTTTATTTTCAGGAATAAGTTTACGTAGTCGTTCTGTAGTGGCTAAGTCGGTGCTTAAGTCGCGTAAATCTCGATTATTAATCCCAATTATTTGTGCATTTAGTGCCAGCGCACGGTGAACTTCTTCTTCGTTACTTACCTCAGTTAATACTGACATATTTAACGAGTCGGCCACTTCATGCAGTGTTTTATATTGCTGATCGTCAAGCACAGATAGCATAAGTAAAATAGCGTCGCCGCCATAAAGACGTGCCATATAAACTTGGTACTCATCAATAAAAAAGTCTTTACAAATAAGCGGCTGTTCTACTTGGCTGCGCACAAATTCAAGGTAATCAAAACTGCCTTGAAAGTACTTTTCGTCAGTTAACACACTCATACAAGTGGCATATTGCTTATACGCTTGGGTGATTTCTGTTAAATCAAAAGGCTGACGAATCAACCCCTTAGAGGGCGACGCTTTTTTGCATTCTAAAATAAACTGAGTACCAGGTGCTGCCAGTGCTTTGTAAAAACTACGCTCAGTCGGTTTGGCTTGGTGTTTAAAGCTCTCTAGTGGGCGCGCCGCCTTACGCTCGATTAGTTCTATTTTTTTATCAGCAATAATTTTGTCTAATACATTAGCCATGACTTACCTCAATAATTGCATTTAATGTGTCCATGGCCTTGCCTGAACGTAATAAAGAGTGTGTTATTTGTGCACCTTGTTTTAACGACTCTGCTTGGCCGGTTAAGTACAGCAATGCGGCCACATTAACAACAATTGCGGCATTGTGTGCCTCAGTGCCTTTACCTTGTAAAATAGCAAGGCTGGCGTTTGCATTGTATTGTGGGCCTTCACCGGCTAATTGTTCAAGTGAATAGTTTGCAAGGTCAAAATCACTTGGACTGAGTGTGTACTGAGTAATTTTACCATTATTAAGCTCTACAACCTGTGTTGGGCCATGTAAGGCAATTTCGTCAGTACCAGAGCCGTGCACTATCATAGCGCGTTTAGTGCCTAGAGTATTAAGCGTTTGTGCCATTGGCAGACATAAAGACTCATCGTACACGCCGAGTAATTGCACCTCAGGAGCTGCTGGATTAGCCAGTGGCCCAAGAATATTAAAAATAGTTCGGGTTTTTAAACTGGTACGCACGTTCATCGCATGACGCACCCCACTGTGGTAGTGCGGTGCAAATAAAAAGGTAAAATTTGTGCTCTCTAAACAACGAGCAGCGACCTCAGGGGTCATATCGATATTGATCCCCAGTGCTTTGAGCAAGTCAGCAGACCCAGAATTACTCGACACGCTTCGATTGCCATGTTTTACCATATTAATACCTGCCGCGGCCGCCACAATTGCCGCGGTTGTACTGATATTGATAGTGTTTGAACCATCGCCACCGGTGCCACAGCTATCAGCAAGTAGTGTTTTATTAGTGGTAAAGGCCACGGCATTTTCACGCATTGAAGCGGCAGCACCGGCAATCTCATCGCTTACTTCACCTTTCATTTTAAGGCCAATAAGTAACGCAGAGAGTTCAATGTCGCTCATATTACCTTGCATAATTTGATCAAATAGCGATTTTGCTTGCACGTAACTAAGTGACTGCTTTGTGATGATGTGCTCAATGGCGTGTTGAACATTAAGCGGGCTGTGTAATTGATTAGTCATAATGTTCCTTTTATTTGGCACGTGTTAAATAAGCAACGCTTTGCTGTAGTAGCATTGCGCCGTTGGGCGTTAAAATTGACTCTGGGTGGAATTGATAGCCCAGTGCATTGTCTTGATGATGATAAATAGCCATTGGAATATCTTGATACTTTGCAATAACCGCTAAGTTATCAGGCACTTTTGTGGCCATTAATGAGTGATAACGCGCCACTGGTATAGTGCTACCCATCCCGTTAAACACCGGGTGATCGTCTAACTCAATAATTGATGACTTACCATGTACGGTTTCACCAGCGTGACCGATTACTCCGCCATAGCTTTGTGTTAGCGCTTGTTGGCCTAAACAAATACCTAGCATTGGAAATTGGCCCTTACACAGGTTAATTAACTCCATAAGGCAGCCTGCATCGCTAGGCGCACCAGGGCCTGGCGATAATACCAGCAGTACTTGTCCAAGCTCTGCCTGCATTTTTTCGAATATGATCTCTGCGCTAATGTTGTTTCGGTAAACTACTAACTCAGCACCAAGCATGGTTAGCTCATCGACTAGGTTGTAGCTAAATGAGTCAAAGTTATCTAAAAAGTAAATTTTAATAGGGTGTGCTTCACTCATTTTATACTGCCTTATACGTCGATTTAATCGCGGTGATCACCGCTTGGGCTTTAGCGCGCGTTTCGTTTGCCTCTGACATTGGATCTGAATCAAATACAACCCCAGCACCGGCTTGCACATACGCAATATTATTTTTAACAAAGGCGGCACGAATAACAATACAGCTGTCCATGGCACCGTCACCGGTTAAATAGCCAACTGCGCCACCATAGCTACCGCGACGTTTGCCTTCAGTTTTGCGCACTAATTCTGCCGCACGGACTTTGGGGGCACCGACTAAGGTACCCATGTTCATACAGGCTTGATAAGCATGCAGAGCATCTAATTCGGGTTTTAATTTTCCTACTACACGTGATACTAAGTGCATTACCTGTGAATAGCGGTCTACTTTTAATAGCTCTTTGGCATGGCGTGTACCAGGCACGCTAATACGAGCAACGTCGTTACGTGCTAAATCAACCAGCATTAAGTGCTCGGCACGTTCTTTTTGATCGTTTCTGAGCTCAAGTTCAATACGGCTATCTAAATCGGGGTTAATTTGTCCATTTGCAAACTTACCCCGTGGACGAGTACCTGCAATCGGATAAACCTCAACTTGTTGAGACTTAACCTCATACTTAAGCGCAGACTCTGGTGAAGCGCCAAATAATGAGAAATCTTCATCACGCATGTAAAACATGTACGGGCTTGGGTTTTGCTTTTTAAGCTGGCTATAAGCATGTAATGAGTCAGGGCACGGCAATGAGAAAGTACGAGAGGGCACCACTTGAAAAATATCGCCATCAACTATGTGTTGCTTAAGTTTTATCACTTGTTGACAATATTGCTCATCACTAATATCAACATTTACAGGGCAGTCACCTGTTTGGCTTGGGGCACTAAAGTCTGCGGCGTGGTCGCACAATGTATTAAGGCGCTCTAATTGTTTGCCCACTTCAAAACAATTAGCGTGAACATCTGGGCCATTAAACACATTACCAATTAACTCGGTTGTTTGTTTTTGGTGATCAATAACAACCAGTGTTTCGGCTAAATAAAATACGTAGTCTGGGCAGGTGTTTTCACCGTCAGGCACATCGGATAGTTGTTCAAAGTTAGCCACCATGTCGTAGGCAAATACGCCGCCTAAAAACACTGAGAACGGATTGTCAGTGGTGCTTCTAATACTATTTAAACACGTGCGTAGTGCACTAAAAGCGTTATCTGCAATCAGTTTGCTAGCCTGGTCAATGGTGTCATCGACTGGGTGATACTCAAGTGTGAGTGTGGTATCGGTTAACTGTGAAGCGCAGTTTTGTACATTAGCCTGCAAATAGTTAAGTAGTTGTTGGCCGTTGTTTGATTGTGCACTGATGCTCACTTGGTTGCCTTGGCAAACAATACGCAATGCACAATCAACTAGTATTAAGCTTTTTACGCTATCTTTTGAATCTATTTCTGCAGATTCAAGCAATAGTGAGTTAGGTTTATCAAGTGCCGCATACAAGGCAAGTGGGCTACTTATGTAGTCTCGTACTTGCGTTATGCTGGTCACTTCACCTGGTGTTGTTGTTATATGACTAAAAATCAAACCTCATCCCCTAAAAAAATAAAACCCCGCAATGCTAAGCATTGCGGGGTTTGAATAACGATGTCTAAATTATAGATAGACCATTACCGTCCCGCTATGCCAGGCGCCACCACCAATGATGTGTAAGAGTGTTTACGTTATTCATGTTTTTAATTCCTGTTAATCTTGTATTGCAAAATTTAGTGATAAAAAAACCCGCATGGTAGCGGGTTAGAATTTTTTGTTTAGACACGACAATTCATCACCCTTTGTTTTAAGAGTGCCACCACCAGATGATGTTTTGAATTGTATTTTTCATTGTTATTTATTCTTTAATGTCTAAAAGTGGCTACAGTAAAACGTATCAACTGCTTTTGTGTCAAGTGTTTATTTAAAACAATTTCGTTAAAAAACTTGTTATACTGTGTGAAGCACCCTTAAACCATTAATTAAAGTAGTTTTCATTTGATAAAATACGACTTACATAGCCATACAACACACTCAGACGGACATTTAACCGTTGAGGAACTATTAGCGCGAGCAGTCGATAAAAACATTGATGTATTTGCCATTACCGATCACGATACTGTGGCCGCAATTGAGCCTGCGCAGGCTTTTATCAAACGTGAAAACTTGCCGCTTAAACTGATTAATGGGGTTGAAATATCAACCAAATGGGAGAGTTTTGAAATACATATTGTTGGGCTTAACATTGATACCAATGATAGCACTTTGAATACATTACTTAGCGAGCAACAGCAAAAGCGCGAAACCCGTGCAATTGAAATAGGCCATCGATTAACTAAAAATGGCTTTGAGGGTATTTATCAACAAGCTCGCGAGCTGGCTGAAAATGCGCAAATTACTCGCGCTCACTTTGCCAGAGCTTTAATTGAGCGAGGTGTGGCTAAAAACTTTCCTGGGGTATTTAAAAAGTACTTAGGGCGAGGAAAAACCGGTTACGTACCGAGTAACTGGTGTGATATGCAAACGGCAATTTCAGCGATTCATGCCGCCGGTGGGGTGGCTGTTTTGGCGCACCCAAGTAGCTACAAAATGTCGAATAAGTGGTTGCGTAAACTACTCGTAGAGTTTAAATCAGTGGGCGGTGATGCAATGGAAGTTGCCCAACCGCAACAGGCCCCGAGTGAGCGTCAGTTTTTAGGCTTGTTGAGTCAAGAATACGACCTGCTTTGCTCTCAAGGCTCTGATTTTCATTTTCCGACTAGTTATTTAGAACTTGGAAAAAATTTATACTTACCTAAAGATTGCCAAGGGGTTTGGCAAACATGGGAAAAGCACGAAGGAGTTGCATTATGAGTCAATTATTTCATATACATCCGGATAACCCACAGCCTAGACTAATTTCTCAAGCTGTTGATATTATTAAACAGGGCGGCGTAGTTGTGTACCCAACAGATTCGGGATATGCGATTGGCTGTAATTTAGGTAACAAACAAGCAAAAGAGCGCATAGAGCGTATTCGTGGTATTGAAAAACACCATAATTTTACTTTAGTGTGCCGCGATTTATCTGAGCTTTCTACTTATGCTCGCGTAGATAACCAAATGTTTAGGCTGATCAAAAATAATACCCCAGGGCCTTATACGTTTATTTTTAAAGGCACAAAAGAAGTACCTAAACGCTTATTAAACGATAAGAAAAAAACCATAGGCATTCGTGTTATTGAACACCCAATTGCTTGTGCGTTACTTGCGGAATTGGGTGAGCCATTAATGTCATGCTCACTTATTTTACCGGGTGATGAATACACGCAAGCGGACCCCGATGACATTTTGGAGCGTCTAGATAAGCATGTCGATTTAATTATTCATGGCGGATACCTCACAGAGCAAGCAACCACGGTAATTGATTTATCAGAGGACGATATTCAAATTTTACGTGTAGGCTGCGGCGATACGGCTCCATTTGAATAGCAATGAAACAGCCTGACACGGTTTCGTTAATACCTACAGATATGCCAGTGCAACAAAAGCTGCCACTGGCATTTTTGCATGGGAAAGCCGTTGTTGAAAAGCCTGAAGATTTATATATTCCGCCTGATGCGCTTGAAGTTATTTTAGAAACCTTTGAAGGCCCGTTAGATCTGTTGCTTTATTTAATTAAAAAGCACAAGTTAGATGTTCTCGAATTATCTATATTTAGCATTACTGAGCAGTATGTAAAATATGTAGAAATGATGAGTGAGTTTCAGTTAGAACTCGCCGGCGAATATCTCGTAATGGCAGCATTGCTGGCGCAGATTAAGTCGCGGCTATTACTGCCAGTGCATGAGGAATTAGAAGAAGAGGAAGATCCACGCGCCGAGCTGATAAAACGTCTACAAGAGTACGAACAATTTAAAAAAGCGGCCGAAAATATCGATTCTTTGCCCCGCGTTGGTCGCGATATATTTATCGCCAATGCAACTTTCCCAGAGTTAGAAGAAAAAAACCAACCCTTACCAGAACTGGCAATCAAAGATCTATTGTTAGCGCTAAGTGACGTAATGGCGCGTGCTAAAACATTTGAGCATCATTTAATTAGTGCAGAAACCCTGTCAACTCGTGAACGTATGAGTTTAATTTTACACACACTATCCCAAGCAAAAGCACCCGTTGCGTTTACCCAACTGTTTACCTTTGAAGAGGGCCGCAGTGGAGTTGTTGTTAGTTTTATCGCCATGTTAGAACTGATAAAAGAGGGTTTAATTGCTTGCTTACAAGTTGAGTCTGATAGCCAAATATATGTATCTCTTAATGAGCCTGCCGAAAGTTAACCTCCCATAAAGTTTTTTGCAATTATACTAAATTAATAGACTTTACTGTGCGTATACGCACGATAAGTGTTTGCATATGCTATTTTAATCGCCACTCATCCATTATATCGTAGTGTTATTACTAGATTAGAGATTGGCGATAAGCAATGTTTAAAAACTCAAAAACCGGTTATGGCCTGATGGCTATATTTTTACACTGGTTAATGGCGTTGACTGTCTTTGGTTTGTTTGGTTTAGGCTTATACATGGTTGAGCTAACTTACTATGATAGCTGGTATAAAGGCTCATTAGATTTGCATAAAAGCATAGGGCTGAGTTTAGCGGCTGTATTTGTTTTTAGACTGTTATGGCGTCGATTTAATGTAAAACCTAGCCCTATTGGGACCAACACTCAATTAAATCAGCTGGCCCAAACCGCACACATTTTAATGTATCTGTTTTTAGTGATTATTATGGTGTCTGGGTATTTAATTTCTACTGCTGATGGGCGACCAATCGAAGTGTTTGGCTTGTTTTATGTCAAAGCCATCGACTTTACCTTTGATTCTCAGGCAGATATAGCAGGGCAGATCCATTATTACAGCGCATGCTTATTGATCGGGTTTGTGGTGCTGCATATTTTAGGTGCGTTAAAACACCACTTTATAGATAAAGATAAAACATTAATTAGAATGATCAAATTACAAAAGGAAGCTTAAAATGAAAAAGTTACTATTAACTTCAGCGTTATCAGCAGCGATGTTTATGACAGCTACCCATGCTAGTGCTGCAGACTATGTTATTGATACCAAAGGAGCACATGCCTTTGTTAATTTTAAAATTAAACATTTAGGTTACAGCTGGTTGCACGGGCGTTTTAACACCTTTGATGGGCAGTTTAACTACGACGCTAAAAATCCAAACGCATCTCAAATTAGTGTAAATATCGACACAACAAGCCTAGATTCAAACCATGCTGAACGAGATAAACACTTACGCGGTGGTGACTTTTTAAATGTAAGCAAATACCCACAGGCTAGCTTTAAAAGTACAGCAATTAAGTTTGATCAAGACGGTGAAGAAGCCACAGTAACCGGTGAGTTTACCCTTCATGGTATTACTAAAACAATTAGTTTTGAAATTGATAAGATTGGTGAAGGTAAAGATCCATGGGGTGGTTACCGTGTTGGTTTTGAAGGTGAAACCAGCTTAAAACTAGCCGATTACGGTATTGATTACGATTTAGGCCCAGCGTCAACGCACGTTGATATTGGTTTATTTATTGAAGGTATTCGTCAATAATACCGTTTTATAGTTAAAGCTAAGCGTTATCACGCTTAGCTTTTTTATTGTAAATGCGCTTCTAATTTTGATTTTAAGTGACTTGGTAACCACCGAGTTAATACTTGTTTATAGTCTTCAGTTTGCTTAATTAGTTTGAGTTGCTGATTGAGTGTGGCAATATCTTCTGCGCCTTGCTCGTTTTTAGTACAGCCAATGTAACCGTAACTAATTTTTGGTGCCTCAGTCAGCATGCGCTGCGTTAAATTGTCACTAAACCCCATCGTTTTTGCTAAATAATAATGCTCACTGGGGTAGCCTAATAAAATATCAATTCGCTCTAAGTTAAGCATATAGGTTAATGTACTGAGGGTATCGCGAGTAGGTCTAATGACAATATTTGTATTAGGTGTGGTATTAATTATTTTATCAATTTCACTGCCGTATGAGCGATTCATCGATACACCCAAGGTGAGCTTTTTATTTACTAATAAATTAGTTAACGACACTGATTTACTGCTTTCAATACCTAGCGAAATGCTCAGCTTTTGATGCATGGCAATAGATGGAGAAAGACCAGCTGTAGAGCTTTGATGCGTGAAATAAACACGTTCTTCTCGATATTTGTTTTTATAAAGTGATAATGCGCATGCATTTGATTGCAGGTTAGCGAGTTCCTGAATAACTTTACCAGAGGGAATAATGATACGTTCAAAGTTAATATGCGGAAGTTGTTGCTCTAATAGCGAAATAATACTTTCATCACGGCCCTGAGATTTATCCGGACCGCTCAAAATATAATAGGGCGCAAAGTCATGCGTTATCCATTTTATTGTTCTGGCATCACACTTTGTGCTTAAAAATACACAGACGAACAGTATTATCCACGAAAACCGCATTTTCACTACAACAAATAAATAAACATGGATTTAAGTGTAGTCAGTAATACACCAAAAAGTAAAATGCCAGCATAAAGCTGGCATTTTAATTTATTTATAAGTTAAACACTTATAAATGATAATTAACTGGCTTTCAGCCATTTTACAAATTGACGTGCATCACTTGCTTTTTGAAACAATGCATTTTTCAAACCTTGTGTATCGCTGAAGATTACACGATGTTTGTTAACCGAAATTGATTGCACTGGATGTGCTATTTGGATCATAGATCCGTTATATTTGTATGACATAATAAAACTCACTTTATTTTTGTTATTTATTCTGGGCTTTTTCTTAAAGCACATTACAGATGATAAATAATCTAATTGTGTTTAGCTTCATTACAGTGTTGACGATCTTTATGACACTTTTACGATGATATTAAAAATAAATCATCAAGGTATTAATAGGGGTTCTCGCCGTACAATAACTTAGCTTTTGAATATACGTTTTGCGGGGCTTACTGGATCAGGGTAAAGAGGTTAACCGCTAGGGCTTTTTATAGCCAAGCAGCAATAATACGCCACAATATTTTTCTTTGCAAGCAATTTATTAAAATACTTTGAATTGAGTGGAATTCACGAATAGCCATAAATATTAATTCGTAAAGATCAACAGACTCAAATATATCTGACTATACTCAGTTTTTAACTGAGGGGGTCAAATGAGTTCACTATCTGCGCCATATCAACATTTTTTATCTAATCCAATAGCAAAGCCGCCTTGTCGTATGCACAATGCGAATATGTATGGTTTTTTTGCTGAAATAGAATCTAAGAAAGCACAAAAGTACATTGATTCAACGTTAAACATAGGGGGTGAGGGTAATATTTATTTTAAAATACTTGGCGAGTTTGCACTTATTACATTTACAGATATTGAAAAAATAGCCTCAATGACCTCGCCATTCGATCAGCATGGTTGGATGCAAGAAACAGATATTATCATTTGGTTGCCTGTCGCTAAGGTTGAGGATGAAGATATAACCTACTTATATTGGTATCCAGCTTTTATCTGTGTTAACAACATTTATGCACTTATTAATGGTCGCGAAACATGGGGCTATAATAAGTATTTGTGTGACTACACCATGCCCAGCTGTGTATCGGAGCTATCGAATTTTTCAATATCTTTAGAGTGCTTCGAATATTTTTCTCCTGAATCTAAGCTACAAATGCATGAGTTATTTTCAATTACTATGAACTCTAAACACCAAGATAGCGATTTCTTATCTATTATTGATGACTTTGGCGAGCAAGTAGCAAATTTGTTTTCTCGCAAACATTTAGGTATTGATTTTTCATTATTAAAGCAGCTATTGAGTGGCTTTGTTAATCCACAAATGGATCAAATATTGTTAAAACAATTTCCTGATGGCAGCGGTGATTCAGCGGTATACCAAAGCGTAATGCACTCACCCTCTGAGATTAAAAAAATACACCATTTTAAATTTTTAAAGCCAGAGTTTACTTTACACCTCAATAAATTAGACAGTTTCCCACTTGCCGACATGTTTGGTCTAAAGTTAGGTAGTCAAGCGTTGCATTTACCTTTTTATGTGCAAATGGACTTTGACCAGTTAGCCGCAACTAAAATTTAAATTGCTTAGAAGGATTTACCATGAACCAAGAAAAAATCGTGATAATTGGTGGCGGTGTATCGGCTATGACTGCTGCATTGTATTTGACTGAGCAAAGTGACTGGCAACAGCATCGAACTATCACAGTATACCAACAAGGCTGGCGTTTGGGTGGTAAAGGAGCAAGTGGTCGTAATGCGGCTAGCGGGCAGCGTATTGAAGAGCATGGCTTACATGTTTGGTTTGGTGCTTATGTAAATAGCTTTAAAACAATAGAAACGGTTTACACTAAATTACAACGGCCAGCCGATTCACCTTTATCTACATGGCAGCAAGCATTAAAACCGCATAGCTTTATAGCCTTAGAAGAATATATTGATGACCAATGGCAAACATGGCCAATTGATTTCCCATTACTTCCTGGGAACCCTGCTGATGGAAGTTTAGATATAACGCCATGGGATTTTATTAAAATGACCCTAGCTTGGCTAAAAAAGTGGATATTTGATTTACAGTCAGCAGCAAAAAAAGCCAATAAAAATATACAACTAAGTACAAAAAAATCACGAGATCAATCTTTATTACGGCATTTGCACCAACAAATAACAGATTTGGTTGATGATACCGAAGATGCTTGGCAACAATTTGCTGATGATATAAAACAATATTCGAGTGAAGTTGCTTCTACTCCAAGCTTATTAATTAATACGTTAAATAAGTTTGCCCACGCCGACAATACATTAAACCCCCAAGTACATGAGAAAAAAGATGGCCTTGTTATTTGGTATATAGTTAGAAAACTAAAGCGCTGGCTTAATAGCGAAATGATTGAGTTGTTAGACAATAATGCGCAGCTTAGACGATTATATATTTGCGCAGACCTTGCTATTGCAATGCTAGTTGGTTTGGTAAAAGACAAAGTATATCGAGATGGGTTTGAGGTTATAAATAAATTTGATTTTAGGCAATGGCTTATAAGAAATGGGGCAAACGAGCAATACAGTGCTAATTCGGCGCCCATACGAGGGTTTTATGATTTGGTGTTTGCGTACCCTGCGGGTGACCTAAGTAAGCCCAATGTTGAGGCTGGTGTCGCATCACTGGCTATGTTACGCATCGCGCTGTGTTACCGCGGAGGGGTCATGTGGAAAATGCAAGCGGGGATGGGCGATGTCATCTTTGCTCCCTTGTACGAATTACTTAAAAAAAGAGGGGTTAAGTTTGAGTATTTTCATCAATTGCAAAACCTGACTCCCAGCCTAAGTGAGCAAGGAGAGAGTTTTGTCGAGAGCATTGAGCTTCAGCAACAAGTTTCTTTGCTCTCAGACGCAGAGTATAAACCACTGGTTAATGTTAAAAAACTACCTTGTTGGCCAAGTGAACCACTTTATGCGCAAATTAATAGTGAACAAGCCGCACTATTAAAGCAGCATGATATTAATTTAGAATCTTTTTGGTCAGATTGGCCGTCTCAATACGAAAACCATTTTGGGCAGCCACTGCCAATAAAAAAATTAAACTACAAAGAAGATTTTGACAGAATTGTGTTGGGTGTATCTGTGGCGTCACTTGAGCACTTATGCCCTTCATTATTAGCGTGGGATACTAGATTTGCAGCACAAGCAAAGCAAGTCAAAACGGTGGCAACCCAAGCTGCCCAACTATGGCTTAATAAAACAGACGAGCAATTAGGCTGGCAATATATTCCAAAGAGTAAAGAAGGCCCAATTCTAAGTGGCTTTAGCGAACCATTTGATACGTGGGCGGCAATGATGAATTTAGTCGACAAAGAGCAATGGCCTACTGATTGTCCTCCTAAAAACATTGCTTATTTTTGCAGTGTTTTTCCTTGTGAGCACTATCCACCAAAAAGTGAACATCAATTTCCTCTACAGGTTAAATCGCAAGTAAAGGTAAACCTAGAAGCAATACTAGAAAAAAACATGCAGTCTTTATGGCCGCTTGCATATCAAAATAATGAGTTTGATTGGTCTGTATTATATGAAATATCGTCATCAGGGGATGAACGATTAAATGCTCAATACTGGCGAGTAAACGTTGACCCAAGTGAGCGTTATGTTTTGTCAGTTGCTGGTTCAAGTAAGTATCGACTGGCGACAGATGAAACAAAATTTACAAACCTTTTTATTACCGGAGACTGGATTAAAACGGGTGTTAATGCCGGTTGTGTTGAAGCGGCTGTTATGGCGGGTATGCAAACAGCCAGAGCAATGGTGGGTTACCCACAACACATTAGTGGCGAAAATGCATTTGCAGTTATCAAAAATTAAAATACCCTTCTAGCACAGCTTTAATCGGTTGATTAGTATATAGTTAAACATGTTGTTTACATTTATTTAGCGTAAAGGTCACGTGAAATGAAAAATAAAGGCAAGCTTCTGAATAAAAATATATGGTTGGTATGCTTACCAGGTTTTTTACTACCACTGCAGGCGAAAGTTGTTGTAGAGGGTAAAAGTGATGATCAGCCTAATATGGAAATCATTGAGGTTTATGCGCAAAAAAGAGCGCAAAAAATTGAAGAAGTCGGCATTTCTGTTAGCACAGTAACAGGGGATGATCTCAAAGCGCAACAGGTTAAAGACTCAACAGAGTTATCTGTATTTGCCCCTAATTTAAAAATTAGCCAAAACGCGGCGGAAGGTACACCGCCAGCGGTTAATATTCGTGGTGTTGGATTAGTTGATTACAATACAGCTAATACATCGCCGGTGGCTATGTATGTTGATGAAATAGCCGTGGGCTCTGCCAGTAACCAAATTGTTAACTTGTTTGATATTGAGCAGATTGACATTTTGCGCGGCCCTCAAGGAACTTTATTTGGTCGTAATTCCACTGGTGGGGCTATTTTAATCCGCTCTAAACGCCCTGAGTTTGAACAAAGTGGTTATTTAAGTACAGGTGTTGCTAATAATAATGCAACCAGTGTTGATGCTATGTTTAATTCAGCTATTGGAGAAAACACAGCCGTTCGTGTTGCGCTAAACCATCAAAATTATGATTATTCTACAAACAATATTTTTGCTGATTCACCAACAGCGGGCATGCGGCAAACAAATGGTCGAGTATCTTTTTTAGCTGACTTTGACACTGTCCAGTTGTTGATAAAAGGGCATATTTCTGATTGGGATGGCATAGTTCAGCCTGTTGGCAGTATTGGGGTTATTGCTAATCCGCTGACTGGAGAGCGGTGCTCGCCAGCACAAGCAGGTTCAACCACCTGTTTTGATAACTTTGGATTTAATGATGGCAGTGATGATTTTTATACAGTAAGCGTTAATAATAATTCGCCACATAAAACCGATGGTAAGGGAGGGAGTGCCCATGTTAATTGGCAATTGGATACACACAATGAGCTTATTTCACTAACTAGCTATAACAAGTTAAAGCGTGATCATGCCTTTAACTGTGATGGCTCTCCAGCACGGTTATGTGAAGGCAATTTAGGTTTAAATACTGATTTAGTAACGCAAGAGTTTCGGTTGCAATCTCAGCTCGCAGAGCATTTTCTTACAACGGGAATTTATTATGCTGATGAGTCTATTATTCAAGACAATGTAAATGATATTTTGCGAGATTATCGAGGCATTTTAGAGACAGATTTAACCGCTACTTTTTTCTATGATAATAGGATAATAACAAAGAGCATTGCAGCGTTTACCCAACTTGACTATCAATTAAACCAAGATTGGCTAATTACCGCTGGGCTTCGTTATTCTTATGAGTCTTTAGATTACGACTCAACATCCCAGCTTAATATTATTTTAGACCCTAACGATTTAACCGGAGTTAAGGTGCCATTTTATCGTGTTCAGGGAGAGCAATCAGATAATGGCATTTCTGGTCAGTTGGCTGTGAACGTTAAGCTGGATGATGCGACCTATGCCTATTATCGATTTGCTAATGGCGCAAAAAGCGGAGGCTATAACGGTGGGTTTTTATCATCGGTTGAACAAGCACAGCTTGCTGATTATCAAAAAGAACGATTGAACTCACATGAAATTGGCTCAAAGTCTTGGTGGCCACAGTTGGGCATGCGATTTAATTGGGCTGCATTTTATTATGATTATAATGACCAACAGGTGTTTATGAATCAGCCTTCAGTATCTGATCAGAGCCCGCCTATTCAATTATTAGAAAATGTGGCAGATTCGACTATATATGGCCTAGAGGCTGATTTTGAGTATTGGCTGACCGGTGATTTGAATGTTAAGTTTGCTATGGGTTATATACCCCATGCAGAGTTTGAAGAATATGTTGATCCTTTAGGTAACGCATTATCAGATAATCGCTTGCCGTTTACCTCAAAATGGAACCTCAGTGCAGGCATTGAATACACGCTTGAGTTGGCGAATCACCCACTAATAACGCAATTATTAGTTGATTATCAATCCGACTATTATTTTGATCAGAATCAAAACCCTTATGCTATGCAAGATGGCTATAGTATTTTTAACGCAAACATACAGTATCAACATGATAACTGGGCGATTGCTATTTGGGGAAAAAACCTATTTGGTACGCAATATAGCCACTTAAAATTTGATTTAAGCTCTTTCCTTGGCATGCTTGAAGACTTTAAAGGTGAAGGCAGGCGTTTTGGTTTAGATGTTAGTTATCAGTTTTAATTTTAGTCTTTAAATTAAGGTGCGAAGTATGCCAATGAAGGCAGTTCTAAAGCTATTTTTATATTGTATATTTTTGTGCTTTAGCAATTTAGCGCCGGCAGATACACTCGCTCCTATTGTTTATACTTTAAAACAACAAGATACTGATTTGCTCGGTCAGGGTCATGTATTTCAGGTAACGAGTGGTACTTTTCCCCGTAACCACAGTGAAATAGAAATGTGGCTTGAAGATAAACAACCACAATCAAGAACATCGTTTTTTGGTGGTAGTTTTTGGTTTGTCATAGCACTTGAAAATAAAACAGATTTAGATGAACTGGTGCTCTATCCGTATAACACGTTACTTTCAAAAATCGAAACCCGGATTTATGATATATCGAACTTTGATGAACCAATAAAGCAGTATGTCACTGGGGGGGGTTACCCAAATGAGTTTGCATTTCACTATGGGAATAAAGTTAAGCTGACGCCTAATCGTTCTTACGTATTAATTGCAAAATTTCAAAGTGAATATTTTTATACTCCACCAAAATTAGTGCTTTCATCTTATGACGATTTTTTTGTAAGAAAAACCTCAGACAACATGATTATGTTGCTGTGCTTTGGGGTTGGTATTGCGTTAGGTTTATACAATTTTCTTATTTACTTGGGTGATAGAGATAAAACCCATTTGTACTACGCCATGTTCACAGCATGCTGGGTGTTGGCTTGGAGTCAGTTTTTTCATATACCGGATCAAATTTTTGGTTTTTACAATGCCCATTTTCATTGGTTAGGTTTTACTTTAATTCCCATCACAAATATTTTATTTTTTAACAGCTTACTTAAATTAAAAGACACGTCTCCTAAGTTATCTCGATTATCAATCTACTTAGGCATTGTTGCCACCGCAGGCGCACCTTTTGCAATGGTTTGGCCTGGTTTTGGCTTTATTTGGGCCACTTTAGTAACAGGGGCAACTTTATCTCTAGGTATGGTTGTTGGTATACGAAGCTGGATCAGTGGCTTTAAACCAGCTCGCTATTTTGTTCTCGCCTATTTGGCTATGGCCATTCCTAATATGGTTGGCAATTTAACTAATCTAGGACTTATTGAGCCAATAAAAATGGATCTCTATTTACTTGGACTTATTGGCACAGCGCTCGATGCAGTATTACTTGCTTTTGCTGTCGCAAATAAATTCAGTATTTTGCATCATCAGAATGTTGAACTGACTAAAAATTTGGAACACAAGGTCGAACTGCGTACCCAAGAGTTACAACAATTGGCGGAAGAGCTTCGTGATGCAAGTGAAGCTAAAAGTCGATTTTTAGCTAACATGAGCCATGAGATCCGCACCCCAATGACATCCATTATTGGTTATGCTGATGGGATAATTTTAGGTGATATACAGCCTCATGAAAGAAATCATGGGATCAGGGTGATTTTGCAAAACAGTCGTCATGTACTTGGGCTAATTAACGATATTTTGGATATGTCGAAAATTGAGGCTAACCGTTTAGAGATAGAATTAGTTGAAACGGATTTGTTTGCCACTATTGCTGAAATTGAATCATTACTAGGAAAGCAAATCCGCGATAAAGGCTTAAAATTCAAAGTTGATTATCAATTTCCATTACCAGATTGGATAGTCTCAGATCCAACTCGACTTAGGCAAATATTATTAAATTTAGCAACCAATGCACTTAAATTTACTACCCAGGGTTACATAATGCTGACGGTGAGTTGCAATCAAAAGCAACTAATAATTAAAGTTGAAGACACGGGCATTGGAATGACTGAAAGTGAGCAAAAAGACTTGTTTACTCCCTTTCACCAAGCTGACTCGTCCATTTCTCGTAAATACGGTGGTACTGGACTTGGCTTAAATATATCAAAAAGCTTAGCAAATAAACTAAATGGCGATATTACTGTATTTTCTGTGGTAGGTAGGGGTAGTGAGTTTTGCTTTACTATGGAGTTAAATACAACCGAACATACGCAATGGGTTAACACATTCGACGATATACGTAAGCCACAAACTAAAGAACTATTTTCAAATAATAGTCAGCGAAATTTAGTGGGTAGAGTACTTGTGGCTGAAGACCATCCAGAAAATCGTCAGCTTATTAAGCGAATTTTAGAGCGGATGGGGTTAACCGTTGTCGCTGTTGAAAATGGTCGAGATGCAGCGCAAGCAGCGATGGATGAAAGCTTCGACTTAATTTTATTAGATATTCAAATGCCAATTATGGATGGTGAGCAAGCAATTAAGATTATACAAGCAACAGGGGTAACAACACCCATTGTGGCGCTCACTGCTAACACGATGAAGCATGAAATTGATCGCTATTTAAAACAAGGTTTTACTGATCATATTGCCAAACCTATAGATAGAAGCTGTTTTAGTAGTAAAATTGCAAGTTATCTTGATATTGATATATGCGAGAACATTAAGCTACCCGATGAGGAGTTTGCACTACTCAAGCAGGAATATATTAAAGGGTTAAATAAACAAAAAGACACGTTAGTGTCTCAATTTAAGCAGGGTGATATAACGGGTTTTGCACGCAGCGTGCATATGATCAAAGGAACGGCTGGAATGTTTGAATGCAAAGCGTTGTATAAACAGGCTGTTGATTTTGAAACAAACTTAAAGTCTTCACCTGACGCTTTCGACATACAACAAGTTGAGGCTCTACTCAATGCGATTGACGTTATTTTAACCGTTAAAAAAGCACCTTAAATTTTACATTTTATCGTTGAATAACCGCTATACGCTTTGTTATGAAGACAAGTAGGGTTATGCATGCTTAAATATATTCTCTTGTAGGAGGACGTATGCAGTATCAACATATTAAGGTGCCAGACAATGGCGACAATATTCACATTGATGATCAAGGACAGTGGCATATACCCGAACAACCTATTATTGCCTATATTGACGGTGATGGTGTTGGCTTAGATGTGATGCCAGTAATGCGTCAAGTAGTGGATGCTGCCATAGAACATTGTTATGGCAAGGAACGTAAGATACATTGGATGCAGGTGTATAATGGTGAACAAGCGGCCCAGCTTTATGATGGCGACTGGTTCCCTCAAGAAACCATTAATGCAGTACGTGAATGCAAAATTGCTATAAAAGGGCCGCTAACCACACCTTTAGGCGGTGGCTTTCGCTCTCTTAATGTTGCGCTTCGCCATGAAATGGATTTATTTGTTAATATGCGCACTATAAAAGGCTTTAGTGCTTTACCCACGCCATTAAAAAACCCTTTTACCACTAATATTACTGTGTTGCGCGATAGCAGTGAAGACGTATATTCAGGAATTGAATGGCAGGCGGGGAGTGTTGAAAGTGAAAAAGTGCTCGATTTTTTGTGTGAAGAAATGGGCGTAACCCGTCTTCGTTTCGCTCAAGAGTGTGGTATAGGGATTAAAAATATATCTAAAGAAGGGTCAGAGCGATTAATACGCTTTGCCATTAATTATTCCCTTAAAAATGAGAGAGAGTCACTTACGTTAGTGCACAAAGGTAATGTTCTTAAATTTACCGATGGGGCGTTTAAACGCTGGGGCTTTGCGCTCGCAAAACAAGAATATAATGCCAAAGAACATGAAAATGGGCGTTGGCTTGAAATAGAACGAATCGATTTACCCCCCTTGATTATTAAAGAAGTAATTGCCGATAATATGTTGCAGCAATGCTTGATGGATCCTGCGCAATTTGATGTGGTGGCTACCACAAATCAAAATGGTGACTTTTTAGCCGATATGCTCAGTGCACAGGTTGGGGGGGTAGGGATTATGCCTGCCGCCAATTTAAATACAGAGGTGGCTTTTTTTGAGCCGACCCATGGCACGTTCGAGCGAATAGCTGGTCAAGATAAGGCAAACCCAAGTAGTAGCTTATTAAGCGCGGTGCTAATGCTAAAATTTATGGGATGGGATGAAGCGGCACGTTTAATCGAAAGCGCCTTAGAAACTACATTTGCCAGTGGCCAGGTAACTTTTGATTTGGCTCATTCAAATCATAACTCGACAACCTTAAGCTGCAAACAATTTGCTAGTAAGGTTATCGAGCACTTTTAAACGACTGCATGTTAAGCTGCTGAAGCGTTAGCGGTTGCTTGACGATGAACACATGGACGCTCTGTTAGCTCTGCTGCTCTGTGATAAAGCTCATGTGCACTTGGCTCGTCACATACAGTGCCACTGAGCGTATCCATTAACGCAACTACAATAATGGCTGGTACTTGACAGCAGTATTCATCTAATACAGCTTCGGTTGTTTGTGCATCAACATGGCAATGAGGATGGCTTTTACGTTGATAGGCACTTAATAAAGTGTTTACGTCGAGAATATCGTTTTCTTGATGTTTATTTTTACGACACTTACAGCCGAATTCATCAACTAATGTGGCAAGTGACTGGTAAACGTGACCCGTCTCAAGCTGCGTATTTGGGCATAATTGTTGTTCAATGAATTGATGTAAATTTGCATCAATGAATAACCCGTCTTGTTGTGTGAAGCTTGCTGATGTTTGCATAATTATTACTCTTAGTTTGTTGGCTTAACTTCACTGTAGCGCTAAGTGTAATATTAATGAAATTGTTGTTTTCAATAATTGATATTGATTTAATCAATATTTTTATATGTTACCTATCAACCACTGTATTTGCGAACGCCAATAACTCACGTCTAAGCCATTGATGCGCTGGTGTGTGGTGTAATAACGGGCTCCATATCATTTTTACTTCTATAGGGACAACTTGAAATGGTACTGGGCTAATCACTAAATTAGTGTGACTAGTTAATAGTTTTGCTTGACGACGGGGTAGCGTTGCTATGAGTTGCTCAGATTGACACAGTAAGCTGGCAATCATGTAATGGCGAGTGAATACGCGTATTTTACGGGTTTGTTCTAATTGCCACAAAGCTTCATCTACCCAGCCTAATTTTTGTTTTCCTGATTTGTTAGTTACCGCGGGCTCTGGCCCCCATCCTGCGCGGTTAACCCATATATGCTCGCTTTGTAGATATTGATTTAAGTGAGCATCCGTTAAAAAAGCATTATTTGGATGGGTTAAACAACAATAATTATCTCGCCATACAGTTGCCTGATGAAAAGAGCGCGGGAGGCCATTAAAGCGATTTATTGCCAAATCAATTGTGCCTTTTTCCATATCTTGTAAATTTACATCGCTGGGGCTTAGCACATCAAAGTCAATGCCTGGGTTTTTAGCTAGTTGTTCGCAAATAAAGGGGGCGATGAGGGTCGATTCTAAATAATCGTTTGCCATAATACGAAATGTAACTTGCGCAGTTGCTGGGTTAAACTGCTCACTTGGCTGAGTGATCTCCTCTGCCATTTTAAGCAGTGCTTCAATTTCAGGTTTGAGCGACAGTGCTTTGGCTGTGGGAGTCATAGAGCCCGCAGCTCGCACCAGCAAAGGATCATCAAATAAATCTCTTAAACGTTTTAACGCATTACTCATCGCAGGTTGGGTTAAAGCAAGCTTATTAGCTGCTTTTGATACACTTTTTTCATCTATTAATACATTTAAATAGACGAGTAAATTGAGGTCGACATTTCTTATATTCATATGATCAATTTTATTTATTTGCTGTATTAATTACCTAAATTAAAGTGTGCTTGCTAAGGTGTAAACCTCTAATAAAAAATAATCAGCATAATTGCTAAAAATAGAAGCGCCTAAATCATGCCAAGTACGCCATTAACCTCTCAACATAATTCGGTACAATCTGTTATCGCCACTCAGTTAGCCCGAGCGATATTTGCAGGCTTTGAGGCTATGTTTGCACAATTTTTAAATATCACCTTAGGGGCACAAAGTCGCTTTGAACAACGCCAGTACCATGAGGTGCAAGCAGCAATGCGAGAGCGCTTACAAGTGTATGAACGCCAAGTAAAGCAAGTAAGTGAAGCCGTTAGAGTGATTGCTTATGATGAATTGAACTGCCCTCAAACATGGCAGCGGGCAAAAAATATTTATGGTGAGATGGTAAAAGAGCATGAAAACCAGCCCATTGCGCATACATTTTTTAATTCTACTTTTGGCGCTATTTGGGATGATAAAAAAATTCGCACAGTTCACTTATTTGTATTAAAAGCAAAATACCGAGGTCAGCCGCGCTCCTATGAAGGGCTTGTAAGTCGTATCTCCTTAAAAGAAGGGTTTGATCAGGCAATTAAAGCCTTATTAAATGAGCAAGTGTTTAGAGTCCCCTTTAAAGATTTAAGTAGTGATTTAACTAAGCTACAAGCAACGTTAACGCAAGGTGCTCAGCAGCAATGTCGACAAGTATACGAATTAATAAACTTAAATGACGGTTATATTGAATACGCCAATTCGCATTTTTATCGTAATAAGGCGTGTTATGTCATAGGGCGATGTATTGCAAAAAATGGAGATAACATGCCCTTTGCAATTGCTATTTTAAATACCCCCGATGGGCTTACAATTGATGCTGTAATGATGGGGGCTGATCAACTTAGTTTATTATTTGGCTTCGCACGTACCTATTTTATGGTAGATACCGACCAACCTGCTCGTTATGTTGACTACCTCAGTGTATTAATGCCTCACAAACAACGTTTTGAATTATTTAATGCGATTGGTTTTATTAAACATGCAAAAACCGAATTTTATCGTTATAAAGTAGATACGACTAAAAGTAGTCCCGAAGAATACACGTACCATCTAGCGCCAGGGACTCCGGGTATGGTGATGCTAGTTTTTACCATTGACGGCCTAGATTATGTATACAAGGTAATAAAAGATAAGTTTAGTGCCCCAAAAACAGCAACTAAACAACAAGTAAAAGATAAATATAACTTCGTAAAACAAGCTGACAGAGTAGGGCGATTAGTTGATACTCATGAATTTAGATACCTTGCATTTGACTTAAGCCGTTTTAGTGATGAACTGCTAATACAAATGAAAAAACATATTGGCGATAGCTTAGTCATTTCCGGCAAAGCCTTAATACTAAAACATGTTTACGTTGAACGAAAAATGACACCGCTTAATTTGTATATTAATCAGTGTAATAGTAAATCACTGCAGCAGGTGATGATTGATTATGGTAAAGCGATTAAAGAGCTTGCCAGTGCTAATATCTTTGCTGGTGACATGCTGATGAAAAACTTCGGCGTAACGCGTTGGGGGCGAGTAGTATTTTATGATTATGATGAAATTTGCCCTCTTACCGATTGCAATTTTAGAGACGTGCCAAATACACAAAACGCGTTAGAAGAATTAAGCTCACACAGCTATTTTGATATAGATCAAAATGATATATTTCCCAGTCAATTTAAAGTGTTTTTTAGTGCCAGTAACAGCGCGTTTAACCACTTTAATCATTACCATAGTGACTTATTTACAGCAAAGTACTGGCAAATGACCCAGCAAGGAATTGAGCAAGGCCAGCTTCCGGATGTATACCCTTATAAGCAAAGTTGGCGTTTTAATACTATGTCAGTAAATTAACGCTGAGTTGGTTTCTTCAGGCACAGTTAACACGATAAGGATTATGATGAAATTTACTATACTCGCTTGCTTAGTTTTATTGCCATACTCTGTATTTGCCAATCCCCTATTAGGTACATGGGAGTTTGTTCAAGGAAAATACGCGGTAGAAGATGGGTTTGTCAGCGCTAAAGCCCCAGAGATAACTTCAATCAAATTAGTAACAGCAACACACTTTAGCTATATCACAGAAAAAAATGGCCAATTTAGTTATGCTGGTGGTGGCCAGTACCAATTAAACGATGGGCAATTTATTGAAACCTTTGAGTATGGCAATATTGCATCATTGATGGGTAAAACCATGGCTTTTGATTATAAAGTTGAAGGGAATTTGTGGCATCATTCTCTTACAGAAAATGGCCAGCTAGTTGAAGCCGAAGTGTGGCGAAAAATCAAATAAACCCAATACAAGGAGACTTATGCAGTACATTTCACATCATGAGCAGCAGTTAGCGTTTTCGAAAACCGATAAACCGAAGGTTAACAATAATGAAGTGCTGGTAAAAGTGGCAGCGATTGGGGTTAACCGCGCTGATTGTATGCAGCGTCAAGGTAAGTATCCTGCCCCTGAAGGGGATAGCCCTATTTTAGGACTTGAGTGTGCAGGCACCGTGTGTGAGCTTGGCAGTGAGGTAGACCCTAAATGGCTCGGTAAGCGTATTTTTACTTTATGTGCTGGTGGCGCTTACAGTGAATATGTCGCAGTAGATGCGCAGCAGTTAATGATATTGCCTGATCATATCTCTATGGCGCAAGGTGCCGCTATAAGCGAAGTGTATTTAACAGCCTTTGGTGCGCTATTTGAATTAGGCAAGTTACAATCAGGGCAAACGGCGCTTATTCATGCAGGTGCTAGTGGTGTTGGTGGTGCGGCTATTCAGATGGCAAAAAGTGCTGGTGCACAAGTAGTGATTACCGCAGGTTCGGATGAAAAATGTGAACATGCTAAAAGGTTGGGTGCTGACCACGTAATTAATTATAAAACCACTGATTTTGTTGAGTATATGAAATCACATAAGCTCACTGCAAACGCAATTGTTGACCCTGTTTCTGGTAGCTATTTAAATAAAAATGCCATAGTGGCCGCAATGGATTGTCAGATTATTATGCTGGCATTTTTAGACGGGCGCTTTGCAGAGGTAGACTTTGCACGTTTATTACAAAAGCGGATTTCGTTTCATGCATCAACACTTCGTAATCGCAGTATTGAGTTTAAACGCGCTCTGAGAGATGCCTTTGTCGCGCGTTTTTACGATGATATTGCCAACCAGAACTATGACTTTAATATTTATAGAACCATGCCATGGCAACAAGCTAGTGAGGCTCATGCCATTTTAGAGCGCAACGAAAATTCCGGTAAAGTGGTTTTGCTGGTTGAGTAACGTACATGAGCATAGCAGGATTAATATTGTTAATTAGGCTGTGCGCCCATATAATTTAGTGAACACTATAAAATATTAAGGCAAATAATGAATCCTATTATTGCAATATTAAAAGAGCACAACGTCAGTGATGAAAAAGTAGCCGCGTTGTTTGAAGCATTTACCCAAAACCCAATGATGGCTATGGCATTAGTGCAAGAGCTGGGTATACCACCAGAAAAACTTCAGCAATTAATGGCTGTAGTGATGACTCAACCGCATTTGATTAAAGAAGCTACTGATGAATTAGGGCTTGATTTTGCAAAAGTACAAGAAGCGAAAGACAAGTTAAATCAGCAGTAAACCATCTTTAGAGACATGTTTTATACATGTCTCTATCATTAAACATGTTTTGTTACACACTCCTTTGAACGGCTCTGCGTTTATACAGTCAAATAAATACTTAACCCATAGCAGAGACAAAACATGAAGCAACTTTATAAATTTTGGAAAAATAATCGCTCTTTAATTGTATTCATTATTTTAATGAGTGTATTTCGTAGTGCCGTCGCCGATTGGTACGAAATACCAACAGGTTCAATGAAACCGACTATTGAAGAAGGCGACCGAATCCTTACCGATAAAATGGCGTATGATTTACGTATACCATTCACGCATGTATCCCTGTTGAGAATGGCGGACCCACAAACTGGCGATATTATTGTATTTGACTCGAAAGTAGCGGATAACCGCTTGATCAAGCGCGTAATAGGTGTACCTGGAGATACTATTGTACTTAAAAATAATCAACTCATAATCAATGGTAAAAAGCTTAATTACACAAATTTGCAAAGTAATACGACTTCTTCAGATAAAATAGAAAACTTAAATGGTTATAAGCATTCAATCCGCGTTAGTAATACACGATCACGTTTATCGAGCTTTGATGAAATAACAATTCCTGAACATTACTATTTAGCTATGGGTGATAACCGCGATAATAGTGCCGATTCTAGAGTGATAGGGCTCATCCCACGTGATGAACTACTAGGTAAAGCCGAGCGTGTGATTGTATCGCTTGATTACGATAACTATTACTTACCTAGGACAGAGCGGTTCTTAAAACCTTTAGAGTAATAAAACAGTGGGTATGAAGGCTAACCAAGCATATGTTAGCCTTAATTCGTTTGTGGTTTTTCTAATCTATATCAATTGAATACGCTTCGAGTAGCTCATTTAGCTTCGTTTGCTCTGATGCATCAAACTCGATACCAACACTTAGGCGATTACCCTTCATTTGATTATTTCTGATATAGGACGTGACTATGACAGACTTATTGTCTATTGGTGACAAAATATGCACAAATACTTGGCGTTTTTTTAGCGCAACAAATCCAGAGCTCACATGTATCGCAAAGCGGCAGCCACTGGGTGAAATATCAATGATTAACCCATGCAATAAGCTCTTACTATCGGCGTCTACATCACCTTTGTGTAAACTTATTTTAGCTGGGATATGAGTTGGTAGCCTGCTTGTTTCTCGCAGCTGACGGCTTTCAATTTTTTTAGGGTAAGCTAAATAAATTAATCGTTCTGGGCGAAATGAAATTGCTAATATGCTGGTTGAAAAAGCCACACATTCACCGCGTTCATCTTCAATGATATAACGGACAATAGCGCCATTGCCTTCAACTAAAATATCGCTGTAATCGTTCTTACCTGCTTGAGCAGGGTATTTTAATATTAAATATTTACCGGTGTCATAGCCAATTAAAGTAAGCTTAAAGCGAACTTGAATAGGGTTGTTAAATTGTATATCGATCATCTTTCCAGGAAGTAAATCGAGGAAAAACTTCTTTTGGTCTTCGGTTGGATTATCTTCAACAGTGGTGTTATTGTTATTCGTTTCCACAAACTCTTTCTCAATATTAACAGACACTTAATTATCTTTTAATATAGTGTAAAAATCACTAGAATTAAAGGGGGGATTTAGGAGAGGTAATTAATACTTTATGCTGGTTATAGTGAGTTTTTTCAGTTATAAGCTCCGGTTTATCTATAAAGCTGTTGCTATTTTGGCAACATTAAAGTAAAGAGCATACCTATAACACTTCAAGCGCTTTGCTATTGAAGCCATACCTATATAAACTTTATCACGTTAAGTATTATGGTTTTTGAGCTTATGTAGAGAATACTAGTGCTTGCAAAGCGATTGAGCAAAGGGTGATGGTACCACCTATCTACAATACTACTTAATTATTATATTGTGACATACCTAGGTCCTTGCAAATTTAACCTCAAAAGGTCAACTGGCCTTAAACACCATCTAAACGTTTAAATCAAAGTAGCACAAAGGATGATGATGATCGTTAACATACTTGATAAATTAATATTTGCTTGTGCTTTTATTATTTCATTGCAACTACCGCAGTTGAGTGATCATTACCAACAACATTTAGCGGGCTTGTATCATGCGACCAAGTGGCAAGTTGATGGCTATGCAGATACAGCAAAGCAATATAAATTTTCTAGCACACAAGCAATGATAAACCGTCATTTAGCAAATACTGAACCGAGTGTCAGAGCAGATGCAGAACAAAAACAGCAAACCTTGATGCTATTTGCTGACTTAAATCAAGGTATGAAGCTATTCGAGCAAGGTAATTTAGTGCAAAAATTGCTGTATATATTCTCCCCTGAGCGTTTCGACAGATTACAAAATACACTTGATAACTTTAAGTTAGGTATTCCTTTAACCACCAGTGCGTTATTGTTTGCGCTAATATTAGCTATCATATTAAATCAGCTCGTAATGTTGCCGTATACTTTATATGTTGCCCACAAAAAACGAAACGCAGCGAGTGCTTAATGACGTAATTACTGTTGGTGCTTTTTAATCGGCTTTTTAACGATAAAGGCGCCACGAATGTCACCCAGTTTAAAATCAGTTGCCTGATCATTAGGGTATAAAGTCGCTATTTTTTTAGAAACTGCGGGGGCAATGTGACTGCCATGACATGCCAAACACGCTTTTTGAGTAGGGATCGCTTTTACAAAATACCAGCCATCCGGTCTTTGCTCTTGATATTCTATGCTTGCTATAGGCTCGCCATTGAGCTTACGTTGTTCAAAGTTTAATAAAACATTTTTGAGCCATGCATCGGGTTGATTATCTGAGTTACGAGTTTTTAACGCACTGCGGCTAATTTGCCACTTACTATTGCTGTGTTGTGAAGCAATAGCGGGTGCTGCTATATTGCATACACTTATTGCCGCTAGTGGGCCGCTTTGCTTCATAGTACTAA